>JAKABO010000019.1 GCA_021796835.1 Pseudomonadota bacterium | reverse complement strand
CACTGCCGGGTCCCGATACGGTGCGGGAAGCGACCCTGACTCTGGGGTATGCGCCGGTCAAAGACTTCGAACTGCGGGCCGAACTGCGGGGAGACCGTGCGAGCCAGGGCATCTTTGCTTCGTCCAATGGAACTCTGTACCAAAGCATGGTGACTTATGGTTTGCAAGGCATCTACAAGTTTTAACTAATTGAAAAATCAGAGAGGAGAGATCATGAAACTCGTGACTGCAATCATCAAACCCTTCAAGTTGGATGAGGTGCGGGAAGCCCTGAGTGCCATAGGCGTACAGGGAATCACCGTCACTGAAGTGAAGGGGTTTGGGCGGCAAAAGGGGCATACCGAACTGTATCGGGGCGCTGAGTACGTGGTGGATTTTTTGCCCAAGGTCAAGTTGGAAGCGGCCATCAAGACCGAGTTACTGGAGCAGGTCATCGAGGCCATCGAAAAGTCGGCGACCACGGGCAAGATCGGCGATGGAAAGATCTTTGTATACGATTTGGAACATGTGGTGCGGATCCGGACTGGTGAAACCGGTTCGGACGCCCTATAAGGAGAATGAAAATGAAAGCACGCTGGAAAACATTGAAAGTTGCCGCCTTGGCGCTGTCTCTGAGTTTGGGGACTGTGACCGTAATGGCAGATGACATGGCAACTCCGCCAACCCCCGCGCCAGCAGTTTCGGCTCCCGCTGCTCCCGCCGCCGCTGATGCTACCCCGGCACCCGCAGCGCCGGCTGCTGCAGCCCCGGCAACACCCACTGCCCCCTTTCTGGTGGGGTTTGATAAAATCGATTCCGGGGCTACGGCCTGGATGCTGACGTCCACGGCATTGGTCCTGTTCATGACCATTCCGGGTTTGGCGCTGTTTTATGGTGGGATGGTTCGCAAAAAGAACGTGCTGGCCACCCTGATGCAGAGTTTTGCCATCTGTGCCCTGGTGACGGTGTTATGGGTCGTGGCAGGCTACAGTCTGGCCTTCATGCCTGGAACGCCCTGGCTCGGGGGCATGGGGCGCTTCCTGCTGGATGGCATGCTGTATCAGAATGAGGCCAAGAAGGTGATGGTGCACCATGCTGCCACATCCATTCCGGAATCGGTCTACATGATGTTCCAGATGACTTTTGCCATCATTACGCCCGCATTGATTGCCGGGGCCTTTGCCGAACGCATGAAGTTCTCTGCCATGATGGTGTTCATCACACTTTGGTCGTTGCTGGTGTATTCCCCGATCGCGCATTGGGTCTGGGAGCCGGGAGGCTGGCTGGCGGGCAAAGGCGTGTTGGACTTTGCCGGGGGCACGGTGGTGCACATCAATGCCGGGGTCGCGGGTCTGGCGGCGGCGTTGGTATTGGGCAAGCGGGTGGGCTATGGCAAGGAACCCATGGCACCCCATAATCTGGTACTGACGCTGGTGGGTGCCTCCATGTTGTGGGTGGGCTGGTTCGGTTTCAACGCCGGTTCTGCGGTGGCGGCCGATGGCCGTGCCGGGATGGCCATGGTGGTGACTCAGGTCGCTACAGCGGTGGCGGCTCTGTCCTGGATGTTTGCCGAATGGCTGACCAAGGGCAAACCCAGTGTTCTGGGTATTGCTTCCGGGGCCGTGGCCGGGTTGGTGGCCATTACGCCAGCCTCCGGTTTCGTGGCCACGGGCGGAGCCATCGCCATCGGACTGGCGGCAGGCGTGATCTGTTTCTGGGCTGCCACCAGTTTGAAACATATGCTGGGTTACGATGATTCCCTGGATGCCTTCGGCGTGCATGGCATCGGCGGGATCGTGGGAGCCTTGCTGACCGGGGTCTTCAATGTCAAGGAAATCAGTGCCATGGATGGCAGCCTGGCGACCCAGGCTTTGGGTGTCGGCGTGACGGTGGTCTACGGATTCGTGGTCTCCTTCGTTCTGCTCAAGGTCATCGACATGGTCATGGGGTTGCGTGTCAGTGAAGAAGAAGAACGTGAAGGACTGGATCTGGTCCTGCATGGTGAACGCATCGAATAGCCTTTCCTCTCTCCGTCAGGGAATTGGGGCACCTCCGGGTGCCTCTTTTTTTATGACCAAACTGTTGCAATTTGTATCTTGATGTGCGTCAATACTTTCCCAACGCAGAAGGGGGAGGAAAAGGTTTTTACCCGTTTTAGCGTGATTTTTACAAAAAAATATGACGAGGAAAAACCATGACATTCATCAGCAAGAATCCGCGAAGTTATTTCAGTCTGTTTGCCGCCGTCCTGTGCCTGGGGGCAGGTACCCTGGCCCAGGCCAAGGAGGAAGAATCGGATGCGGAACCTGAAGTGAGTTTGGGCAAGTTGTTCAAGAAAGCCAATATCGAAGTGAAAGGTTACCTGGACATGGGCTACATGGCGCACTCGCAAACGCCGGATCCCAGTGTGCAGGTATTTGATACCACCAAGAATTCCTTTGCCCTGAATCAGGCGTCGGTCACGATTTCCAAGTTGCCGACCCAGGGGATTGGCGGGTTGGTCAATCTGACGGCGGGCTCCAATGCCGGGGTCATTTGTTCCTATGGGGCCTGTTCTGGAAATAATCTCAACCCAAACAACACCACCGCAGGCAGTGGGGGGTATTTCGACCTGACCCAGGCGTTCATGCAGTATGCCAAGAATGCCTGGACGGTGATGGGTGGGAAATATACCACCCTGGCCGGGGTGGAATACATTGACAGCGGTGCGGATACCAACATCACCCGTTCCATCCTCTTTGGCAAGATTCCCTTTACGCATACGGGGGTGCGTGCCATCAACAATGTGTCCGAAGCCACGACCCTGACCATGGGAGTGAATAACGGTTGGGACCAGGTGACGGGGATGACGGCTTCCAAGACAGTGGAAATGGCGGTGAACGAGGCTTTTACCAAGGATACGTCCCTGCTCTTCGATATTTATACCGGCGATGAAACGGTACTGGCGCCTGCCACGGCAGGGGTCAATGCCAGCAACATGTTCACCACCAACACCTTTACGGCCTATGGCGGGGCCAATGCGCGGGCGGGAAATCGCACCTTGCTGGACATGGTCTTCACCACCAATCTGACCCAGTCCCTGACCTTCATCCTGAATGCGGATCATGCCTCCCAACAGAATGAAATCATCGGACTTAATCAGGTGGGGACGGAAACTTACTGGGGGGTGGCCGGGTACTTGAACTATCAGATCAATGAGCAGTATCGGGTCTCCTTCCGGGCTGAGGAAGTGCGGGACAGTTCAGGCGCAGCCTTGGCAACGGGCGTCGATACGGGCGGTTATGGGGTGCTGGTCGGACCGAATACGGTGCGCGAAGCGACGTTGACCCTGGGGTATGCCCCTGTCAAGTCGTTTGAGTTGCGCGGCGAAATTCGGGAGGATCGTGCCGACAAGGGATTGTTTGCGGAATCCAACGGAATTCTCTCACAATCCATGACCACCTACGGTCTGCAAGGCATCTACAAGTTCTAGGGAACTCGCCGTGTGACTTCGGGGCACCCCTCGGGGTGCCTTTTTGTCGCCTTGACGGGCATGGTAGACTGTGCGTCTATGAAAGATACGACCGCACAACTCCACACTTTGCTTTCTCAACGCATTCTGATGCTGGATGGGGCCATGGGCACCATGATCCAGCGACATCGTCTGAGCGAAGAAGATTACCGGGGGACACGTTTCAAGGATTTTCCTCATGATCTGAAGGGAAACAACGATCTTCTGGTTCTGACCCAGCCGCACATCATTCAGGGGATTCATCAGGCCTATCTGGATGCTGGCGCGGATATCCTCGAGACCAACACCTTCAACGCCAATGCCATCTCCCTGGCAGACTACCATATGGCGGATCTGGTGACTGAAATCAATCTCGAGGCCGCCCGGATGGCGAGGCGATTGGCTGATGAGGCCACTTGCCGCAATCCGGCCAAACCACGTTTCGTGGCGGGGGTACTGGGGCCGACCACCCGTACGGCGTCCATTTCGCCGGATGTGAATGATCCCGGTTACCGCAATGTAGACTTCGATACGCTGAACATCGCCTATGGGGAGGCCATCGAAGCACTGGTGGCGGGAGGCGTGGACATCTTGTTGGTGGAGACGGTGTTCGATACCCTCAATGCCAAGGCAGCCCTTTTTGCCATTGAATCCTTTTTTGAACGCACGGGACAACGTTTGCCCGTGATGATTTCCGGGACCATTACCGACCAGAGCGGGCGTACCCTGACCGGGCAAACCACGGAAGCCTTCTGGAATTCGCTGTCTCATGTCCGACCTCTTTCCATCGGTCTGAATTGTGCCCTGGGGGCCGCGCTCATGCGCCCCTATATCGAGGAATTGGCGCGGGTGGCAAACACGTATGTGAGTGCCCACCCTAACGCGGGGTTGCCCAATCCCCTGGCTGAATCGGGGTACGATGAGGGGCCCGCGGAAACAGCGGCCCTGCTCAGGGAGTTTGCCGAATCGGGCTTCATCAATATCGTGGGAGGCTGTTGCGGGACGACCCCTGCCCATATCCAGGCGATTGCCGAAGCGGTCCGGGAGATTCCTCCGCGCCAGATCCCCGATGTTCCACGGGAAACACGCTTGTCTGGACTGGAGCCCTTCAATATCGGGGAGGACAGCCTCTTCGTGAATGTCGGGGAGCGTACCAACGTGACGGGATCCCGTGCCTTTGCGCGCCTGATCCTGGCCGGGAAGTTCACCGAGGCCCTGGGGGTGGCGCGTGCCCAGGTGGAAAGCGGTGCCCAGATCATCGATATCAACATGGACGAAGCCATGCTCGATGCGCCGGCGGCCATGCAGCGCTTCCTCCATCTGGTGGCTTCCGAACCGGACATCGCCAGGGTTCCGGTGATGATCGATTCTTCCGACTGGCGTGTGATCGAGGTCGGGCTGAAATGTGTGCAGGGCAAGTCCATCGTCAACTCCATCAGCCTCAAGGAAGGGGAGGCGGAGTTTCTGCACCGTGCCACCCTGGTGCGGCGCTATGGCGCGGCAGCCATCGTGATGGCCTTCGATGAACAGGGGCAGGCGGATACCCAGGCACGTAAAGTGGAGATCTGCACGCGTTCCTACCGTTTGTTGACCGAAAAACTGGATTTCCCCCCCGAAGATATCCTGTTTGATCCCAATATCTTTGCCATCGCCACGGGAATCGAGGAACATGACAACTACGCGGTGGACTTCATCGAGGCCACGCGCCAGATTCGGGATACCCTGCCTTACGCCAAGGTCAGTGGCGGCGTTTCCAATGTGAGTTTCTCCTTTCGCGGCAACGAGACAGTGCGGGAAGCCATTCATACGGCTTTTCTGTACCACGCGGTGCAGGCCGGAATGTCCATGGGGATCGTCAATGCGGGACAGTTGGGGGTTTATGCCGAGATTGAGCCGAACCTGCTGACGCATGTGGAAGACGTCATCCTCAATCGGCGCCCCGATGCCGGTGAACGTTTGGTGGCTTTTGCCACCCAGGTCAAGGATGCCGGACTCAAGACTGTCCAGGAAGACCTGGCCTGGCGCCAGGCACCCGTGCACGAACGTCTGACCCATGCGCTGGTCAAGGGCATCAATACCTACATCGTGGAGGATACGGAGGAAGCGCGCCAAGTGGCTGAACGTCCGATCCATGTGATCGAAGGTCCTCTGATGGACGGCATGAATGTGGTGGGCGACCTGTTTGGGGCAGGCAAGATGTTCCTGCCCCAGGTGGTGAAATCGGCGCGGGTGATGAAACAGGCCGTGGCCCATCTGATTCCCTTCATCGAAGCGGAGAAAAGTGCCGGTTCCCAGGCCAAGGGGCGCATCCTGCTGGCCACGGTCAAGGGGGATGTGCATGACATCGGAAAGAACATCGTGGCCGTGGTCTTGCAGTGCAACAACTTTGAAGTCATCAACATGGGTGTGATGGTGCCTTGCGAGCGCATTTTGGAAACAGCGCGCACGGAAAGAGCGGACATCATCGGTCTGTCCGGGTTGATCACCCCTTCGTTGGAAGAGATGGCGCATGTGGCCCGCGAGATGCAGCGTACCGGATTCACCCTTCCCTTGCTGATTGGCGGCGCCACTACGTCGCGCGTCCACACGGCGGTCAAGATCGAACCCCATTACCAGGGGGTGACGGTGTATGTGCCCGATGCTTCGCGCGCGGTGGGAGTCTGCACCCAACTCATCAGTGAAGGATTGAAGGAAACGTATATCCGGGAGATCAAGGCAGACATGGCGCGGATTCGAACCCAGCATGAAGCCAAAAAAGGAACCGGTCCCCTTCTCTCCCTGGCACAGGCACGGCAACGCGGACAGAAGTTCGACTGGGTGGCCGCCGCCCCACCCCGCCCGACCTTCCTGGGGGTACGCGAGTTGCGCGATTACCCTCTGGAGGCATTGGTTCCCTACATCGATTGGACCCCTTTCTTCCAAACCTGGGAGTTGAGCGGGCGTTATCCGGCCATCCTGGAAGATTCCGTGGTGGGAGAAACGGCCCGTCAACTCTTTGCCGATGCCCAGGAACTATTGGCGAAACTCCTGGGGCAAAAACTTCTGACGGCCCACGGAGTGGTGGGGTTTTTTCCGGCGGCTGCCGCAGATAACGGGGACGACCTGCTCATCTATACGGATGACTCGCGCACGGCAGTGCGCACCGTTCTGCACCATCTTCGTCAACAGAACGAGAAGCCGTCGGATCGGCACAATCAGTGTTTGACGGATTTTGTGGCACCCGCCTCGACGGGCGTGGCGGATTACATCGGCGCTTTTGCGGTCACTGCCGGACAGGGGATCGAGGAACGTCTGGCTGAATATGAAGCGGCGCATGACGACTACAATGCCATTCTTCTCAAGGCATTGGCGGATCGTCTGGCGGAAGCCTTTGCGGAAGCGCTGCATGCGCGGGTCCGACGTGAATGGTGGGGGTACGCCGCAGGCGAGAACCTGACCCATGACGCGTTGATTGCCGAGCGCTATCGCGGTATTCGCCCCGCGCCGGGTTACCCGGCCTGCCCCGACCATACGGAAAAAGCCATCCTTTTCGATCTTCTGCAGGCTACCGAACGCACCGGGATCAGTTTGACGGAGAGTTATGCCATGTTGCCCACGGCGGCCGTGAGCGGGTTTTATTTCTCTCATCCGGACAGCGTCTACTTTGCGGTGGGCAAGATCGGACGTGATCAGGTGGAGGACTACGCCCGACGCAAGGGGTGGACATTGGAACAGGCGGAATACTGGCTGGCCCCCCAACTGGCTTATACGCCAGCCCGTTGAGTGGAGGGCGCCGACATGCATATCCATATTCTCGGTATTTGTGGCACTTTCATGGGTGGGGTGGCCGTGCTGGCCAAGGCTGCCGGGCATCGGGTCACGGGGTGCGACGCCCAGGTTTACCCGCCCATGAGTAGCCAGTTGTACGCTCAGGGGATCGGGTTGAGTGAAGGTTTCGGGACGGAACAACTCGCCTTGGAACCGGATCTGTTTGTGGTTGGGAATGTGGTGACGCGCGGCAATCCGCTCATGGAGGCCGTTCTGGATCAGGGGCTTCCCTATGTTTCCGGGCCGGAATGGCTGGCACAGCAGGTGCTCGATTCCTGCCGGGTCATCGCCGTGGCGGGTACCCATGGCAAGACCACCACCACGGCACTGGTGACCTGGTTGCTGGAGAAGGCGGGCTTGCATCCGGGGTTTTTGATCGGCGGGGTGCCGGGCAACTTTGAAGCATCGGCGCGTTTGCCCCGGCACTGGAGGTCGGGTCGGGTGGCGCGGGCGGAGCGTCCCTGGTTCGTGATCGAAGCGGACGAGTATGACACGGCTTTTTTCGACAAACGGTCCAAGTTTGTCCATTATCGTCCCGAGGTTCTGTTGCTGAACAATCTGGAATATGACCATGCGGACATTTTTCCGGATCTTGCGTCGATCGTGACGCAGTTCCATCATCTGGTGCGGACCGTGCCGAGTTCGGGAATGATCGTGGTGAATGCGCAGGATGGGTCATTGGCACAGGTGCTCGAGCGGGGGTGCTGGACCCCCACGGTATCCTTTGGTTCAAAGGGAGACTGGTCCCTGGATTCCTGCGATCCCCTGGGTCAATTGACGATCCGGGAAGGTACGCGGGTGCGCGCGAGGACGACTCATTGGCCACTGTTGGGTGAACACAACCGGATGAATGCCCTGGGGGCCTTGCTGGCCGCAAGGCAGGCCGGAGTTCCTCTGGAGGAAGGGGTCCTTGCCCTCGAACGATTCGAGGGCGTGAAGCGTCGCCTCGAAATCAAGGGGGTGGTGAATGGCGTAACCGTCTATGATGACTTTGCCCACCATCCTACGGCCATCGCTACCACGCTGCAGGGGTTGCACCAGCGCCTGGGGTCGACCGGGGGACGTATCCTGGCCCTCATCGAGCCACGTTCCAATACCATGAAGATGGGGGTATGGTCGGATCGACTGGCCGAGAGCCTGAGCCTGGCAGATCGGGTCTATGGCTATGACCACCACCTGGGCTGGGATTTGCCCACGGCTCTTCAGCCCCTGGGCACGCGCGCGCAGGTTTTCACGCATCTGCCTGCTCTGGTGGCGGCAGTGGTTGCGGAAGCGAACACGGGGGATGCCATCGTGACGATGAGTAATGGCGCTTTTGGGGGGGTTCATGACCTCCTGTTACGGGCATTGGCATAAGGGAGTGTGCGCAGGATGGGTTATGTGGTGTACGAAGACGGTGGGGAAATCAGGTTCGGGACTGTCCTGGCGGAATCCGACAGCACGTTGCAGGTGGAGGCCCCCCATGGTAAGCGCAGCAAGATCAAGAGTGCGGGGGTGCTGCTGCGCTTTACCCAACCAGAACCCAGGATACTGATTCAGGAGGCTGAAGTTCTCCAGAAAACGATTGATGTCGACCTGCTCTGGTCGGCGTGTCCTCCGGAATCGGAATGGCATTTCTCGGCGCTGGCGCGGGAGTATCAGGGGCATGAGCCCAGCGTACTGGAGCAAGTGGCCATACTGTTTCGCCTGCAGGCGGCGCCGATCTATTTTCATCGGCGCCAGCGGGGTCATTTTCGTGTGGCTGCGCCGGAAACTCTCAAGGCGGCGCTGGCGGGTCTGGAACGCCGTCGTCTTCAGGATCAGCAAAAGGCTGAGGCGCTGGAGGCATTGGCGGCGGGACGTTGTCCGGATTGGCTGGTACATGAACTCCCTGCCCTGCTCTATCGTCCGGACAAGAACACGTTGGCGTACAAGACCCTGGAAGCCGCCAGTTCGATGCTGAAAAAGTCTCCTGCCCAGGTGTTGGCGCAATGCGGGGTCATTGGTGGTAGCCGTGCCTGGCACGAGGGGCGTTTCGAATTCGAGTATTTCGGACCCTGGTCCGCGGATTCGGATTTTCCGATGCTGGAGGAGCAGGACTGGCCTTGCTACGAGGTGCCTGCCTTCAGCATCGACGATGCGTTTACGACAGAAATCGACGATGCGTTCAGTCTCCGGTCGGTGGATCCGGCGCATTGGGAAGTGGGCATTCACATCGCGGCACCCGGCCTCCGGTTTGGTCCCGATAGTGCCATGGCTGAACAGGCACGGGCACGTTTGAGTACGGTGTACATGCCGGGGAGAAAAATTTCCATGTTGCCGGAACGGGTGATTACCCGCTGTTCCCTCGACGAGGGCCAGGAGCGCCCGGTACTCTCCTTGTTGCTGCAGGTGCACAAGGAAACCCTGGCGGTGGTGGCGCGACGTTCCCTGATTCAGCGAATCAGGATCGGGGTCAATTTGCGTCTGCATGAATTGGAGGCCCGGTGGGATGAGGAAGCGCTGGACGGTCAGGAAATCCCGCATCTGGCGGATCTGAAAATTTTGCGGGGATTGGCAGAACGGCTGGCGGAAGCACGCGGGGCCAGGGAACGCCCCACGCCTCAATACCATGATTATACTTTCGTGGTGGAAGGAGAGCATGTGGACATTTATCCGCGTCCACGGGGTGCCCCATTGGACGAACTGGTGGCGGAACTGATGATCGAGGTCAATCGTCATTGGGCAGGTCAATTGGTGGAAGCCGGTTGGTTGGGTTTGTTTCGGGTGCAGGGACAGGGACGCACCGGCATGTCCGTGGATCCGGCGCCACATCTGGGGCTGGGGCTGAATCATTATGCCTGGTGCAGTTCTCCCTTGCGCCGTTACCCGGATCTGGTCAACCAGTGGCAATTGATCCGCCTGTTCCAGCAGTCGGATCCGGCGCTGACCGATCGGGTTCGTCTGCGCGATGAAAGCTTGTCCTTTGAACGGGCCTATGAAGCCTATCAGGATTTTCAGCGGCAGATGGAGCGCTACTGGAGTCTGCGCTGGCTGGAACAGGAGACCGTGACGACTTGTCGCGCACGTCTGCTGCGCGAGGGCGCGGCTCGCCTCGAAGGCTTGCCGCTGGTGGTCAAGGTTCCCGGGGCAGCGGCATGGGGGGCAGGAACGGACGTTGAACTGGCCATCCGGTCCATCGACCTGTGGGCCATTGAACTGCATTGTGAACTGTTATCGGCGGAACCGACGGTTACCCCATGAAATCCAGGCGGGTTCCAGGGTTGGCTTCCGGTATTTCTTCCTACCGTTCTCCCTGGGTCGCGGCTGTGGTCGTTTCCCTCCTGATCCATGGGTTGCTCTTGCTCTGGATCAGGTTTTCCGGGCTGACCTGGCGCTTGCCTTCCCCGCTCCTGCCCATGACCGTGGATCTGGAGGCAGGTCCGGCTCCTGCGACGATTCCTCGGCCACCCGAACTCCCGGTCTCTCCCAAGGCCTCCCCTCCTTCCTCCGTGCCGCAGAAAGTTTCAGCGCCTTCCTCTCCGCCAGAGCCAGCCTCACCGGACGTTCCTGCGACCCCTGACCACATGCAGACAGCCTCGAAGCCAGCGGATTTGGTTCCTCAGTCTGCCGCCGGGCTTCCTGACGCTTCGTCAAACTCCCTGGTCTGGCGGAGTTTGAGCATGGCCCACGGGTTGGTCCAGGACCCCTGGGCGGGGAAACGGGTTCGTACGCTCGACTCAGGGACACGGGAGGGTGAATGGCAGGCTTACGAAGAGGCTTTCACGACCAAGGTGGCCGAAGTGGGGGGCTTGAATTATCCCCCGCCCGAGCAGGGTCAGCCACTCTCCGGGAGTGTGGGGGTGGAAACCGTGCTCAACGCAGATGGTACGGTGGCTTCTGTGGACATACGGCGCAGTTCCGGGCACAGCGCCCTGGACCAGGCCGCATTGCGGATCGTGCGCATGGCGGCACCTTTTCAACCCTTCACGGCGACCATGCGGGCGCAGACCGACCTGATCCGCATCACCCGCACATTCAATTTTGTGAGGGCTGGGGAACCGTTGCGCAGCCAATAGGCGTGGATTCCTTTCAGGCGGGTTGGGGCACCATGCCCTGATGGCGCAGGAGAGCATCCAGTTGGGGAGGGCGACCCCGGAAGGCGATGAAGGAGTCGAGTGCCGGGCGACTGCTGCCCTGGGCCAGGATCTCGTTCTGAAAACGCCGTCCGATCTCGGGGTTGAATACGCCACTTTCCTCGAACAGGGCATAGGCATCCGCAGAGAGTACTTCGGCCCACTTGTAACTGTAATAGCCTGCCGCATAGCCGCCCGCAAAGATATGCGAGAAACTGTGCGGGAAGCGGTGCCAGACGGGCGGTTTGACCACGGCCACTTCGGCACGGATGCGTTCAAGCAGGCGCAGGGGGTCGAGATGGGTGGGGACGGCACGGTGCAATTCCATGTCGAAAAGAGAAAATTCGATCTGGCGCATCGTTTGCATGCCGCTCTGGAAATTCTTGGCAGCCAGCATGCGTTCGTAGAGACTTCGGGGGAGAGGAGTTCCGGTGTCCACGTGGTGGGTCATGTCCTGAAGCACTTCCCATTCCCAGCAGAAGTTTTCCATGAACTGGCTGGGGAGTTCCACCGCATCCCACTCCACGCCGTGTATGCCGGACAGGGGGAGATCCTCCATCTGGGTGAGCAGGTGGTGCAGACCATGCCCGCACTCATGGAACAGGGTAATGACTTCGTCGTGGGTGAAGGTCGCAGGTTTTCCCCCGCTCGGTGCCGAGAAATTGCAGGTCAGATAAGCGACCGGTATCTGGAGGGTATCTCCCCTGCGGCGCCGGGTGATGGCGTCGTCCATCCATGCCCCCCCCCGTTTGCCATTGCGGGCATAGAGGTCGAGATAGAACTGGCCGATCAGAGTCCCGGTGGGGGTTTTCAATTCGTAAAAGCGAACGGTTTCATGCCAGACCTCGGCTTGGGCGGGATGAACCACGAGGCCATACAGTTTCTGGATGACCTGAAACAATCCCTTCAGCACGGAATGTTCCGGGAAGTAAGCCTTCACTTCCTGTTCGGAATAATCATACTGGGCTGTGCGTAATTTTTCTGAGGCGTAGGCCAGATCCCAGGGTTGCACCACATCCAGGCCAAGGCGCGCCTGTGCAAAGGCCGTCAGCATTTTCCAGTCCTGTTCGGCAAAGGGTTTGGCGCGCTGAGCCAGATCGCGCAGGAAAGCCAGCACGGCCTCGGGAGACTCAGCCATCTTGGGTTCCACGGACAGTTGCGCAAAATGGTCGAATCCGAGCAGGCGGGCCTCCTCGGCACGCAAGGCCAGCAAAGTCTGGATCAAGGGGCCGTTGTTCCAGGGTTCCGGACCAAACTCCGAAGCACGGGTGGTATAGCAGCGATAAAAATGTTCGCGCAGACTGCGTCGTTCGGCATACTGCATGATCGGAAGGTAACAGGGGGCGTGCAGGGTGAGCCGCCAACCGGAGCGCCCTGCCTGCCTGGCCGTTTCGGCGGCCATGGAGAGCACTTCCGGGGGGAGGCCCGCGAGTTCATCGGGATCCTGGGTGTCATAGGTGAAACTGTTGGTGGCATCCAGCAAATTCTGTTCAAAACGCGCGCCGGTGGCCGCCAGGGTTTCCTGAACTTCAAGAAAACGGGCCTTTTCGGCAGGGGGCAACTCGGCCCCACCCAGACGAAAATCGCGCAATGCCTGAGTGATGATGCGTTGGCGGGATGCAGGCAGTTTTTCGAACTCCGGGGAATGATGGAGGGTTCGGTAGCCCTCGAGCAGGGCTTCGTCCTGACCCAGACGCGCCCAGTACTGGGCGACCTGGGGCAATACCGCGTTGTAGGCCGCGCGCAATTCCGGGGTGTTGACCACGGCATTCAGGTGGGAAACCTGACCCCAGGCACGCGCCAGGCGTTCATTGACATCTTCCAGAGGCGTGATGAAGGTGTCCCAGGTCGGGCTTTCGGTCTGGTGGGTCAAACGGTCGAGCAAGGCCTCGCAGTCCTGAATCAGGGAGTGGATGGCAGGTTCGATGTGCTCGGGCCGGATGGCATCAAAATGGGGAAGCCCGGAAAAATCCAGCAACGGGTTGGAACTTTTGGAAGTCATGATAAGGGAGTCCGGAAAATAAAGAAGAAATCGTGGGTCAGGCGCGGGCATCCTCATGGATGATGAAGCCGCCCACCAGGGTGTGACTGACTTTACCTTGCATGAGGTGATTGAGGAACGGCGTATTTTTGCCCTGACTTTTAAGGTTTTTTGGGGTGACGGCCCATTCCCGTTCCGGATCGAAGATACACAGGTCGGCGGGTTGGCCGGGGCTCAGTTGTCCCGCAGGGATGCCCAGGATTTTGGCGGGTGCTGAGGTGATTCGTGCCAGGGCCGTGACCAGCGGCAGGGCCTGGGATCGCGCCCAGGCCAGGGTGAGCGGCAGCAGCAGTTCCAGGCCCGTGGCCCCGGGTTCGGCGGCTTCGAAGGGGAGTTGCTTGGCGTCTACATCCACGGGCGCGTGATCGGAGACCAATGCGTCGATGGTTCCATCCACCAGACCGGCGCACAGGGCGGCTCGATCGCGCACGCTGCGGAGGGGGGGGATCAGCCGGCAATGGGCATTGAAATAACCAATGTCATGTTCTGTGAGGTGCAGGTGGTTGATGGAGATGTCGCAGGTGACCGGCAACCCCTCTTTCTTGGCCGCACGGACCAGATCCACACCGCTGGCACTGGAAAGGCGGCACAAATGGACGCGCGCGCCGGTTTCTCGGACCAGTTGCAGGATCGTGTTCACAGCAATGGTTTCGGCGCAGGTGGGTATGGCGGGCAATCCCAGGCGACTGGCCACTTCGCCGTCGTGAGCCACCCCATCGCGCGCCAGATAGGCATCCTGGGGTTGTAACCAGACGGTGAATCCAAAAGTGGTGGCGTAATCCAGGGCGCGCAACAGGACCTGGGTATCCAGCAGAGGGGCATTGGCCTGGGAGAAGGCAATGCAGCCTGCATCATATAATTCCCCCATCTCGGTCAGGCGAAGGCCCTGGAGTTGCTGGGTCAGGGCGCCCAGGGGATAGACGTTGGTTTGCTCCCGGCCATGGGCACGGTGTTTGAGCATTTCAACCAAACCGGGCTCATCCAGGGGCGGGTCGGTGTCCGGGGGGCACGAGAGACTGGTGACTCCCCCTACCGTGGCGGCAACCATCTCGCTTTCCAAAGTGGCCAGATATTCATAGCCCGGTTCGCGCAAACGGGCGGCCAGATCCACCAGTCCGGGCATGACGATCTTGCCACGGGCATCGATCACCCGATTGGGGGTAAATCCGGCAGGGCAACGTTCGAGAGCGACGATTTTGCCCGCAGCAATGAACAGGTCACTCTGGGAGTCCCGCTGCGTGACGGGATCGATGACGCGGCCTTGGGTGATATGAATTTTCATGAAAAATCCTCGTTCAAGCGGCAGAGTGTGGCGCAGGGGCGGCCAGCAGGGACATGACGGCCATGCGTACGGCAATGCCAAAGGTGACCTGTTTCAGGATCACGGACTGGACTCCGTCGGCGACATCCGAATGAATCTCCACGCCCCGGTTCATGGGGCCCGGGTGCATGACGATGGCATCCGGCCGGGCATGAGCCAATTTGGCGGGGGTCAGCCCATAGTATTTGAAGTATTCATCCCGGCTGGGCAGGAGTGCGCCATTCATCCGTTCATTCTGGAGGCGCAACATGATGACCACGTCCACGCCCTTGAGGCCCTGGACCATATCGTGGTAGACCCGTACCCCCAGACGCTCCACATTGCGCGGTATCAGGGTTTTCGGACCGATGACACGTACTTCCGGAACCTGCAGGGTCGTCAGGGCGTGAATCTGGGAGCGGGCCACCCGCGAATGCAGGACATCCCCGACGATGGCCACCCGCAGATTTTCAAAGCGCTTCTTGAAGTGGCGGATGGTATACATGTCCAAAAGCGCCTGGGTAGGATGGGCATGGCGTCCGTCCCCAGCGTTGATGACATGGATATCGGGTCCGACATGACTGGCGATCAGGTGTGCAGCGCCACTTTCGGCATGGCGTACCACGAACATGTCTGCCTGCATGGCGGACAGATTGTCCACCGTATCGAGCAGGGTTTCTCCCTTGCTTTGACTGGAGGAACTGACATTCAGATTGATGACGTCGGCGGACAACCGCTTGGCTGCAATTTCAAAAGTGGTGCGGGTACGTGTGGATGCCTCAAAAAATAGATTGAAGACGGATTTCCCCTGAAGATGGGGGACCTTCTTGACTTCCTGGCGGGCCACGGCCTCGAACTCTGTGGCGCGGTCGAGAATCTGGAAGAGAATGGCGGGTGGCAGGCCTTCTATGGTCAGAAGATGCTTGAGGTGACCTTCGGGGGTGAGTTGAGGATTAAACATCGGTAACCTCGGCATCAAGAGTAATAAAAAAATCAGTGCGTTCAGAAGAGCATAAAGCGTTTTGCTGCTCGACGGACAGACCAAAATAATCTTCCAGGAGCAAGGTGGCGGCCAGCGCATGCTCCCTGCTGCGACGTTGTGTGCTCGGAACCCCGGCAGCCCGCAACTGCTGGTCGGCTTCCAGCGAGGTATAGCGCTCATCGATGAGGGTCACGGGCAAATGGGTGTGACGGTACAGGTCGCGAGCGAAATTACGACACTGACGGGTCGTGGTTTGTTCCTGACCTTCCGAATTCAGGGCCAGTCCCACCAGCAGCAAACCCGGTGTCCATTCCCGAATGAGGGCATGAATGGATTCCCAGCGCTGGGCGCGGGTGCGGCATTCCAGGGAAGCAAGCGGACGACAGACCCGGCTGCGGCGCTCTCCCCAAGCCACTCCGATAAAACGCGTGCCATAGTCGAAGGCCAGGACGGCGCCTTCCGGATCAGGCATGCCCGGCTTCCTCGGAGAGATAGGTCAGATTGACGCCCAGTAACGCCAGTGCTGCATTGAAACGTTGTTCTGCAGGGAGCGTGAAGAGAATATGAGGGTCTGCAGGGACGGACAGCCAATTGTTCCGCTTGATTTCGTTTTCCAGTTGCCCGGCTTCCCATCCTGCATAGCCCAGGGCGATGAGCATGTATTCAGGACCATGGCCGAGGGCCAGTTGTTCCAGAATGTCGCGGGAAGTGGTGAGTCCAAATTCGTCGTTGATGCGCAAGGTGGAACGCCATGTGCCCATGGGGGTATGGAGAACGAACCCACGGTCGGTCTGGACCGGTCCGCCCAGATAGACCGGTTGGGTGGACACATCTTCGTTGCTGGCAGTGAGCGCGATCTGGCCAAACAGATTTTTCAGGTTCATGTCCATCGGACGGTTGATGATCAGGCCCATGGCGCCCTGCTCATCGTGCCGACAGATGTAGGTCAGGGTGCCGGAAAAGTTGGCATCCTGCAACGAAGGCATGGCGATGAGAAAATGATGGGTGAAGTTGATCGTTTCCATGGGGCGATTATCGCACATTCCTGTGTCCGGACCTGATTTGAAGACGGCGTTCAGTCTACGGCTCCGCGCACCCCTGTTTGCCCAGTCAGGGAGAATGGGAAGGGCCTATTTGTAACAACTCGTGAAACGGGCAAGACGGTAGAATGTCCGGCACAGGGTGGATGTCGGCCTGGGCGATCGGTGCTGCCGAACCTCCCTGATGAGTGGATTGACCCATTTCAATCAAGTTTATGAGGGGGAAGCGGAGATCATGCGGTTCAAACTTTTATTATTGACGGGCCTGACGGTTGGCCTGGCCTCCTGTGCCAGTACGCCTCCGGCGCCTCTGGCGGGAAATGACTTCGTTCCCATCCTGCCCCGCACGGCTCAGGACGACCCCGGTGTCGTGGGTGAAAAAGTGCGCTGGGGTGGGGTGATCGAAGGGGTCAGGCCAGGAAAGACCGATACGTGTTTTCATGTCGTGAGTCATACCCTGGATGATTCGGGTCGCCCCATGGATGATGATCATTCAGACGGGCGATTCATCGCCTGTGCCCATGGCTTCTTCGATCCGTCCATTTATTCCGTGAAGAGACAGATTACCGTAACGGGCACGCTCCAGGTGCCGACCATCGGAAAAGTGGGTGACATGCGCTACATCTTCCCGCGTGTGGCTGCGGATGTCGTCTATCTGTGGCCGAAGGATGTGCCCATGGATAATTCCGGCATGTACTATGGGATGAGTCCCTTCGGAGATCCTGTCATGGATGGACCGATGACCCCATGGATGGGTCCTGACATTGGCATGCCCTGGTAAAAAATTCGGGCCAGGTCATCGCTGACCTGGCCCGAATCGGGGTGCTACGATTTAGAAGTGGTAA
Source organism: Pseudomonadota bacterium (assembly GCA_021796835.1). Classification (GTDB taxonomy): domain Bacteria; phylum Pseudomonadota; class Gammaproteobacteria; order Burkholderiales; family Ferrovaceae; genus Ferrovum. The sequence goes on along the minus strand of JAKABO010000019.1, from coordinate 20,385 downwards.
GCAGCACCGATGGTGTAGGTGTTTTCTGCGTTGCTGAAATAGTTGTTGGTGTAGCCCAACTGGTCGCGCTGATAGTCGGCGCGAATGTCGAACTGACGGGAGACGTTATAACGCAGTCCTGCGCCATAAACCCAGCCAAACCCGCCGTTGGTCAGACCGTAGGAGCCGACTGTCGCGTAATTGAAACCGGCTTTGCCCACCAGGCCGATGGTGTTGGCACGGTCGAAGTAGTAGGTCCCCGTTCCCAACAGATCGAAGGAGTGGGCTGACCCATCCGCCGCGTTTCCACCGAACCCATGGTAATGGTTGTACTGTGTTTCAATACCGAAATTCTGGGTAAATTCGTGACCGGCGAACACGCGGTACGCGGAACCGGTTTCACCTACGTTGGCGTTGGCGTTGTTGCCCACACCGGGGTTGGGTGAAGTGGCGGAGCCAAGGGAAACACCGGCATAGTCATTGATCCAGCTGCTCCCATCGGCCATGGCCGACAAGGAAACGGATACCAGGGAAGTAACGAGAAGTGCTTTTTTGAACATTTGAGTGCTCCTGGGTGGTTAAGGTTTACGAATTCTACAGTCAACGAAAGGGGTCAAACTGTAACAATTATGACACAAATTCTCCATAATTGGGAAATATGTATCATATTTACAACATGCGGTTGAAGGCTGGGGGTAAAACCACCCTGTCCTGTGGGGTGTTCATGGTCTTCTGCAGGCGCGGGTGAATCGTTACAATCTACTGATATGGAGGAGTTTTCTTGAAAATCGCGACGTGGAATGTCAATTCCATCCGGGTTCGGTTATCCCAAGTTCTGGACTGGCTGGAGAAAGAAAAACCGGATGTGCTTTGCCTGCAGGAACTCAAGTGCGAGACTGCCCGTTTCCCCTGGGAAGAATTTCAGGCGGCGGGCTATCACGCTCATGTGGCGGGACAGAAAACCTATAACGGGGTGGCGTTGATCTCCTTGCAACCCGGTGTGGAGGAAGTGGTCGGACTGCCCAAATGGGAAGATCCCCAGCAACGGGTCATCGCCGCCACGTTTGGCGATATTCGGGTGATCAGTGTGTACTGTCCCAATGGCGAATCGCTCGGTTCGGAAAAGTACCTTTACAAACTTGCCTGGTTCGATGCGCTGCATGACTATTTGCAGGACAGTCTGGTGCGACATCCCCGCCTGGTGGTGGCAGGAGACTACAACATTGCGCCGGAAGACCGGGACGTCCATGATCCGGCGGCCTGGGCCGGGGAAGTGTTGTGCAGTCCTCCCGAGCGGGAGAAATTCCAGGCCCTGGAGGCCCTGGGGCTGGTGGATTGTTTTCGGCAATTTCCCCAGGAAGAGCGGTCCTTCAGTTGGTGGCATTACCGGGTCAATGCCTTCAGGCGCAATCTGGGCTTGCGCATCGATCATTTGCTGGCCAGCCAGGGACTGGGAGCCACCTTGTGTTCCTGTACCATCGATCGGGAGCCGCGCGGATGGGAACGTCCTTCCGATCACGCGCCCGTGTGGGCAGTGTTTGAAGATTAATCCGGAGCCGAACCCCAGAGTTTGTCCAGTCCCAGGGCATGAATTTTACGGGTAAGGGTATTTCTTCCCCATCCGAGACGTTGGGCCGCTTCGATGCGCCTTCCCTGGGTATGGGTCAGTGCTTCGGTGATGAGGATGCGTTCCAGTTGGTCCACCAGAGACAGGGCCAGGTCCGTTTCTCCCTGGGACAGGCGCCGGGCAATTTCTCGTGCAGCGCTTTCCTGCCAGGGTTCCGCCAGATGGGCCTGGGCATCGGGTTGGGAAAGCAATTCCGGGGGGAGATCTGCGGGCTCTACCACGATGCCCGGAGCCATGACCGTCAACCAGTGACAGAGGTTTTCCAGTTGGCGCACATTTCCTTTCCATGGGAATGTGGTGATCAGACGTTGGGTCGCCTCGGACAGGCGTTTGGGCTCCACTTCCAGGGAGCGCGCACTCTGTTGCAGAAAATGCTGGGCCAACAAGGGGATATCCTCGGGGCGTTCGCGCAGGGCCGGAAGTCGGATGCGAATGACGTTGAGGCGGTGAAAGAGGTCTTCCCGGAAAGAACCTTCCTCTACCTGGCGCTCGAGGTTCTGATGGGTGGCGGCGATGATGCGTGCACGGGCACTCAGGGGGGTTTGTCCGCCCACGCGGTAGTAATGTCCATCCGAGAGGACGCGCAGGAGACGGGTTTGTAACTCGAGGGGCATATCCCCGATTTCATCGAGGAACAGGGTTCCTCCTTCGGCCTGTTCAAATCGACCAGGGCGTTGCTGGGTGGCTCCGGTAAAGGCCCCTTTTTCGTGTCCGAAGAGTTCGGATTCCAGCAGGTCTTTGGGAATGGCTGCGGTGTTGAGGGCCACGAAGGGCATGCCCGCGCGTGGCCCGTGGCGATGGAGTGCCCGTGCCACCAGTTCCTTTCCGCTGCCGGATTCGCCTGTGATCAGAACCGAGGCATGGGAGTGCGCCAAACGTCCGATGGCTCGAAACACCGCCTGCATGGCGGGTGCCTGGCCAAGAATATCGAGGGGAGGAATGGTGTTGGCGACAGGTTCCTCGGCCTGTGAAGAACGTTCGGACAGGGCACGTCGTACCAGAGCCAGCGCCTGTTCCACATCAAAGGGTTTGGGAAGATACTCGTAAGCCCCGCCCTGGAAGGCCGAGACGGCACTGTCCAGATCCGAGTAGGCGGTCATGATGATAATGGGAATCTCGGGGTGATCCTGCTTGACCCGTTCCAGGAAGTCCAGTCCGCTCAGACCCTGCATGCGGATATCGCTCACAATGGTCGCCGGCAATTCTCCGGCTTCCAGGGCATGCAAGGCTTCCGTGGCGCTGGAGAAAGAGCGGTAGGGGATCTCTTCGCGTCCCAGTACCTTTTCCAGCACCCAGCGGATCGAACGGTCATCATCTACAATCCAGACGGTATGGTGGGTCATCATTTCCTCGATGGGGTTTCAGGGTTCAGCGGATTGCTCGGTTTCCAGGAAGGGAAGAATAAGGGTGAAACAGGTCTCGCCGGGCCTGCTGTCAAATTCCACCAATCCCTGATGTTGACTAATCAAGTTTTGTGCCAACATCAATCCCAAACCACTTCCTCCTTCCCGACCGGAGACCAGGGGCTGAAAAATGCGTTTCTGGAGGTCTTCCGGAATGCCTGGGCCGTTGTCCCGGATACGGATCATCACACCCAGGCGAAAACGGCGTCGCGCCAGGGTGACCTGACGCAGGGGACGACTTTGCAGATGGATCGTACCTGTCCCCCCCAGGGCCTGCGCCGCGTTGCGCGTGATGTTGAGCACGGCCTGGATGAGTTGTTCACGGTCCCCCTGGAGGTCAGGCAGGCTGGGGTCATAGTCGCGCTCGAGTTTCAGACCGTGGGGGAATTCAGCCAGGAGAATGGTACGGACCCGCTCCAGCACTTCATGAATGTTGAGGGCAGCCACCTGCCGGGAAGGGCGCGAACTGAGCAGGCGATCCATCAGGTTTTGCAGGCGGTCGGTTTCGTCTCGAATGACCTGTGTGTATTCCTTCAATTCGGGCGAATCCAGTTCGCCTTCCAGGAGTTGGGCTGCGCCACGGATCCCGCCCAGAGGGTTGCGGATCTCATGAGCCAGATTGCGCAACAACTCCCGGTTGGTTTTTTGATCCTCGAGAATCTTTTCTTCCCGGGCGATGCGCATGCGCTGGGTGATGGGCCGCAGTTCCAGCAGAATGCCCTGTACCGGGGTGCCCAGCGGGGTGCCCGTGCAACTGATGACCTGTGATTCGCCCTGAAGGGGTTGGATGACCCACTCATGTTCCAGAAATCCCAGTTCCTGCTGGAGTGCCGTGCGTGTGAGTTCCACCAGACTTTGGGAGGAAAGTGAGATCTGGGACAAGGGGGAATTGACGAGGTGCTTGCGCCCCATGGCCAGCAAACTTTCGGTGGCGGTATTGACGAAACGGATGCGCAGATCTCCATCCAGAACCAGAATGGCCGTGTGGAGCAGGTCCAGTCCGACAAAACGGGCATCCTCCTGGTCGATCGGGTGGGACGTATCCATGAAAAAGCCCGTCATCCAAAGAGGGCTGACGGGCTGGTGACGGCGGACATGCCCAGTGAGGATCTAGAGGCTGTAGTACATCTGGAACTCCAGAGGATGGGTGGTCATCCGGAACAGGGTGACTTCTTCCATCTTGAGTGCGATGTAGGCATCGATCATGTCATTGGAGAATACGCCCCCACGGGTCAGGAACTCGCGGTCCTTGTCCAGCGCGGCCAGGGCTTCTTCCAGAGAGGCCGCAGGAGCCGGGATCTTGGCATCTTCCTCGGGGCTCAGGTGGTACAGGTCGCGGTCGGAGGCTTCGCCAGGATGAATCTTGTTCTGGACACCATCCAGGCCAGCCATCATCAGCGCCGAAAAGGCCAGGTACGGGTTGGCAGTGGGGTCGGGAAAGCGCACTTCGATACGACGGGCCTTGTCGCTTTGTACGAAGGGGACGCGAATCGCCGCCGAACGGTTGCGGGCAGAATAGGCCAACTTGACCGGGGCTTCAAAACCGGGCACCAGACGCTTGTAGGAATTGGTGCTGGGATTGGTGATGGCGTTGAGGGCCTTCGCGTGCTTGATGATGCCGCCGATGTAATAGAGGGCGAAATCGGAGAGACCGGCGTAGCCGCTGCCTGCAAACAGATTTTTCCCATCTTTCCAGACCGACTGGTGAACGTGCATTCCGGACCCATTGTCACCGACGATGGGCTTGGGCATGAAAGTGGCTGTCTTGCCGTAGGAATGAGCGACGTTGTGGACGACATACTTGAGGATCTGGAGCCAGTCGGCACGTTGCACCAGGGGAGCAAATTTGGTGCCGATTTCGCACTGCCCCGGGGCAGCCACCTCATGGTGGTGCACTTCCACCGGAACCCCCATGTCCTCCAGGGCCAGACACATGGCTGAGCGAATGTCCTGGAGAGAATCGACGGGAGGAACGGGGAAATAGCCGCCCTTGATCGCGGGGCGGTGGCCCATGTTGCCGCCTTCGTAGGATTTTCCGGAGGACCAGGGGGCTTCTTCGGATTCCACCCGGACGGAACAACCGGACATGTCCACATTCCAGCTGACGGAATCAAACACGAAGAATTCTGGTTCAGGGCCAAAGTAGGCAGTATCACCGATGCCACTGGACTTCAGATAGGCTTCCGCACGTTTCGCCAGGGAACGGGGATCGCGATCATAACCCTTGCCGTCGGAAGGTTCGATCACATCGCAGGTCAGGATCAGCGTGGACTCATCCATGAAAGGGTCGAGGTTGGCCGTGTTGGGGTCGGGCATCAGAAGCATGTCAGAGGCCTGAATCCCCTTCCAGCCAGCGATGGAGGAACCGTCAAAGGCATGGCCTTCGGTAAATTTGTCCGGACCGAAGTGGCTGACAGGAACGGTGACGTGCTGTTCCTTGCCGCGGGTGTCCGTAAAACGAAAATCGACGAATTTTACCTCATGATCCTTGACCATCTGCATTACATCGGCAACTGCCATTTCTTCTCTCCTGTCAGAAAATTTAAGGATAGTACGACCTCTTGGCGCTCCTCACTCAATCCCCGGAGGATAAGCAGGTTACATGCCAAACCCTTCCAATCTATTCCAGCATTGTGCCATAAGGAAAGCGTAAAGGAACATGATTTTTTGGTGGCGGGTTGGTTCGCACCAACATGGTGCTTTTCAGGCAAAACGCACCATAAGAGTGCGTCTTCAGATACGCAAAAGGGGGTCTGAGTTTTACCTGAGTACGACAGGTTTTGGTTACAATGCAACCTGATCCATCGATGAGGTATTCCATGTCCAGAATAGCCGAATTATTGAAAGTCGCCCAACAACGCGGGCGTGAAATCGGATTGTCCTATGCGGGGGCCCTGCTTCCGACCGAGGCTTTCGAACTGTTGAATTTGAATGCCCAGGCGGTGCTGGTGGACGTACGTACGCAAGCGGAGTTGGATTGGGTTGGATCCGTGCCCGGGTCGGTGCATGTGGAATGGCAGTCCTACCCCATGGGCGTGCGCAACGAATCGTTTCTGGATACTTTGCGGGAACGGGTTCCTGGAGAGTCATTGGTGCTCTTTATGTGCCGTTCCGGGGCCCGGTCCCACGCGGCGGCAGAGGCGGCCACTTCCATGGGTTGGACGGGGTGTTACAACATCCTCCAGGGTTTTGAAGGGGATCGCGACCCGCAGGGGCACCGCGGTCATCTGAATGGGTGGCAGGCGGCCGGGTTGCCCTGGAAACAGAGTTGATGGATCGGTACGGGGTGATTGGGCATCCGATCCGGCACAGTCGCTCTCCCGACATTCACCGACATTTTGCACTTCTGACGGGACAGCACCTCAGTTATGAACGGATCGAGGGAACGCTGGACGGTTTTGAAAGCGAGGTCGTCCGCTTCTTTGCGGCAGGCGGCCTGGGTCTGAATGTGACTCTGCCCTTCAAGGAGCGCGCTTTCGCCTTGGCTGCGCTGCATTCACCGCGTGCTCGGGTGGCGCACGCAGCCAATACCCTGGGGGTGACGCCGGAGGGAACGCTCTGGGCCGACAATACGGATGGTGAGGGGCTGGTTCGGGATATGACCCTGAATCTGGGCGTGACCCTGGAGGGGTCACGCGTGCTGATCCTGGGCGCCGGCGGGGCCGCGCGGGGCATCGTGCAACCCTTGCTGGAGGCGGGGATCGTGCAACTGGATATCGCGAACCGGACTTTGGTACGGGCGCAGACGCTGGTCCGCGAATTGGAGTCACTGCCCAGCGCCGTTTCCTGTCGTGCATTTTCCTGGCCGGATATTCCGGCGCAGGCCTATGAGGTGGTGATCAACGCCACGTCGACGGCGGTGGCGGGCGATCTGCCCCCGCTTCCGGCGGCGCTCTTCGACCAGAGAACCCTGGCTTATGATCTGGGCTACGGCAAGGGTCCGACCCCGTTCCTGAAACTGGCCGGTCAGGCAGGCGCAGGTCGGACGGAGGACGGATTGGGGATGTTGGTGGAACAGGCTGCCGAATCCTTCTACTTGTGGCGAGGTATACGCCCCCCCAGCGCAGAGGTGTTACGCGCGCTACGCGCCGCATGTCACTGAACCGCATGTTTCTGGCGGGGCTCAAGAGATTTATGGCCTGGACCTGGCTTGGGATGAAGTGGATCCTGCTGTTGCTGCTGCTGTGGGAAACTTACATTTTCGGACAGGTCCTGTGGTGGCGGACCCATAACCCGGATCAGACCTCCTTCATGCGCGCGCGCGCGGCGTCTCTCCAGTCGCAACGACGCCCTCCCCTCATGCCCCACCCCTGGGTGCCTTATCAGGGAATTCCAGGCAGCCTGAAACAGGCGGTGGTGGCTGCCGAGGACAGTCACTTCATGACCCACCACGGGTTTGATTGGGAGGGCATCCGGCAGGCGTACCGGCGAGACCTGAGGCGTCATCGGTTTGTGGCCGGCGGCTCCACCCTGACCCAGCAGTTGGCCAAGAACCTGTTTTTGTCCGAGCGGCGAAGTTTATGGCGAAAAGGTCAGGAAACGCTGATCACGGTGATGCTTGAGGCAACCTGGAGCAAGCGCCGCATTCTTGAGGTTTATCTCAATACCATCGAGTGGGGAGAGGGGGTTTTTGGCTGTTCTGCCGCCGCCCAGCACTATTTTCATGAACCCGTCCGGGACTTGACGCCCATGCAGTCCGCGCGCCTGGCTTCCATGATTTCCCGTCCGCGCTTCTACGATGTGCACGGCAACAGTCCTCGTTTACAGGACAAGACCGACAGGATCGAGAACCGCAGGAATCAGGTAGCGATTCCCGATTAGGGGGGCGATCTGCTTCCGGTCCCCTGCCTTACGTCATGGGTTTGATCAGCGGTGGGATGGTCTTTGGGGCACGGGGACGACGGGTGCTTTTGGGAGAAGAGGCAGGGGCGGCGACCTTGTCTGGTGAAATGATGGGCGGCGGCGGGGGCGTTGCGCGTTTTTTGCTCGGGGCAGCCGTGACGGGCGTTTTTTTGATGGAAGTCCGGCGCGTCTTGCCCTCGGCCAGCGGTGGTGCAGGAACTTCTGCCGGTACAGCGGTTCGTCGGGCGCGTTTGGTGGGCGGGGCCACGCGCTCCTCCAGGGGGGCAGCAGGTGCTTCCTTGCGGCGGCGGGTTTTTTGGACAGAAGGGCTGGTAGGCAGGGGCTCCGCCGATTTCTTTTTCCGGGAGGTCGGAGATGGCTTGGCAGACGCTGCACCTTCGGCAGGGATGGGTTCCTCTGCCACAGTATCGACCCGGGTGACTGCGCTGGTCACTTCCCCGAGCGTCTTCGAGGCTTCGACCTTACGCGCCTTTTTCTCTGTTTTTTTGGCTTTCTTGTCGGCCTTCTTTTCCGCTTTTTTGGCCTTCTTGCCTTTTTTCTCCTTCCCGATTTCCGGGATGCCCCTGGATTTTTCCTGTTTGGCGGCCTTCTTCTTGTTCTTCTTCCCGGGTTCCGAAAGGACTTCGGACTCGAGGGGCTGTGGCGCGGGTGAAGATTTCTTTGCGGTGACCATGACGAACTCCTGCACGAGAAGCGTGAAGGCCATTGTAGGCCGAATTCTTCTTTTCGTACAGAGGCAGGGAAAAGGTTCGTGACTCAGGGCAATTCATGCTGGATCAGGTCCGCGTAGGTTTCCCGACGGCGGATCAGGGTGCTCTGGGACCCATGGACCAGTATCTCGGGGAGGAGAGGACGGGCATTGTAGCGGGAAGACATGGAGGCGCCGTAAGCACCGCAGGAAAGAATGGCCAACAGGTCGCCCGCCCGCGCGTCGAGTACGCGTTCCGTGCCCAGAACATCGCTGGATTCGCAGACGGGGCCCACGATATCCACTTTCTGGTCTGTTTTTCGGAGCGCACCGACGGGAACGATTTCATGCCAGGCCTGGTAAAGGGAGGGACGCATCAGATCGTTCATGCCGGCATCCACGATCACCAGTTGACGTTCCGGAATGCTTTTCAGGTACTCCACGCGTGTCAGGAGCAGACCGGCATTGCCGACGATGCGTCGTCCGGGTTCAAAGAGCAGGCGTCCCTGGAACTGGCTGAAACGCGATTTCAATGCCGTTGCATAGTCGGATAGGGAGAGAGGGGTTTCATCCCGGTAACAAATGCCCACGCCGCCGCCCAGATCGATATGCTCCAGGGGAATGTCTTCTGCGGCGAGTTGGTGCACGAGTTCGAGAATTTTATCGGTGGCCTCGAGAAAAGGTTCCAGCGTGGTGATCTGGGATCCGATATGACAGTCGATTCCGACGATCTTCAGGTGGGGAAGTTTTCGGGCTTCCCGATAAAGGGCCAGCGCAGTGGTTGCCGGCACGCCGAATTTGCTGGTACGCAATCCCGTGGCGATGTAGGGGTGAGTGCGCGCATCAACCTCCGGGTTGACTCTCAGCGAGACGGGCGCGGTCACCCCCAAGCGGGTGGCGCACCCGGACAGGCGCTGGAGCTCGGCAGCGGATTCCACGTTGAAACAGAGGATCCCGGCTTTCAATGCTTCATCGATCTCCCGCTGGGACTTGGCGATTCCCGAAAATACGATGCGGCGTGGATCCCCGCCGGCTTGCAGTACGCGGAATAACTCTCCTCCGGACACGATATCGAAACCGGCCCCCTGCGCGGCGAGGAGGCGCAGGAGAGTCAGGTTGGCATTGGCCTTGACGGCATAGCAGACGAGGGTGTCAAAGGCTTGAAAGGCATCCCGGTACTCCTGGTAAGACTGGAGCAGGGCGGATTGGGAGTACACATAGCACGGGGTTCCGTAGCGTTCGGCGATCTCGTTCAGGGAAACCGACTCCAGCATCAGGGTGCCATCGAGGGGCGAACGGTATGGGCCAACAGGGGCGAGCGGCAGAGACATGGCGTTTTCGTCAGGGAGAGGTTGGGGGCGCAGGATTGGGGGAAGGAGCGGGCGCCGTTCCGGAAACAGGCGCCGTCCCCGAAGGGGTTGTGGGTTCCGGAGCGGGGGCGGGCACGGTGGCGGAAACCGGTGTCTGTCCGGGCGGCAGATAGAGTCCCCCCTTGAGTCCGCACCCCCACAAGGGCAGGCAAAGCAGACTCCACACCGTCCAGAATCCTGGACGCACGATGGGGCGGTTACTCTCCCTCATGATCCCAGCGCTGGTGTGCCTCCTGAAGAGCGGCGCGAACCTGGGTCGGTGCCGTTCCACCAGGAATGTTGCGACTGGCCACCGACCCTTCCAACGTCAGTACCTCATGAACATCGGATTCGATGATGGGAGAAAAGGTCTGGAGCGTGGACAGGGGCAGTTCTGCCAGGTCACAGTCTTCGGTTTCGGCATGCCGTACGGCACGTGCCACGATTTCATGGGCATCCCGAAAGGGCATTCCTTTCTTGACCAGATAATCCGCCAGATCGGTGGCCGTGGAAAACCCTTCCAGCGCTGCCTGCCGCAAGGCAGCGGCATTGACCTGTACATCGCCCATCATTTCGGTGTAGATGACCAGGGTTTGAGACAATGTTTCCACCGTATCGAAGAGGGGCTCCTTGTCCTCCTGATTATCCTTGTTGTAAGCCAGGGGTTGCCCCTTCATGAGGACCAGCAACCCCATGAGATGCCCTATGATGCGTCCGGATTTGCCGCGCACCAATTCAGGCACATCCGGGTTACGTTTCTGGGGCATGATCGAGGAACCCGTGCAGAACGCATCACCGATCCGGACGAAATTGAAGCGTGGGCTCATCCACAGGATCAGTTCCTCGGACAGACGGGACAGGTGGACCATCAGCAGGGAAGCCGCAGCACAATATTCGATGGCGAAGTCACGGTCGGAAACGGCATCCAGGGAATTGCGACAGAGTCCCTCGAATCCCAGTAACTCGGCCACCCGTTCGCGCCGGATGGGGTAACTGGTTCCCGCCAGAGCCGCAGCACCCAGGGGAAGTTGGTTGATTCGTCGACGGCAGTCCGTCAGACGTTGGCGATCCCGCCCCAGCATTTCCACATAGGCCAGCAGATGATGGGCAAAGGAGACGGGTTGGGCCACCTGCAAATGAGTAAACCCGGGCATGAGCGTGTCCACATGCTGTTCGGCCAGAGCGATCAGGGCACATTGGAGGGCGCGCAGTTGGGCCTGGTGCTGGTCGATGGCGGCACGCAGATAGAGGCGGATGTCGGTGGCTACCTGATCGTTGCGCGAGCGCCCGGTATGGAGGCGTTTGCCCGCGTCTCCCACCAGTTGGGTCAGTCGTTTTTCGATATTGAGGTGAACATCCTCGTCATCCAGAGTCCAGGGAAAACGATCCTGTTCCACTTCCTGGCGGATGACGGTCAAACCGCGCTGGATGGCAGAAAAATCGCTTTCCGTCAGGATGCCGACCTCATACAACATCTGGGCATGAGCCAGAGAGCCCTGGATATCATGGGTCGCCAGGCGTTTGTCGAAAAGCACCGAAGCCGTGTAACGCTTGACGGTTTCAGCGACAGGGGCACTGAAACGTCCGGACCAGGATTTTTGCGGCGGAGTATGGGAAGAAGAGGTCATCGAATGCTCAAACGGAAGGTAATGCGCCCATTATAAATCAGACCGACCTCGCGCTTTTCACGACACAAGAAAAACCCCCTTCAGACCAGGTCTGAAGGGGGTTTGGCACAACACGCCGGTGCAGGACACCGGAGAGAGCAACAGGAAGATTACATGTCCATGCCGCCCATGCCACCCATACCGCCCATTCCTCCCCCAGGCATGGGGGGTTCTTCCTTGGGCAGTTCCGCGACCATGCAATCGGTAGTCAGCATCAAACCGGCAATGCTGGCTGCATTTTGCAAGGCAAAACGGGTGACTTTGGTCGGATCGACCACGCCCATGGCAACCAGATCGCCATATTCACCGGTTTGAGCGTTGTAACCAAAATTCCCCTTTCCTTCCAGTACCTTGTTGACTACTACGGAAGGTTCGTCGCCACAGTTGGCCACGATCTGACGCAGGGGTTCTTCGATGGCGCGTTCCACGATCCTGATGCCAGCATCCTGATCGGCATTGTCGCCCTTGAGTGCGGTCAGGGTGGAGCGGGCGCGCAGCAGTGCGACCCCGCCGCCAGGAACGATCCCTTCTTCCACTGCCGCACGGGTGGCGTGCAGCGCATCTTCCACGCGCGCCTTCTTTTCCTTCATTTCCACTTCAGTGGCGGCACCGACCTTGATGACCGCAACGCCACCTGCCAACTTGGCCACGCGTTCCTGCAGTTTTTCACGATCGTAGTCGCTGCTGGCTTCTTCGATTTGCTTGCGAATCTGAGTCACGCGGCTCTTGATGGACTCTTCGTTTCCGGCACCATCGATGACGGTGGTTTCTTCCTTGCCCACTTCGATGCGTTTGGCACGGCCCAGTTCGTTCAACGTCACTTTTTCCAGCGACAGGCCGACTTCTTCTGCAATCACGGTTCCACCGGTCAGAATGGCGATATCTTCCAGCATTGCCTTGCGTCGATCGCCAAACCCTGGCGCCTTGACGGCAGTAGTTTTGAGAATGCCGCGGATGTTGTTGACGACCAGAGTAGCCAGAGCCTCACCTTCCACATCTTCGGCGATGATCAGGAGCGGACGACCGGACTTGGCCACTTGCTCCAGTACGGGCAGCAGATCGCGGATGTTGGAGATCTTCTTGTCGTGCAGGAGCACGTAGGGATCTTCCAGCAAGGCGATTTGACGGTCCTGATTGTTGACGAAGTAGGGAGAGAGGTAGCCGCGGTCGAATTGCATGCCTTCCACGACTTCCAGTTCATTTTGCAGGCCGGAGCCATCTTCCACGGTAATGACGCCTTCCTTGCCCACCTTGTCCATGGCCTGGGAGATGATCTCGCCGATGGAGTGATCGGCGTTGGCGGAAATGGAACCCACCTGGGCGATCTCGGTATTGGTGGTACAGGGCTTGGAGAGTTTTTTCAATTCTTCCACGATGCCCGTGACGGCACGGTCGATCCCGCGTTTCAGGTCCATGGGGTTCATGCCGGCGGCCACAAACTTCATGCCTTCCTTGACGATGGACTGGGCCAGTACGGTTGCGGTGGTGGTCCCATCGCCTGCAACGTCGGAGGTTTTGGAAGCCACTTCCTTGACCATCTGAGCGCCCATGTTTTCAAACTTGTCTTTCAGTTCGATTTCCTTGGCAACGGACACGCCATCCTTGGTGATGGTGGGTGCGCCGAAGGAACGCTCGAGCACGACATTCCGGCCTTTGGGTCCGAGGGTGACCTTGACTGCATCGGCCAGTATATTGACACCCACGACCATCTTGGCGCGGGCACTATCATGAAAACGAACTTCTTTAGCTGCCATCTTTTAGACTCCTGAATTTAACGGGGGCGGACCCGGTGGGTCCAACCGGTTCGATTGAAAATGGGGAGGCTCAGGCCTCGACGACACCCATGACATCTTCTTCACGCATGACCAGCAGTTCCTCGCCGTCTACCTTGACGGCCTGACCAGAGTATTTCCCAAACAGGACTCGATCGCCCACTTTGAGTTCGAGGGCGCGCAAGGTGCCATCTTCCAGAGTCTTGCCTTTGCCCACGGCCAAAATTTCACCTTGATCGGGTTTTTCTGCAGCGGAATCCGGGATGACGATGCCAGAGGCGGTCTTGCGTTCTTCTTCAAGGCGTTTGACAATCACACGATCATGCAGGGGACGAATTTTCATACGACGATTCTCCAATGTTGAGAAAATTGAGACAGGATTAGCACTCGTCAAGTGCGAGTGCTAACAGTGTATGGGCGTCTTGGGAGGTTTTCAAGGGGAATGGTATAAAAAACCGCCCAAAATCCCGAGGTCTTCGGAAGATTTTTATATCCAATTGAGTAAAAAAGAAATTATAACCAAATTCAGCATGATTGTCGGGGGCATGTGGCTTTTGGCCTGGGGGGGACTGGCCTGCGCCGACCCCGGGCCTCCTCCTTCGGTTTCGCAGGAACTTCCACAGACCTTGCGTCAGGCGCTGGCCCAGGCCAATGTCCCGGCTTCGGAGGTTTCTGTCGTGGTCTGGGGGGTCCATGAACCTCAACCGCGCCTGGCCTGGGAGGCCCAGACACCGCGCAATCCGGCTTCTGTCATGAAATTGGTGACGACCCTGGCGGCCCTGGAAAATTGGGGTCCTGCCAAAACATGGCGCACGGAAGTTCGCGTGCCTCGTCTGGAGGCACAGAGGGGACAGGGTCCTTTCGGAGTCATCGGGGTGGGCGATCCGGGGTTGACGCTGGAACGATGGCAGGAACTCTGGCGTCAGGTGTACCAGCAGGGGATTCACCAACTGTCGGGACCGATTCGTTTCGATCAGGAAGGGTTTGCCCCATCGGCATCCTCCCCTGACACGTTCGACCAGGAAGGCTTTCGGGCCTACAATGTCATACCCCATGCCTTGCAGGTGGGGCAGCAGACTCAATGGTGGTTCATCCGTCCCGGAGAGAGGGTCGGTGAACCGCTCCAGATCTGGCCGGAATTTCCTTTTTCCCGGATCGAACTGCGCAACCGGACCCGCACCGTTGACGGACCCTGTCCGGCCCTGTGGCGCTCAGGTTTGCGCTATGCCATTCGCGCCAAATTTCCGGGACAGGCGACGATCTCCCATCCTGACCGCCATCTGGATGATGGTGCGATTCTGGAGTTGACGGGGACCATGCCGCAGGCTTGCGGTGTCCAACTCATGGGTTTTTCCCTGCTGACCAATGCCGCCTATCTCGATTCTTCCTTGCGGACCCTGTGGCATGAGTTGGGAGGAACATTCACGGGGACCCTGAGCCAGGGTCCCGTGCCCAGGGACTGGCCCGTGCTGGCATCCAGTGAATCTCCAGCCCTGATCGAGTTGCTTCTGCAAATGAACAAGAACAGCAATAACGTACTGGCACGAACCTTGTTGCTCGATCTGGCGACGGACGGCCCGGATGCTGCCAGCGCGGCAACGGAGTCGGCTGGTCAGGCCAAAGTCCTCCGGATTCTGGCGGAACGGGGGCTGGTTTTTCCTGAGTTGGTGCTGGAGAATGGTGCCGGGTTATCGCGCAAGGCGCGTATTTCTGCGGAACACCTGGCGCGCCTGTTGCTCTGGATGCAGGAGAAGAGTCTTTATGGGAATGAATTCATGGCCACCCTGCCGCTCGTGAACGTGGATGGAACATTGCGCCATTCTTTTGAAGATCCTCAACTGCGCGGTCGTTTTCATCTGAAGAGTGGTACGTTGGAGGGTGTGAAGGCCCTGGCGGGTTATGGTCTGGATGCGCAAAACCACTGGGTGGTGGTGGTCTTTCTGGCGAACGGAACGGGTGCCGGGGGTACGGAAGTGGCTCAGGAAGCTTTGCTCCGATGGGTTTATCATGAGTCAAAAATACCACAGTCCGGCGTCCCTCCGGATGCGACGGTCTTGCCTGCACCAAATCCCTTGCGCTAACATGGAAGGTGTAGAAGTGTCACTGGGGGGTGGCGTCTGTCACTGGGGGAAATCGTCATGAAAAAGAGTATGCAGGGAGTGGGTATGCTCCTCCTCATGATGCAGGCGGCACTGGCTCAGGAGGGGGCCAGCGGTGGCTGGTTCTCCGGGATCAGCGCCCTGCCCTTTTCGGTGCAATGGAATACGGAACTGGCCCCGGAAGGGAGCGCGCTGTCCAGTCATATGCGCAGCGAGGGATTGGGGGGCTCCGAGATTTCCGGGCTCTCCCGCAGTTGGGTTCTGGGCGGTACGGGAATCCTGCCCCTGGGGGACCGTCTGGCCCTGACGGGCAGTCTGGCCACCATCCGCAATCAGGGGTCGGGGGGGACTGCCAATACGTCGACGGTGGGACTGTACGATGCCTTGCCTTACAACATGACGGGCCTGGGGATGCATTACGATCTCAGTCAGCGTTTGCGTTTTCAGGGGGGCTGGGACCATTACCAGTTGAATTACAACCGGATCAATGGAAATTCCAACATCGATTTGTTGTCGCTGGGGCTGCGTTACGGATTTTGAAGCAAAGTCCCTCGGACGCTGGAGAGGAGCGGGGCGCCGTTGTTCCTACCGCAGGGCGTAGGACAGGAAGATTCCCCCAAAGATGGTGGCTCCGAACCAGGTATTGTGCAGAAAGGCGCGCAGACACTGGTCGCGTGCGCGGGTACGGATCAGGGTGTAGTGAAAGCCGGCCACCCCGGCAGCGATGCACAGTCCCCCATAGTAGGGCACGCCCAGATGAAAGTGCCAGCCAATCCCGCCCAGCAGGAGCAGGCAAAGTCCGTAGAACATCATGATCAGGGCTACGTCCCGGTGGCCGAAGAGGAGTGCCGTGGAATGAATGCCGAGGGGGCGGTCATCCTCCCGATCCACCATGGCATATTCGGTGTCGTAGGCCAGAGTCCAGCAGAGGTTGGCCAGCATCAGTATCCAGGCAGAACCGGGTACCTGACCGAGTTCGGCCGCAAAAGCCATGGGAATGCCAAAACCAAAGGCAATACCCAGATAGGCCTGGGGGAGCGGAAAAAATCGTTTGGTCAGGGGGTAACTGGCGGCGAGAAAAAGGGCGGGCAGGGAAAGCATCAAGGTCAGCGTATTGCGGGTCAGAACCAGAGCGAAGGCACCCAGGCTCAGGAGGAGCGCCAGTACGACGGCCTCCTTGACACTGACCTCTCCTCGGGCCAGGGGACGCTGGCGGGTCCGGGCAACGTGGGGGTCCACCTTGCGGTCTGCAATGTCATTCATGACACAGCCAGCTGAGCGCATCAGCAGGGTACCGAGCGAGAAGACGATCAGATTGGACAGGGAGGGATGCCCCTGGCTGGCCAGCCACAGGGCCCAGAGTGTGGGCCACAGCAACAGCAGGGTGCCGATGGGCTTATCCATCCGGGTCAGGCGCCACCACGCATTCCAGTTCATGTGCGTTCAAGTATTCAGATAGGGTTGACGTGTGCCCAGCCAGCACGAAGCATGATGGCGGGATTTTACAGGGGACTCGACGATCCAGGTGGCCGCGTACCGACGCGCCAGGGTCAGCAGGTCATCATCCTGCACGGGGTCTGCAAAGCGCAGCAGAGCCATGCCACTTTGACGGGAACCCAGGTAATCGCCGGGGCCACGGAGCAGGAGGTCCTGGCGGGCGATTTCAAACCCGTCGGTGTGTTCGTAAATCACTTTCAGACGTTGACGCGCCAATTCGGACAGAGGGGGCCGATAGAGGAGCAGGCAAACGCCGGGACCTGTGCCCCGTCCTACCCGTCCGCGCATCTGATGGAGTTGGGCCAGCCCCATTCGTTCCGCATGTTCGATCACCATCAGTGTCGCATTCGGCACATCCACCCCCACCTCGATGACGCTGGTGGCGACCAGCAATTGAAGTTCTCCTTTCTGGAACCGATTCATGATGGCCTGTTTCTCTGCTCCGGCAAGTCTGCCATGAAGCAATTCGCAGCGCAAATCCGGCGCATCGGCGGTGAGGGCCTGAAAAGTGTCCTGGGCGTTTTGCAGGTCGAGAAATTCCGATTCTTCGATCAAAGGGCACACCCAGTAGGCCTGTTGACCCTGGCGACAGGCCGAACGAATGCGTTCGATGACCTCGTTCCGGCGGGCAGCAGAAACCAGTTTGGTGGTGATGCCCTGGCGTCCGGGGGGCAATTCATCGATCACGGAGACATCGAGGTCGGCATAGTAACTCATGCTCAAACTGCGGGGGATGGGCGTGGCGCTCATCATGAGTTGATGGGGCTGGATCCGACCGGATTCTCCTCCTTTCTGGTGGAGCGAGAGACGCTGGGCGACGCCAAAGCGATGTTGCTCATCGATGATGATCAGCCCCAGATTCCTGAAGGACACCCGTTCCTGAATCAGCGCATGGGTACCGATGACCAGGCCAATTTCTCCATTGGCGATGCGTTGGTGCAGGTGACGCTGAGCCTGACTCCCGAGTTGTCCCGTCAGCAATTCGACAGGCACTCCCTGGGAAGCGAGCAGGTCGCAGAGTTTTGCATGATGCTGCTGGGCCAGTAATTCGGTGGGCGCCATCAGGGCCACCTGCCCTCCTCCTTCGATGCATTGAACGGCAGCCAGAGCGGCGACAATGGTTTTGCCACAGCCAACGTCTCCCTGCAACAGCCGATGCATGGGGCGTTCTTGCGCCAGATCCCGACGAATTTCCTCCACGACCCGGCGTTGGGCGGCAGTGAGCGGAAACGGGAGGGATCGTTCAAAAGATCGGGAAAGTTTTCCCTGGGCGGGGTAGGCCTGGGCCAGGGTTTCGCTGCGATGCCGGCGGTGGAAATGCATGGACAACTGCTGGGCCAGCAGTTCATCGAATTTGAGACGCTGCCACAGGGCGGGGACCAGTTGGGACGTATCGGTGGGGCCATGCAGGATCTTCAGGGTCGTGGCCAGGTCGGGTAACCCCAGGGAATCACGCCAGGAGGGGTCCCAGGTGTCGCTCAGGTCGAGTTGCGTCAGCGCCCGTGACAGGGCGCGCCGCAGGGCACTCTGGGACAGGCCGGCACAGGTGGGGTAAACGGGGGTCAAGGTGGCCGGAAGGGGACTGTTTTCCTTGAATGGTTGGCAACGGGGGTGGATCATTTCCAGTCTCTGGTAGCCCTGGCGCGCTTCACCAAAGAGGCGCAACCGGTTGCCCGGGGCGAACAGGCGCAGTTGGCCGGGATGGAAATGGAGGAAGCGCAATTCGAGCAGGCCAGTTTCATCCCTGACCTGGACGGTCAGGGTGCGGCGGGGACCCTGGCGAATTTCGTGACGAACCACCTGAACGATGAGGCAGGCGCTTTGCCCTGGCGTCAGGGCCGCGACGGAACCGGGATGCCGTTCATCTTCGTAGCGCAGGGGAAGATGCAGCAACAAATCGAATCCGCTGTGCAGTCCCAGGGTGTGGAGCAGTTGGCAGAGGCGCGGGGTGAAATCCAGGGCGCTCAGGGGTACGGTGGGCGGCAGGGGCACGGCTCACTTTCCCTGAATGAGCCAGGCTTCGGCCTGGGCCAGCGCCTCCGGACGGCCGAGCAGGATCAGGATATCCCCGCTTTCGAGGCGGGTCTCTCCTTCGGGTTGGAACCCCCGCAATCCACGCCGGCGCAGGGCAGTGATTTCCACCCCCCACTGATGAAGAGGCAGGTCACGCAGTTGCATCCCCCGGGCAAGGCTGTTTTCCAGCAGGGTCAGCGTTTGCAGGCGAAGTTGGTCGGGGTTGGCGTTCTCGCTGGATTCGTCGGTCAACCCACGAAAAAACCCGCGCATCAACTGATAGCGTTCGGCACGGACTTGACGGATTCGTTTCAGGACCCGTGACAGGGGTATGCCCAGTTCGAGCAGGGCATGACTGGCCAGCATGAGGGATCCCTCCAGGATTTCCGGAACGACTTCGGCAGCCCCCGCCTCTTTCAGGCGATCCAGATCGCTGTCATCACGGGTACGGACGATGACCGGAAGCGCCGGCTTCAACTCCCGGACCAGCGCAATGATGGCGAGAGACAACGCCGTATCGGAGAAACTGACGATGAGTGCCGAGGCGCGCTGGATGCCGGCGGCAATCAGGACTTCCTGTCGTCCCGCATCGCCAAACACGACCTCGTCGCCCGCTTCCGAGGCCAGCCGGACCCGTTGCGGGTCGCGGTCCAGGGCAAGGACGGAGACCCCCTCCTGTTCCAGGAAACGGGCCAGATTTTGACCGCTCCGGCCGTATCCGCAAACGATGACATGACGTTGCTTCCCATAACTTCGACGGGACAATTCATGGAGGGCGACGGAACGCAGGGCCCATTCATTCTTGCAGACGAAGAGGACGATACGATCGCTCGTGAGCAGAATGAACGGGGCCAGGATCATGCTGATGAGCATGGCTGCCAGAACGATCTGAAGCGGAGTGGCAGGGACCAGATGAAGCCCTTCGGCCTGGGCCAGCAGCACGAACCCGAATTCACCGGCCGGAGCCATGGCCAGGGCGGTACGCAGGGCAATCGAATCCTGCTCGCCCAGCGCGCGCGCGGGTCCGTACACCGTCAGCAACTTGAGTCCCAGCAGGAGGACCAGGGTCAGCAATACGGCGGGCAGGTGGTGGACCACGACATTCAGGTCCAGTAGCGTTCCGATGGTGATGAAGAAAAGACCGAGCAACACATCGCGAAAGGGTTTGATGTAATCTTCCACCTGATAGCGGTAATCGGTTTCAGCCAGTAACACGCCGGACACGAAAGCGCCCAGCGCCAGCGACAATCCGGCCTTCTGGGTGATCCAGGCCAACAGCAAAATGACCCACAGGACATTGAGCAGAAACAGTTCCGAGGATTTTTGACGGGCAATCCAGTGGAACCAGAGTCCCAGCCATTTTTTGCCCAAGCCCAGCAACAGGGACAGAATGACGATGGCCTCGAAGACTTCGATGAGCATCAGACG
>JAKABO010000044.1 GCA_021796835.1 Pseudomonadota bacterium | reverse complement strand
CCTTTTTTGTGACAGCACATCTCTGCACCATCACCCCACTCAAAGTAACCTAACGGTTATTTCTTCGTGAGCACTACAATTTATTACTCCCTTGTAGTACCCACACCTATCGGTATCAAATTTTTAATGAACAATCTCTTTCTGGTTGCGGGGGTAGGATTTGAACCTACGACCTTCGGGTTATGAGCCCGACGAGCTGCCAGACTGCTCCACCCCGCGTCCGTCTTGAGTAGAGTTCGCTACTTTACAGATTGTTTTCCGGTCTGTCAAATTTACTTGTGCCATTTTTTCCTGGCCCCTTCCTGAAAAACCGCCCCACGAAGGTTTTAACCGATTGAAAAAAAGAGACATTATACTTTTTTTATTTTTTGAAAAAAAGATCCAAAAAAGCGCTCAAGTAGATTCCGTGGCCAAAAGCGTTCGTCAGCGCGTCAGAACCAGGCGCGGCACGGTGTCCGTACCCACCCATAACAACGCATTCTGGCCGTAGGCTCGACCCAGCGCCAAAACCTTTTCCCGGGGCCAGTCGAGAACCAGAAGACACGGTTCGCCTGGACACCCCCCTTCCGGATCTTCCCCCACACCCAGAAATATCCGGCAGCCCTGCGCCACGACCTCCTGTTCCAGACGCGCCTGAGCCGCCCGGTTTTCCGCCTCGGTATGGGGTTCGCTGGCCGGGTTGTAGGCGCTGACAAACACGGCGCTGCGCGCACCGTAACGTGCCATCAACGCACCGAGCGTGGGTGAGGGCTGATCGACATGCATCACGAACTCCCTCCCCCCCTCGTCCGTCACCCGGTAATCACTGCCTCGATAAATCGCCAGGAGTTCTGGAGAAATGGCCGTCGGCTCAGTGGTGTTCATGGTCACCTTCCTCCCTCCAGCGCCCGCGGTCACCTTCGCGCCAATGATCTCCCTCGCGCCAACGCCCCCCTTCCGGATGACCATCACGCATCCAGGGTCCGCCCTCGCGGTGCCAGAACTCGGGATGCAAACGGTAGTAGGGAACAAACGTCCCGAGATACCAGGAATTTCTGACGAAGTAGACCGGTCGCCCGCAGGCAGCATATTGAACGCAGAAATTCGGCCAGTGACGCCACACGCGCGGCGGAACGCGCAAATAAAGGGGCGGCGGCGGGGCAACGCCATAGGGGGTTGGCGCAACCCAGACCGGTTGCGAAAAAATCAGTTGAGGCGCCGGACCGGGGCCCACCACCACGGGACCGTAAAACTCCGGATCACCCAACTCGAAAGCAGATGCCGACATGCTGGCCCACAGGGCTCCCCATACGACCCCGGTCATCTGCAGGGCCCGTTTGATGTGTTTTTTCATAATCGTCCATAAGGCAAATCGAGGTCACTCGATTCTATAACACCCCCTGATTAAAATCATCCCAGCATGGACGCCTTTAATCAGGATCCGTTCCGCACCCCTTTCTGGTCTGCGTGCTTTGATCTTCCAAATGAGCAGTCATTTCATTACTTCAACTTGTGTTGTACAATTGAACCATGGAAAAAAATACAGCCACCACGGTGTTCGAGTCTCTTTCTTCCGGTCTGCGTCTGGACGTATACCGGTTGCTCGTCAAAAAAGGCAGGGAAGGCATGGTTGCGGGCGAAATCGCTTCCACGCTCCACATTCCTCCGACCAACCTGTCCTTCCACCTCAAGGCACTGACGCAGGCAGGCTTGCTCACAGTGAAGCAGGAGGGACGTTTTCAGCGCTACCAGGCCAATATTCCGCTGATGCTGGATCTGATCGCCTATCTGACCGAAGAGTGTTGTGCCGGTCACCCCGAGCAATGCCTCCCCTCCTGCACCGATACCATCCTGCCGTTCTTTTCTTCTACCGGAAATTCTGACCGATGAATGTTCTCTTCCTCTGTACGGGCAACTCCTGCCGCTCGATCCTTGGCGAAGCCACCTTCAATCACCTGGCCCCAGCCGGCTGGAAAGCCATGAGCGCTGGTAGCCGGCCCACCGGGCAAGTCCACCCGCGCTCGCTGGCTTTGCTCGCCCACGCCGGCATCTCCACCGCGGGTTATTACAGTAAATCGTGGAACGACCTGCCGACCCTGCCGGATATCGTGATCACCGTGTGTTCCAGCGCCGCGGGAGAAACCTGTCCGGCTTACCTCGGCCCTGTCCTGCGGACCCACTGGGGGGTTGAAGATCCCGCCCACGCCACTGGAACCGAGGAAGAAATCGACGCCGCGTTCATGACGGCCTACCGGACTTTACGTCTGCGCATCGAAGCCTTTTTGGCATTACCGCTGGCCGAGCTGCAGCAGGACAAAACAAAACTCAAGGCCGAACTTGACCGCATCGGCACTTTGACACCTTGATGAAACGGTTTCAATCCCACCAACCACCTCAGAAACTCATGGTTGGCTGTATCCATTAAAGTAAATTTTGAGCGGAATCCCCATTATCTCATGAGTATTTTCGAACGTTATCTGACCCTGTGGGTTTTTCTCTGCATCCTGGCTGGAATCGCCCTAGGGCAAGTTCAGCCAGGCATGTTTCAGGCCATCGGACACATGGAGGTCGCCAAGGTCAATCTCCCGGTGGGACTATTGATCTGGGTGATGATCATTCCCATGCTGGTCAAGGTGGACTTCGGTGCGTTACACGAAGTCCGTCAACACGTTCGAGGTATCGGTGTGACGCTGTTCGTGAACTGGCTGGTCAAACCCTTCTCCATGGCATTCCTGGGCTGGCTGTTTCTCCGCCACCTGTTTGCCGGTCTGTTGCCGGCTGACCAGACCGACAGTTACATTGCCGGTCTGATCCTGCTGGCCGCCGCACCCTGCACGGCGATGGTCTTTGTCTGGAGTCGCCTGACCCAGGGCGATCCGCTCTTCACACTGACTCAGGTCGCTTTGAACGACAGCATCATGGTCGTGGCATTTGCCCCACTGGTAGGTTTCCTGCTCGGCATTTCCGCCATTACCGTACCGTGGGATACACTGATCACCTCGGTGGTGCTTTACATTGTGATCCCCGTAGGGTTGGCCCAGTTCTGGCGAAAGTGGCTTTTGACCCGTGGTCAGGCCACCTTCGACGCGGCGATGAGCCGGATCGGCCCCTGGTCGATGGCCGCCTTGCTGGCAACCCTGGTGCTGCTCTTCGCCTTTCAGGGCGAGGCCATCCTGATGCAACCGCTGGTCATCGCCCTGCTGGCGGTCCCCATCCTGATTCAGGTCCTGTTCAACTCGGCCCTGGCCTACGGCCTCAATCGATGGGTCGGCGAAAAACACAATGTGGCATGCCCCTCTGCCTTGATCGGTGCCTCCAACTTTTTTGAACTGGCCGTAGCCGCCGCCATCAGTTTGTTTGGCTTTCATTCGGGTGCCGCATTGGCCACCGTTGTCGGCGTGCTGATTGAAGTGCCAGTGATGCTGCTGGTGGTGCGCGTGGTCAATGCAACCAAACCATGGTATGAACGTCGCGCCTGACGCCACGCCCGATCACGAACAGAAAGGAAGATTCCTCGGTCATTTCCCGCCGGGCACGAACCGATCCCAAAAAATCCGAACAATTTATTTCGGCTTCTGTGCGATACAGAACAGACAGCCCTCCGGTTTCACTCCAAACTCGGCCTCCCTCTGCAAGTTCATTGTGCTGGCAACTTTGGAGAACCCGTGTGTCTCCTGTCGATCATTCCCTTGCAACCAATCGTCTGCTGGAAGGTTTGCCCCACGAAAGCCGGGAACAACTGCTGTCCGGATGCGAATTGGTTGATCTGTCCTTTGGTGAGGTCTTGACCGAGTCGGGAGACCGTATTCGCCATATTTACTTCCCCACCAAAAGTTTCATTTCCCTGATCGCACGAACCGATGACCATGCACTGGAAACGGGATTGGTCGGAGACGAGGGCATGTTTGGAATTTCCCTGATCCTGGGCGTGGACCTTTGTCCCTTGCAAGCTTTGACACAAGGGGCTGGTCCGGCTTTGCGCATGCCAACTTCCTCATTCATTCGAGAACTCGATCAGAATATTGCCTTGCAACGAACATTGAAATACTATCTCTTCGTGGTGATCAGCCAACTCACACAAACCGTGGTCTGCAACCACTTCCATCGGATAGAAACACGCCTTGCCCGATGGCTCCTGATGATGCAGGACAGAGCTCACTCTGATAAATTTCATGTCACGCACGAGTTTCTGGCCTATGTGCTGGGTGTGCGCCGTGCGGGAGTCACCAAGGCCGCTACTTCTCTGCAACAGAATCAGTTGATTCACTATAAGCGGGGAGATATCACGATTCTTGACCGGATTGGTTTGGAGAACGCTTCCTGCAACTGTTACGAAACTGACAAAGTCACTTACACCCGTATCATGGTTCAATAAGCAGGAACAGGAAACAGGACGATCAGACGGTTACGGAAGGATGGATTGTGATCCTGACCAAGGGACGAGAGCGTATGAGTCATCCGTTTAGTTTATTTGGGACAGCCTCCGGTGAGTAATCCCTCGGAAGATTCCTTACGGCTCCCCCCCATCGAATCCGAACGCGATCAGATCAGCCAGAATATCGAGGCCATTCTGCAGTTCTACTCGCGAGAAGATCAAAAGATCAGTCACTCTCAACGGATCTTGGAACGTATCAGTCTGTTCATCGGGCAACCGATTTTTGTAGGGGCCATCCTGATTTTTGTTGCGCTCTGGACAATTTCCAATATCGTATTGCACCAACTTGGCCTGCCAGAATTCGATCCGCCTCCGTTTTTCTGGCTGCAGGGAATCATTGGTCTGAGCGCATTACTCATCATGACCGTGGTGCTCACCAAGCAGAACCGAATGGCCAGGCTCGAGGAACAACGCGCTCATCTGGACTTGAAAGTGACGCTATTGACCGAACAGAAGGCGGCCAAATTGATAGACCTGCTGGAAGAGTTGAGACGAGATTTGCCAAATGTCAAAAACCGCCATGATCCCGAAGCGACCGCGCTGCAGCAGTCCATGAGTCCGGATTTGGTGCTTGCCGCACTGGATGAAGGCGGAAATTCGGAAGAACGCTTGAAGCAGAGCACAGAAACCCAAGAGGGCGCAAACAGTAGCCAGAAAACAGATGACCGGGTTCCCGTTGTCACCAGCAGTCCGAATTTCCCATAAAACAGCAGGATGAAATTCCCGAGGGCAGGTTGGGGGGTTGGATCATTTTTTGATCAGAATGAAGGTTGGCTGGTGAAGAGTTCGAGCTGTTCTGGGGTTGAGGGTGGCTTATCAGGATTCATGGCGCGGTGGTAGCGGCGGATCTGGGCGAAGCGAGCTTCCTCGAAGAATAAGGCTAAGTCGCTGAGGAATTCGGCGATCTGAGCGCAGGCCTCGTCGGACATGGGTCCGTGGAGTAGAAGGTTCCAGGGATCGTCGGCTGTTGTCATGGTGGGGGTGGATTTTTTCTGTTTAGTCATGGGGGTCATCCCTCGTGCGGTAACTTTTGCCATCGATGACAATGGTCTCGGCATGGTGCAAGAGACGGTCCAGAAGAGCGGAGGTCAGGGTGCTGTCGTTATTGAAGATACTGGACCAGTGCTTGTAGGTACGATTGGTGGTGATGACGATGGGGGGCCCGCTCATAACGCTGGCTGATGATCTGGAACAGAAGGTCGGCACCTTGTTTGTCGATGGGCAGATACCCCAATTCGTCGATGATGAGGACGGCAGGTTTGAGGTAACGAGCGAGTTCCTGTTTGAGGCGCCCACTGGACTGGGCGGCGGCCAAGGTATTGATGAATGTCCACGGCGGTGGTAAAAAGAACGGAATGCCCACGCAGGCAGGCGGTGTGTCCCAGGGCAATGGAGAGGTGGGTTTTGCCCAGTCCCACATTGCCCACCAGAATGATATTGGAAGGTAACTCCCCCGTAAGGAACCCGAAACGGAACAGGGATTGCACCTTTTCCCGGTCGATGGTTTTGGGCCAGGACCACTGGAAGTTCTCGAGGGATTTGATGGCCGGGAAACGGGCAGCGGCGATACGCCGCTGGATAGCGCGGGTATTGCGTTCTTCGATTTCGCCCTGAATCAGGTTCTCGAGGTAATCGATGCAGGACCAGGAGCGCTCTCCCGCCAACCCGGACAGGGCCGCGTAGTGTTGGCGTGTATAGGGCAGACGCAGGATATCGAGATAACTATCGAGGGGATCGGTCATGGTGACTGCTCCTCATAGAGTGAAAGGTCGGGGGGAGGGATATCGATTTCGAGCAGATCCTGATGACGAGTGAGGTGCAAGGGACCGGGTTCAGGTAAGGCCCGGGAACGCATTTCCAGGATATTGGCGATGTAGTCGGCGCTGAAGGCATGGAAAGCCAGTCCATCCTGAATGGCTCGATCCATTTCGGCGGCAGGATAGATTTCCGCGAGAGCCAGAATGCGACGCAAGTGGTGACGGGTATTGAGTTGCTTGTGCTGTAATCCTTCGTAGAAAGCGGGAGCCTGGGATGAGAGGGCCAGGAAGTTCATGACTAGGCGCTGTTCACGGGCATGGTGACGCTGGCTCACCAGAACCTTGGCGTGATCCGGTTGTTCGAGGTCCTGATGCCGGTCATAGCAGCGCACATGACGGGCGATGAGTTGTCCATCGTAATAGGCACAGAGACGGTCAGGGTGCACCTTGATGGTCAGACGGCGATGGGCATAATCAGCAGGGACGGAGTAGTGGTTGGTATCGACCGTAAAGCGGAATTGGCTGTTGGCCACCAGGCTGAGGGTGCGGGCATAGTCGTAAGGATTGGAATTGAGTGGGCGCAGGTGGGGTTTCTCTTCGAGGAACAGGTCGCAGGGGCGTTGGCGTGTCTCGCCGTGACAACGGACATTGGCGATAGTATCGAGCCAGAGTTTGGCCGCTGGGTTGATGAGTTGGAAATCCTTCAGTTCACGGCCATTGAGGAAGTTCTTCTTGACATAGCCGACACCAGACTCGACCCTGCCCTTTTCATTGCCTTTGGCTACATTACAGGCGGTGATATCGAAGCCGTAGTGGCGGGCGAAGTCGAGGTACTTGGGGTTGAATACTGGAGATTCTCCAACGAGTCGGCTGAGGACGGCCGACTTGAGGTTATCCACCATGATTCTGGTGGGGACCCCACCAAAGGCTTGGAAGGCATGCTCGTGGCAAGCAAGGAAATGCTCCATGGTTTGGGAGACCGTGAATTCTATGTAGATCATGCGACTGTAGGCCAGAACCATAACGAAGAAGGAGAGGCGGCGACGGGTATTACCGACGGCGATGGTGGAGAATTCCCCCCAGTCGACCTGGGCGCATTCACCGGGGCTGAAATGGAGTTTGAGGTAGACCGGACGTTGGACGGGGCGGGTTTGGCGGACATGGTCACGCACCAAGGTCAGGCTACCGACATAGCCCTCCTCAATCAGCCGTTGATAAATTTGCTGGGCGCTATAGGGGTGGGAATTGAGTAGGTGGGCGATGGTGCCCTTGAAGGGATCCAGCAGGCTGTTGCGTTTGGCGGTGGCACGGGAGATGAAATGGGGGCGCGCCAACCAGGTGGCTACTGTTTTGTGATCCAGATTCAAGATGCGGGAAATCTGAGCCGCATTCAACGCCTGGCGTTGATGCAGGTCGTGGATCTGACAGAATTGTTCATAGTTGATCATAGGCAAGCCGCTCCCTAAGGGCCCCCGCTGAAGGAGTGGGAGGCCAAGATGTCACGCCCCAGTTGTATCAGTTGTCGGGTAGCAAAGGCCATGTCATCTTGTAACTGTGATGCGGCGATATGGGCGATAAGTCCCATCAAAACAGCGGGTTGCGCGTTTATGATCTCTTGTAACGGGGTGTTGGCGAATTTGGTTGTTTCGTTATTATTATCAGTAGGTTGCGTGATTGAGAGATCTTGTAACGCAGAGCTCTTGGAAGTGCGGGGTTTCCCGTAACCGGGATGGGCGGCACGCCACTGCCGGACCCGGTTCACATGAACCGGGCCTTTGAAGTACAAAACATTCTCGGGTTTGGCGAGCCAGCGCTGCTGACTGGCTGCCTTGCTGGCCGCTCGACATCCAGGTTGTGAACAGTACTTCTGGTGTCGATGATTGCGCGGGTCAGGACGGAATAACTTGTGGCAATTCTGGCACTTGAGGCGATATCCCGTAGCCATGACCATGCCCTCTCAGAGGAAAATATGATCATAGAATCACGGTGACGGTATCACTGAAAAATGCGGGAAGTTGATGGTGCGATGAGTTCTATTGGAGGTGATAGTCCCAAAAATATCACCCTCCCTTTGCCTACCTGACATCCAATTTCAACCTGCTGCTTTTGGCCCAATTTCAAGTTGCTGATGACATTCCCGTCAGTGGGACCGAGGTTGACATCCTC
>JAKABO010000043.1 GCA_021796835.1 Pseudomonadota bacterium | reverse complement strand
TGGTGATGCCGGGAGACAACGTGTCGGTGACGGTGACGTTGATTGCGCCGATTGCGATGGAAGAGGGGTTACGATTTGCGATTCGCGAAGGCGGTCGGACCGTGGGCGCCGGGGTTGTCGCTAAAGTGATTCAATAAGGAAATATATTAAATGGCAACTGCATTGACCCATCAAAAAATTCGCATTCGTTTGAAGGCCTTCGACTATCGGCTGATCGATCAGTCTGCTCTCGAGATCGTGGAAACCGCCAAGCGCACCGGTGCAGTGGTCAAGGGGCCGGTCCCCTTGCCCACCCGCATCGAGCGTTTCGACGTGTTGCGTTCGCCTCATGTGAACAAGACCTCCCGGGATCAGTTCGAGATCCGTACGCACTTGCGGTTGATGGATATCGTGGATCCCACCGACAAGACAGTGGATGCATTGATGAAACTGGATCTTCCTGCAGGCGTTGATGTGGAAATCAAGTTATAATTGAAGGTTAGGATGTAAGTGCAGTGCCAGCCGGTCAATTGGAATCGGCGCCTGAGGAGGGCCAGGGGGTCCTCACAGGAAACAAACATAAGGAACAATCAAGATGACGATAGGACTTGTCGGCCGTAAAGTCGGCATGACGCGCGTCTTCACTGATGACGGTGAGGCTATTCCAGTCACCGTCGTGGAAGTGGGCGGTAATCGCGTCACGCAAATCAAAACGCCAGCAACGGATGGGTATTCTGCCATTCAGGTTACGTATGGTGAACGACGTGCCAGCCGCGTGACCAAGGCACAAGCGGGCCATCTGGCAAAATCCGGTTCATTGGCCGGGACCATGACCCGTGAATTTCCGGTGAGCGAGGTTCAGGTTGCAGACCTGTCCCTGGGTTCCGTTCTTCCCCTGGATCAGTTTCAGGTGGGACAAAAAGTCGATGTCACCGGAACCACGCTGGGTAAAGGGTTCACCGGCGCGATCAAACGACACCACTTCAGTTCCAACCGTGCCAGCCATGGTAATTCTCTCAGCCATAACAGCCCGGGTTCCATCGGGATGGCGCAGGATCCTGGCCGGGTGTTTCCAGGAAAGCGGATGGCCGGACACTACGGTGATGATCGCCGTACCACGCAGAATCTGGAAATCGTGCGAATCGATAACGCACGCAATCTACTCTTGATCAAAGGCGCCATTCCTGGCTCCAAGGGTGGTCATGTGATCGTCAAGCCCGCAGTCAAGGGAGGTGCATGAGATGGATCTCAAACTGATCGATGATAACGGGCAGGTGACTTCAACTGTCAATGGTTCCGACGCATTGTTTGCCAGGGATTACAACGAACCGCTGGTACACCAGTTGATCGTTGCCTTCCAGGCCAATGCGCGGCAAGGAACCCGGGCCCAGAAGGGACGCAGCGAAGTGGCCAAGTCTACCCGCAAGCCCTGGAAACAGAAGGGGACCGGCCGAGCCCGCGCAGGGATGGCCTCCAGTCCGCTGTGGCGTGGCGGCGGCAAGATTTTTCCGTCCAGCCCGGATGAAAACTTCGGCCATAAGGTCAACCGCAAGATGTACCGCGTGGGCATGTGCACCATCCTGTCACAACTGGTGCGGGAAGATCGCCTGGCGGTGGTCGAGGATATTGCGCTCGAATCACCCAAAACCCGCCACTTTGCGGGAAAACTGAAGGGGATGGGGCTGGAACGCGTACTGATCATTACCGACAGCCTGGACGAGAACCTTTACCTGTCTTCGAGAAATCTGCCGAATGCATTGGTTCTCATGGTCACGGAAGCAGATCCTTACAATCTGGTGCGTTTCCCGAAAGTGGTCCTGACACGCAGTGCAGTCAAGAAATTCGAGGAGGTGCTGGGATGAATACCGTCATTCGTGAAGAACGTCTGCTTCAGATCATCGAAGCCCCTGTCATTTCCGAAAAAAGTACGCGCGTAGCGGACAAGCATCAGCAAGCCGTGTTTCGCGTGGTTTGTGATGCAACCAAGGCGGAAATCAAGGCGGCAGTTCAACATCTGTTCAAGGTTGAGGTAGACACCGTTCAGGTCGTCAACGTCAAGGGCAAACACAAACGTTCTGGTCGTTTCGTGGGCAAGCGTAAGGATTGGAAAAAAGCCTACGTCTGCCTCAAGGCTGGCCAGGAACTCAATCTGGTGCAGGGAGAATAAGACATGGCGATCATCAAGATGAAACCTACATCGCCGGGCCGGCGGGGCGTGATCAGAGTCAGCCATCCCCACCTGCACAAGGGCGAAGCGGAAAAAAGTTTGCTGGAGAAGCAATTCAAACGTGCCGGACGGAACAATAACGGGCATATCACCACCCGCCATCAGGGGGGCGGTCATCGTCAGCATTATCGCCTCGTGGATTTCCGGCGCAACAAGGACGGCATCGTCGCCAAGGTCGAGCGCATCGAGTACGATCCCAACCGGACCGCACATCTGGCACTGCTGTGTTATGCCGATGGCGAGCGCCGTTACATCATTGCGCCCAAAGGCATTTTGCAGGGAGCGCAATTGATGAGTGGGGCCGAGGCGCCCATCAAGCCGGGAAATTGCCTGCCGCTTCGCAATATTCCGGTGGGGAGCACCATCCACTGTATCGAAATGCAACCTGGCAAGGGCGCCCAGATGGCCCGTTCCGCAGGCACCTCGGTGCAACTTCTGGCGCGGGAAGGATCTTATGCGCAACTTCGTTTGCGCTCGGGAGAAATCCGGCGCGTCCATGTGGATTGTCGCGCAACCCTCGGGGAAGTGAGCAACGAAGAACATAATCTTCGTTCCATCGGGAAGGCCGGGGCTCAGCGCTGGCGCGGGATCCGTCCCACGGTGCGCGGGGTGGCCATGAATCCTGTGGACCATCCTCATGGGGGCGGTGAAGGCAAAACTGCCGCAGGCCGTCATCCTGTCAGTCCCTGGGGTATTCAGACCAAGGGGTATCGTACACGCAAGAACAAACGCACGAACAATATGATCGTTCGTCGTCGGCAATCGGCATAAGGGTCATCGATATGGCACGTTCGGTTAAGAAGGGACCGTTTGTAGACGGTCACCTCATCAAAAAGGTGGAGGCTGCAGTGGCCTCCAAGGATAAACGCCCCATCAAGACTTGGTCACGGCGTTCCACGGTACTGCCAGATTTTGTTGGGCTGACCATTGCGGTACATAACGGGAAGCAACATATCCCGGTGTATGTCACTGAAAATATGGTGGGCCACAAGTTAGGCGAGTTTTCTCTGACGCGTACCTTCAAAGGTCATGCGGCAGACAAGAAAGCTTCCTCCGGCAAGAAGTAAGGGGAACCATGATGAACGTACAAGCAACATTGCGAGGAGTACACCTTTCTGCACAGAAAGGTCGGCTGGTCGCTGATCAGGTGCGCGGCCTGGGCGTGGCAAAAGCTCTGGACGTACTGAATTTCAGCCCCAAAAAAGGGGCGAAAATCATCAAGAAAGTGCTTGAATCGGCGATTGCCAATGCAGAGCACAATCTTGGCCTGGATGTGGACGAGTTGAAAATTTCCACGATTTTCGTGGAGAAAGGGCCGGTACTGAAGCGCTTTACGGCGCGGGCCAAAGGACGTGGGAATCGCATCGTCAAACCCACCTGTCATATCTATGTCACGGTCGCGGACGAGGAGTAACCATGGGTCAGAAAATTCATCCAGTCGGCTTTCGATTGAGCGTTCTCAAGAACTGGAGTTCGCGCTGGTTTGCCAATTCAAAAAACTTTCCTGGCATGTTGCAGGATGACATCAAGGTTCGTGCCTTTCTGAAAAAGAGATTGGCCAACGCATCCGTGGGTCGTGTCATCATCGAACGTCCGGCCAAGAATGCCAAAATCACCATTTACAGTGCCCGTCCCGGGATGGTGATCGGCAAGAAAGGCGAGGACATCGAAAACCTGCGGACCAGTCTGCAGAAATTGATGAAAGTCCCGGTGGCCGTCAATATCGAAGAAATTCGCAAACCGGAAATCGATGCACAGATCATTGCGGATGGGATCACGAGCCAGTTGGAAAAGCGTGTCATGTTCCGTCGTGCCATGAAACGCGCCATGCAAAATGCCATGCGTCTGGGTGCCCAGGGCATCAAGATCACCAGCAGCGGTCGCCTGAACGGGATCGAAATTGCCCGTACCGAATGGTATCGTGAAGGCCGGGTTCCCCTCCACACACTGCGTGCCGACATCGACTACGGCTTCTCGGAAGCCAAAACCACTTACGGGGTCATTGGCGTGCGTGTCCTGGTATTCAAGGGCGAAAACATGGGTCGTGGTGAGCAGGTCGTCGCTGCTCCGGCTGAACCTGAGAAGAAATCACGTAAGTCAGGAGTTCGAAATGCTGCAGCCAGCTAGAACAAAATATCGGAAGCAACAAAAGGGCCGGAATACCGGCGTGGCGACCCGTGGCGCAAAGGTTTCCTTTGGGGACTTCGGTCTCAAGGCCACGGAACGGGGTCGTTTGACCGCCCGCCAGATCGAAGCAGCGCGG
Organism: Pseudomonadota bacterium; assembly: GCA_021796835.1. GTDB lineage: Bacteria > Pseudomonadota > Gammaproteobacteria > Burkholderiales > Ferrovaceae > Ferrovum. The sequence goes on along the minus strand of JAKABO010000043.1, from coordinate 4,369 downwards.
CGTGCCATGACCCGTCATATCAAGCGGGGTGGACGGATCTGGATTCGGATATTCCCGGATAAACCCATTTCACGCAAACCAGCCGAAGTACGGATGGGAAATGGGAAGGGCAGCCCGGAATATTTTGTGGCTGAGATCGTACCAGGCAAAGTACTTTATGAAATGGACGGGGTGGATGAGGCATTGGCACGGGAGGCCTTTCAGTTGGCTGCGGCCAAATTGCCCATTGCAACGACATTCGTCACGCGACAATTGGGATGATGGGCATGAAGACAAAAGACTTGAGAACCAAGAGTGCAGAAGAACTCAATCAAGAGTTGGTCAATCTGTATCAGGCTCGTTTTGGTCTGAAAATGCAGATTGCCACGCAACAAAGTAATAAAACCAGTGAACTTGGCAAGTTGCGGCGCGAAATCGCGCGGGTCAAAACCGTGATCGCTGAAAAGGGAGCAGCCAAATGAGTACGGAAGAAAAGGCGAAGGGAGGGAAACGAACCCTCACCGGTACCGTTGTGAGCGATAAAATGGACAAGACTGTCACGGTCCTGGTGGAACGTACGGTGACACATCCCTTTATCGGGAAGATCATGCGTCGGACCAAGAAATACCATGCTCACACCGAAGACAATTCGGTGCACACCGGTGATGTGGTTGTCATCGAAGAGTGCCGTCCCCTGTCCAAAACCAAGACATGGACAGTCACTGAACTGGTTTCGCGCGCGGCATCGGCCTGATCGTTTTCGTAGTGGATCACGGGCTGCTTGCAAAGTATCCATATCAGTGCTAGAATCAGCGGTTCCTTAGGTAGTACCATTTTCCCAATACAACGGGGTCCAAAACTGGTCACCGATTCGGGATCGCTGATCCTGAACCTGCAAAGCAACACGGTGAATTAAGTTGGAGAGGTTTAAACCATGATTCAAATGCAATCGAAACTCGATGTCGCAGATAACACCGGTGCCAAGTCAGTGATGTGCATCAAGGTTCTCGGCGGTTCAAAACGGCGTTATGCCGGGATAGGGGATGTGATCAAGGTCAGCATCAAAAGTGCTGCGCCTCGTGGTCGCGTCAAGAAAGGTGAGGTCTATAACGCGGTCGTCGTTAGAACCGCTAAAGGTGTGCGTCGCCCTGATGGTTCCCTGGTTCGCTTTGATGGCAATGCAGCAGTACTGCTCAATGCCAAATTGGAACCCATCGGAACCCGGATCTTTGGGCCCGTCACGCGCGAACTCAGAACAGAGAAATTCATGAAAATCGTTTCTCTGGCCCCTGAAGTATTATAGGAGCAGACATGCGCAAGTTTCGTAAGGGTGATGAAGTCGTTGCCATTGCTGGCAAGGACAAGGGTAAACGGGGCGCCATTCGTGAAATGGTCGGTCTCGATGGAGTGGTGGTGGAAGGGATCAATCAAGTGCGCAAGCACGTTCGTCCCAACCCGGCCAAGGGTGAAAATGGTGGAATCCTGACCAAGGAAATGCCCCTGCACATCTCCAATGTAGCACTGTTCAATCCTGCCACACAGAAAGCCGATCGAGTGGGCATTCGTATCCTTGAAGACGGAAAGAAAGTCCGTTTCTTCAAGTCGAATGGCGAAGTGGTCGATGCGTAAGGACAAAGTATGAGCCGCCTGGATAGTTACTATAAAGAAAATGTCGTGCCTGAGCTGGTCAAGCAATTCGGGTACAAGTCAGTCATGGAAGTGCCGCGCATTTCCAAGATCACTCTCAATATGGGAGTGGGTGAAGCGGTTTCCGACAAGAAAGTGATCGAGCATGCCGTGGGCGACATGGAAAAAATCGCCGGACAAAAACCGGTGGTGACCAAGTCGCGCAAGTCCATCGCCGGATTCAAGATTCGTCAGGGTTATCCGATCGGATGCATGGTCACCTTGCGCAGCCATCGGATGTTTGAATTTCTGGATCGCCTCATTTCCGTGGCGATTCCCCGAATTCGCGATTTCCGTGGGATCTCTGGACGTTCTTTCGATGGCCGGGGTAACTACAGCATGGGCGTGCGTGAGCAGACCATTTTCCCGGAAATCGAATACGACAAGATCGATGCCGTTCGTGGCATGAACATTACCATTACCACGACAGCCAAAACCGATGCAGAAGCAAAAGCATTGTTGTTGGCCTTTAAATTCCCGTTGAAAGTTTGAGGTGAACTGTGGCTAAAGTTGCATTGATCAATCGTGAATTGAAGCGCCGCGCAGCGGTCAAGAAATTCGCCGTAAAACGGGCAGCGTTGGTGGCTGTCATCAATGATGCCAAGGCGGATGATGATGCCCGCATGGCGGCTCGTGAAGCTCTCCAGAATTTGCCCCGTAATGCCAGTCCGGTCCGGTTGCGCAATCGTTGCGCGTTGACGGGAAGACCGCGTGGGGTTTACAGCAAATTCGGGTTGGGGCGTAACAAGTTTCGTGAAATTGCCATGCGCGGTGAAATACCGGGCATCACCAAAGCCAGTTGGTAGTCGCAGGAGCCTAATCGATGAGTATGACAGATCCTATCGCGGATATGCTGACGCGCATCCGCAACGCGCAACGGGCAGAAAAGCCCAGTGTTTCCATGCCCTCTTCCAAGTTGAAGGTTGCCATTGCCAAAGTCCTGCTGGACGAAGGCTATATCGATGGCATGCAGGTTCACCAGAAGGATTCCAAGCCGACTCTGGAAATTGGACTGAAGTATTATGCAGGTCGTCCCGTGATTGAATTGATCCAGCGGGTCAGTCGTCCTGGACTGCGCATCTACAAGGCCAGCGATGAAATCCCCAAGGTCATGAACGGATTGGGTGTGGCGATCGTCTCCACCCCTGCTGGTGTCATTACCGATCGTGCAGCCCGTCGCCAGAATGTCGGTGGCGAAGTGCTGTGTGTAGTGGCCTAAAGGAGACTTAGCCATGTCACGTATTGCCAAATATCCAGTCGCGCTGCCTGAGAAGGTGGAAGTGAGCCAGGCCGATCAGTTGATCACCGTCAAGGGACCGCTGGGGACACTGACGCAACGAGTGGGTGCACTCGTTCGAATCAATCATGTGGGTAACGAACTGCTGTTTGAACCGGCCAATGAAAGTGCCGCTGCAAACGCCATGTCCGGAACCCTTCGAGCCCTGGTTTCCAACATGGTCACCGGTGTCACGAAAGGCTGGGAAAAGAAACTGACTCTGGTGGGTGTGGGCTATCGCGCCCAGGCTGCAGGGGACAAGTTGAACCTTTCTCTTGGTTTTTCTCACCCGGTGGTTCATCAGATGCCCGTTGGAATCAAGGTGGAAACCCCCACCCAGACCGAAATCCTGATCAAGGGTATCGATCGCCAGGTGGTCGGACAGGTGGCCGCTGAAGTTCGCGCCTATCGCAAACCCGAACCCTACAAAGGGAAAGGGGTTCGTTACGCCGACGAGAAAGTGATCATTAAAGAAACCAAGAAGAAATAAGGCAAATTTATCATGATGCATGAAAATGGAAGAGTTCGTCGTGCCAAGCGCACGCGTGCCAAGATTGCCGAGTTGGGGGCGATTCGTTTGTCCATTCACCGGACCAATCAGCACGTTTATGCCCAGATCATCGATCCTACGGGTTCCAAGGTATTGGCCAGCGCCTCTACGCTCGAACCCGAAGTGCGCAATATTCTTGGGAATGGATCGAATATCGCTGCTGCAGCCCTGATTGGGAAACGGATTGCCGAAAAAGCCAAGGCAGTCGGCGTCGAGCAGGTGGCTTTTGATCGTTCCGGGTTTCGCTATCACGGTCGCGTCAAGGCACTGGCCGATGCAGCGCGTGAAGGCGGTCTTCAGTTTTAATCGAATCAGCGACCCATTGGGGAAAGCACATGGCAAAGAATGACAATGAAGAGCGTGGTGACGGACTGCGCGAAAAAATGGTTGCAGTCAACCGCGTGACCAAGGTAGTTAAAGGGGGCCGTATCCTCGGCTTCGCCGCGTTGACCGTGGTGGGTGACGGAGACGGCGGTATCGGGATGGGGAAGGGAAAGGCTCGGGAAGTTCCCGTGGCCGTCCAGAAAGCGATGGAACAGGCACGGCGCAAGATGGTAAAGGTGAATTTGAAGAACGGTACCCTCTTTCATCAGGTCATGGGCGAGCACGGTGCGGCCAAGGTTTTCATGCAACCGGCCTCCGAAGGAACGGGGATCATCGCGGGTGGTCCGATGCGCGCGGTTTTTGAAGTCATGGGGGTGACCAACGTCCTGGCCAAGTGCATTGGCTCCACCAATCCGTACAACGTCATCCGCGCAACCCTGAATGGTCTCGAAGCAACCCGTCGCCCGGCCGAAGTGGCCGCGAAACGTGGCAAGACCATTGAAGAGATCATGGAGTGATGACAATGACTCAACCAGAAATCAAGACCTTCCGGG
>JAKABO010000003.1 GCA_021796835.1 Pseudomonadota bacterium | reverse complement strand
AGGGCGGCGGGGGAATACATCGACATCCTGCGGGTCCGCCTGGAGCAAGGCTGGGGCGCTCGCCAGCCAAGGGAACGTCAACTTCTGGGGGCGCTGGCGGGCATATTGCTGGTGGCCGTTTTGCAATGCCTGTGGACCCGGGGCTGGGAAGGCGTGGCCCGGTTGGAGCAGGCGTTGCCGGGGATGCGTCATGATCTGGAACGTTTGCAGGGGCTGGGCGCACTCGTCCAGCCCCCCCGGGCGCTCCCCCCCCAAGCCTTGCTCGACGTGTTGCAGCGTCAGGGACGGCTTTTGAACGCCAGGTTGGTGCAGTTCACGGCCCGGGACAAGGGCGTGGAGATGGTGTGGGCGGGCGCGGATTTTTCGGTTCTCGCCCATTGGCTGGACAGAGTGGCCTCGGTGGTGCGGGTGAGGGTGGTGGAGGCCGATGTGCAACGGGTCCCGGGACAGGGATTGACGGCGCATCTGATCCTGGAATCGGGCCCATGAAACGGACGCTGCGCGGCGTGCTTCCGGGCCTGGGGCTATTGCTGCTGTTGGGCGTGATATTGTGGCAATGGCCTGCCACTGCCGTGTCGCCCTGGATCAGTGCCGGGTCAGGGGGAAGGGTGCGTCTGACCAATGAAGTCGGAACCTTGTGGCATGGGTCGGCGGAATTGGCCCTGGTGAATGGACAGGCCGAGGGAGACTGGCCGGGACGGATAGAGTGGCGGATCGAACCGCAATGGACAGGATTGGGTTTGATACTGACCAATGCCACCGAGCATGCCGGCCTGTTGGTTCGGGGGCGCTGGCACGGCGGGGTTTGGGACCTGCAGCCGGGACAGGGGTATTTCCCGGCCCAATTGCTGGAAGGCCTGGGGATGCCCTTCACTACCCTGCATCCAGGCGGGCGGGTTCATGTCCAGTGGGGGGCGGCGCAGTGGCAGGGCGGGGAATTGACCCATCCCTGGACAGGGGAGTGTCTTCTGGAGGCGCTGACCTCCCGCCTGTCTCCAGTCACGCCGTTGGGGAGTTACGAAGTGCGTGCGGTGGTGAGCCGATTGGGAACCCATTTGACCCTGACCACCCGTCAGGGTCCGTTACAATTGCGTGGGGAAGGGGAACAAGGGCCCGGGAAATTCCACTTTACGGGCCAGGCCAGTGCCGATCCCGCTCAACGGTTCGTGCTGGCTGGTTTGTTGAGCATCCTGGGCAAGCCAGAGGGGGAAGGTGTGAGACTGGATTATGTACCATGAGCCTGCAGCAGGGATCGATGCGATGAAAAAACTTTTTCTTTATGCTTTTTGCTGGGCCTGGCTGGGGCTTCCGATGATTTCGCTTCAGGCCGCAGAAGGCACGGGGCCCGCGCCTCTGGCCCAACCCGGTCTGCTGACCCTGAATTTCATCAATGCGGATCTGGAGGGTGTGATCAAGGCCGTGGGAGAAGCGGTGGGGGTGAACATTCTGGTGGATCCGCGCGTCAAGGGAACCCTCAGCCTGGCCAGTGACAAGCCGGTGACGGGACCGGAGGCCCTCGATCTGCTGGGGGCCAGTTTGCGCATGCAGGGGTTTGCTCTGGTCAGGAGCGACGGATTGTATCGGGTGGTTCCTGAAGCCGATGCCAAGACGCTGGGTGGAGCAGTTTCCGAGGATAGCGGGGGTCCGGGGCCGCGTGCGACTTCCGTGGCGGGCGGCAGTCAGGTGGTGACACGGGTTTTTCATCTGCGCTACGAATCGGCCAGCAATCTGCTGCCTGTGCTGCGCCCCCTGATTGCGCCGAACAACCCCATCACCGCCTATCCGGCCAACAATACGCTGGTGGTGACGGACTATGCAGAAAATCTGGGGCGTATCGCCAAGTTGATCGACTCCCTCGATGTGCCGCAATTGGGCGAGGCCGAGGTCATTCCCCTGCACCATGCGCTGGCCATCGATCTGGCGAACCTGGTGAACCATGTGGCGGATCCCGGGAGTGGGGACCCCAATCTGAAAGCCCTTGCCCTGGCGGAACCACGCACCAACAGCCTCATCCTGAAGGCCCCGACCCTGACCCGCCTGCAGCAGTTGCATTCCCTGATCGACAAACTGGACGCGCCCACGGCGCAGCCGGGCAATATCTGGGTCGTCCCGTTGCGGAATGCGGAAGCGATTCAATTGGCCAAAACTTTGCGCGGGATCGTGACCGCCGATGGAACAGGCTTGACGACGCCAGCGGGCGAGACTGCCTTTTCTGCGCTGGGGAGCCCCTTCGCCGGGAATGCGACGGGCAACACGGGCGGGGGCTCCGGGACCTCGGCATCCTCCTCGGGCTCGGGTTCGCCTCCATCTCCTTCGGCGGGGGCCACGAGTTTTGGCGCGGGAGCCGGGGGTGGGGTGAACGGGGGGGCGGCAGGGCCGGGTGGGGCAGGTGGAGGTGCCGCGACAGCGGGGGCGGGCGGCGCGGGCGGATCTTTGCCGGCAGGCATGATTCAGGCCGATGTGGCCACCAACTCGCTGATTATCACGGCCAATGAACGGGTTTATCGCAATCTGCGGGAGGTGATCGACCGGTTGGATGCACGACGTCCGCAAATCTACGTGGAATCGATGATCGTCGAGGTATCCAGCAACAAGACCGAAGAATTTGGGACCCAGTTGCAGGGGTTGCTGGGCGGCGGGTCCACCCAGGCATTTGCAGGAACCAGTTTCAATGCCGCCAATCCTGGCGCGAATATCGTCACTCTGGGGTCTCAAACCAGCAGTCTGCTCAACCTGGGGGCCGGTGCCACGCCGCCCCTGGTGACCCCGGCGGCAGGCACCAATCTGGCTGTCCTGCATAGTTTCAATGGGGTGATGGGGATGGCTGCCCTGGTTCGGGCGGTCAGTCTGATCAGCGGCGTGAATGTCCTGTCCACGCCAAATCTTCTGACCCTGGACAACGAGACGGCACAGATCATCATCGCCGAGAACGTCCCATTTGTGACCGGGTCCTACGCGCAGACCGGCATCACGGGTACCGTCAATCCCTTCACCACAGTGGACCGGAAGGACATCGGATTGATTTTGCGGATTCGGCCCCAGATCTCCGAGGGCGGGTTGGTCAAGATGCAGATCTATGAGGAATCCTCGGCGCTCGATGCCACCACGCTCAACAACGTCAACGGTCCGAGTTATACCAAACGTTCGGTGGATTCCAGCGTACTGGTTCATGACGGTCAATTGATCGTACTGGGCGGGTTGCTGTCCGACAATTATTCGGACACCATGGAAAAGACCCCGTGGCTGGCGGAAATTCCCTACCTCGGGGCACTTTTTCGCTACGAATCCAAAGCCCGGATCAAGGACAACCTCATGCTGTTCCTGCGCCCCTACGTCATTCGTACGGCAGAACAGAGTGACGCCCTGACCAATGACCGGTATGGTTGGACGCAGGAAATGAGGGATGGAGCACCGCGTAATGTCCGCATTCTTTCCAATGAAACCTTGACTCCTTTGACGCCGGCTCAGGGGTCGGGGGCCCCCTTTGTGGATCCGCGCCATGCCTCGCCGCTTCCCACGGCCACTCCTTTGCCGGGGGGCGATTCCCGCGCCGTCCCTGACCCGGCAGGGGCACCCTGAGCATGGCGGGACCTGCCGTACCGACCCCGCTGGCGGCCCGTTTGCTGCCCTTTGCCTTTGCCCGCGCGCAGGGCGTGTTGGCCGTGGCCCGGCAGGCGGGGGTTACCGAGGTCTGGGTTCATGAAGGAACTTGCCCGACAGGGGTGCTGGAGGTGGGTCGCCGGTATGGGGCGCTGGTTTGCCATACCCTGACGACTCCGGAATGGAAGGAGGCGCTGAGCGAGGCCTATCGGACGCAGCAAGGCGAAGCGGCCCAGGTGGTGGGCGAAGTGGAGGACGAAGCCGATCTGTCGCGCCTCATGCAGGACTTGCCCGAAGTGGAGGATCTGCTCGAGACGCAGGATGACGCGCCCATCATCCGGATGCTCAATGCCTTGTTGTCCCAGGCGGCCCGGGAAGGCGCCTCGGACATCCATATCGAAGCCGCGGAAAGGGAGTGCGTGGTGCGTTTTCGGGTGGACGGAACGCTGCGCGAGGTGGTACAACTCAAGCGGGCGCTTCATGCGGCGCTCATTTCCCGCCTCAAGATCATGGCCCAGTTGGACATTGCCGAAAAACGTCTGCCCCAGGACGGCCGGATCGCGCTCAAGGTGGCGGGGCGGTCCGTGGATGTGCGGGTTTCGACGCTCCCTACGGGGTACGGGGAACGGGCGGTCCTGCGTCTCCTGGAAAAGGACCTGGGGCGACTGGATCTGGCGCGTCTCGGGATGGCCCCGGATACCCTGCGGTCCTTCGACCAACTGGTCCACCGTCCCCACGGCATCGTGCTGGTCACCGGACCCACCGGGAGCGGGAAAAGCACGACGCTCTATGCCGCCCTGCTGCGCCTCGATCGTCAGACCACCAACATCCTGACGGTGGAGGATCCCATCGAATATCACATCGACGGGATCGGTCAGACGCCGATCAACCCGCGGATCGACCTGACCTTTGCGCGCGCCCTGCGTGCGTTGCTGCGCCAGGATCCCGATGTCATCATGATCGGCGAGATCCGCGACGCGGAAACCGCCCAGATCGCGGTGCAGGCCAGTTTGACGGGGCATCTGGTGCTGGCGACCCTGCACACCAATGATGCGGTCAGCGCCCTGACCCGTCTCGTCGACATGGGCGTGGAGCCCTACCTGTTGTCCAGTTCCCTGCTGGGGGTGCTGGCCCAGCGTCTGGTCCGGCGCTGCTGCACCGCCTGTGGCGGGAGCGGGTGCGAGGTCTGCGGGCAGAGTGGCTTCCGGGGACGCATGGGAATTTACGAACTGCTGGAAATCACCCCAGCCCTGCAAACGCTGATTCATCAGCAGCGTCCGGAATCCGAGGTGCGCCTCCAGGCGCTCGCTTCCGGCATGCGTACGTTACGGATGGATGGACAGCGCTGGGTGGAAGGGGGGCAGACCACGGCCGAGGAATTGTGGCGCGTGACCGGTGCCGACGATTCATGACCCACTACCGGTTTGAAGCGCTGGATGATTCGGGGCAAAGGGAGCAGGGCACGCTCGAGGCCGATTCGCCCCGCCAGGCCCGGACGATGTTGCGCAGTCGCGGGTTGAGCCCGATTCGCGTGCGTGCGGAATCGACCGGGGTGGGCACGGGACTGGGGCACTGGATACAACGCCGTCTTTCCGGACGGGAGCGCGTATTGATCACACGCCAGTTGGCGGTATTGCTGGGTGGGGGCGTCCCGCTGGATGAGGCGCTGGCCGGCGTGGCGTCCGAGGCCGAACGGGAAGGGGTGCGCCAACGGCTTCTGAAGATTCGTGCCGAAGTGGTGGCGGGGAGTCCTCTGGCGCAGGCATTGGGGCAATTTCCCCGGGATTTCCCCAGCCTGTATCCGGCCCTGGTGGCGGCGGGAGAAAAAAGCGGACGTTTGGCCTGGGTGCTCGAACGCTTGGCCGATTATGCGGCCGCGCAGGATCATCTGAGCGGCAAGGTGCTGGGTGCTCTGGCCTATCCCGTGGTCCTGATGGGGGTGGCCACGGCCATCGTTCTGTTTCTGATGAGTTCCGTGGTGCCGCAGGTGGTGGGGGTTTTTGCCAGCAATCATCAAACGCTGCCCACTTTGACGCGGGTTCTGATCTTCCTGTCGGACGGGATTCGTCAATGGGGTCTCTGGGGGTTGGCGGGCATGGGCATGCTGGCCTGGGGGGGGCTGCATCTATGGCGGAAACCCGCACTGCGCCTGCGTTGGGACCGGCACGTCCTGGGTTGGCCCCTGGTGGGGCGGTTGGGGTTGAGTTACGATACCGAGCGCCTGGCCAGTACCCTGGCGATTCTGGTGGGTGGGGGCGTGCCCTTGTTGTCCGCCTTGCAGGGCGCGGCTCAGGCTGTCCATAACCGTGCCCTGCGTCAGGCGCTTCTGGAAGCCCTGGAACGGGTTCGGGAAGGCAGTGGACTGGCCCGCGCCCTGGAGGCGAGCATGCTCTTTCCGCGCACATTGATGCAACTGATTCAGGCGGGAGAGCGGACGGGGCGCCTGGATGACCTGTTGACCCAGGCTGCCCGTCATGAGGGGCAGCAATTGGAACGCCGCCTCATGTTGCTGACCACACTGTTGGAACCTGCCCTGATTCTGCTCATGGGGGGGGTGGTGGGCCTGATTGTGCTGGCCATTCTGATGCCCATCATGGACTTGAACCAAATGGTTCAGTAACTGCCGTAGTTTCCTCGGTGAGTTTGTACTTGACCGGAACGGAAGATCTCGCTACCCTACAGGGTTTCGGTTTTGAGTAGACAGTCATGCAACTCAGTGGGGCAGAAATCACCATCCGGTGTCTGGAGGAAGAGGGCGTCGAGTATATTTTCGGATATCCCGGCGGAGCCGTCCTGTTTATTTACGATGCCTTGTTTCAGCAAGACAAGGTCAAGCATATCCTGGTGCGGCACGAGCAGGCAGCGCTTCATGCCGCCGATGCCTATGCCCGGGCCACGGGTCGTCCGGGGGTGGCGCTGGTCACCAGCGGCCCCGGAGTGACCAATGCCGTGACCGGTATTGCGACGGCGTACATGGATTCCATTCCGATGGTGGTCATTTCTGGCCAGGTGCCCACGGCAGCCATCGGTCTGGATGCCTTCCAGGAAGTGGATACGGTGGGGATTACCCGCCCTTGCGTGAAACATAACTTTCTGGTGAAGCGGGTCGAGGATCTGGCGGAAACCATGAAGAAAGCCTTTTATGTGGCGACCACGGGGCGTCCGGGGCCGGTATTGGTGGACATTCCCAAGGATATTTCGCAACAGGTGACCGATTTTCTGTATCCGGCACAGATCGAGATGCGTTCCTACAACCCGGTGGTCAAGGGGCATCCCGGCTTGATTCGTCAGGCGGTCCAGATGTTGCTCGAGGCCCGTCGTCCCATGGTTTATGCGGGGGGCGGCGTGGTGCTGGGAGAAGCCAGTGAGTTGCTGACTCGCCTGGTGCGCGAATTGGGGGTGCCCTGTACCAATACGCTGATGGGGTTGGGGGCCTATCCGGCCACCGATCCGCAGTTCGTGGGCATGCTGGGCATGCACGGAACCTATGAGGCCAATCTGTCCATGCAACACTGCGATGTGCTGCTGGCCGTGGGAGCCCGCTTCGATGACCGGGTCATCGGAAATACGCGTCACTTCTTCGTGGAGGGGCGGCGCATCATTCACATCGACATCGATCCCTCTTCCATTTCCAAGCGGGTGCGGGTGGATGTTCCCATCGTGGGGGATGTGCGGGAAGTTCTGCAGGAGATGCTGAAACTGGTGGCCGAGACCCCACAACGCCTCGACCCGGTTGCCCTGAAACAATGGTGGCATCAGATCGGGGAATGGCGTGCACGGGATTGCATGCATTATGAGCGCAGTGATACGCTCATCAAACCCCAGTTCGTGGTGGAAACCCTGTATCAGGTGACTGGAGGGGATGCCATCATTACTTCGGACGTGGGGCAACATCAGATGTGGGCGGCCCAGTACTACAAGTTTGACAAGCCGCGCCGTTGGCTCAATTCCGGAGGGTTGGGAACCATGGGTTTTGGCCTGCCTGCAGCCATGGGCGCCCAACTGGCCTTTCCGGACCAGGTGGTGGCCTGCATTACCGGAGAAGCCAGCATCCAGATGTGCATCCAGGAATTATCCACCTGCAAGCAGTACCATCTGCCGGTCAAGATCATCAACTTGAATAACCGCTACCTGGGTATGGTCCGTCAATGGCAACAAATCCTGCATGGCAACCGTTATTCCGAATCCTACATGGATGCCTTGCCGGACTTTGTGAAATTGGCTGAAAGTTACGGGCATGTGGGGATTCGTGTCGAGAACCCCGCCGACGTGGAAGGCGCTCTGCGCGAAGCCTTTGCCCTCAAGGACCGGGTGGTGTTTCTTGATTTCATGACCGATCCCACCGAAAATGTTTTCCCCATGGTCAAAGCCGGGCAGGGTCTCACCGAGATGCTGCTGGGTGCCGAAGACCTGTAACCGCTGAAAGGTTTCCCCATGCGCCATATCCTCTCACTTCTCCTGGAAAACGAAGCCGGTGCCCTGTCCCGGGTAGCCGGGCTGTTTTCCGCGCGCGGCTATAACATCGAGTCCCTGACGGTGGCTCCCACCGAAGATCCCACTCTTTCACGCATGACCATCGTGACCAATGGTTCGGCTGAAGTGATGGAACAAATCACCAAGCAACTCAACAAGTTGGTGGATGTGGTCAAGGTCTTTGACCTGAACGAGGGACGTCACCTCGAACGTGAACTCATGCTGGTCAAGATCCGGGCTGAAAACGGTGCGCGCGAAGAGATCAAGCGCACGGCCGATATCTTTCGCGGGCGCATCGTCGATGTGACCGACAAAACTTATACCATCGAACTGACGGGGCCCCGTGATAAACTGGACGCCTTTCTCGAAGCCCTCGATCCCCTCATGATTCTGGAAACCGTGCGTACCGGGGCTTCCGGGATCGGGCGTGGTGACTGGATCATGCGGGCTTGAATTTAACGATTTCATACAGGAGAATTTGCCATGAAGGTGTATTACGACAAGGATGCCGACCTTTCCCTGATCCAGAAGAGCAAGGTGACCATCATTGGTTATGGCTCCCAGGGACATGCCCATGCCAATAACCTCAAGGAGTCCGGAGTGGACGTGACCGTCGGGTTGCGCGCCGGCGGGGCCTCCTGGAAGAAGGCGGAAGCGGCGGGCCTGAAGGTCCGGGAAGTGGCGGAGGCGGTGGCTGGGGCAGACCTGGTCATGATCCTGCTGCCCGATGAAAGCCAGCCGGAAGTCTACCGCGACGCCATCGCCCCCAACCTGAAGGCGGGTGCTGCCCTGGCCTTTGCCCACGGCTTCAACATCCATTTCGGCCAGATCCAGCCCCGTGCCGACGTGGACGTCATCATGATTGCGCCCAAGGGGCCCGGTCATCTGGTGCGTTCCACCTATACGCAGGGCGGGGGTGTGCCCAGTCTGATTGCGGTGCACCAGGATGCCAGCGGGCGTGCCCGTGATCTGGCTCTGTCCTATGCTGCTGCCAACGGGGGCGGTCGTGCCGGAGTGATTGAAACGTCTTTCCGGGAAGAAACGGAAACCGATCTTTTCGGTGAGCAGGCCGTGTTGTGTGGTGGGGCAACGGCGCTGGTCCAGGCCGGGTTCGAGACGCTGGTGGAAGCGGGTTATGCACCCGAAATGGCCTATTTCGAATGTCTGCATGAACTCAAGTTGATCGTTGACCTGATGTATGAAGGCGGGATTTCCAACATGCGGTATTCCATTTCGAATACTGCCGAGTACGGGGATCTGACCCGGGGACCGCGCATCATCACGGAGGATACCCGCGTCGAAATGAGACGGATTCTGAAGGAAATCCAGACCGGCCAGTTTGCCAAGGAATTCATTCTGGAAAATCGCGCCGGCGCTGCTTCCATGCACGCCATGCGTCGTCTCGGGGAAGAGCATCCCATCGAAAAAGTGGGCGCCCAACTGCGCGAGATGATGCCGTGGATTCGCAAGAACAAGTTGGTCGATCAAAGCAAGAACTGACTTGAATTCCAACTACCCGCATCCTTTGATTGCCCGCGAGGGGTGGCCGTACCTCGCGGGGATCGCCATGGTGTCCCTGTGTGTGGAATGGGGACTCGGTTTTTTGTGGGCCCTTCCTTTCTGGGTCCTGACTCTCTTCGTCCTGCAGTTTTTCCGTGATCCTCCCCGTCTGGTTCCGGTGGGGGAGCAGTTCATCCTGTCTCCGGCCGATGGGCGCATCGTGGCCATCATGCCGGTGCAGGACCCGTGGCTGCAACGTTCCGCCGTCAAGGTCAGCGTGTTCATGAACGTGTTCAATGTGCATTCCAACCGCAGCCCGGTCCATGGAAAGGTGCGCCACGTCGAGTACCATCCGGGCCAGTTCGTCAATGCCGATCTGGATAAGGCTTCCGAGGCCAATGAACGCAATGCCGTGATTCTGGATACGCCCCATGGGGCCTTGACCTGCGTGCAGGTGGCGGGTCTGATCGCCCGACGTATCCTGTGCTATGTGGTTCCCGGCAGCGAGGTGAGCGCCGGCGAGCGTTACGGGTTCATCCGGTTCGGCTCGCGCGTCGACCTCTACCTTCCGCCCGAGGTTCGCATCCGGGTCGCGCTGGGGGATGTGGTCAAGGCCACGACCACGGTCGTGGCGGAATGGCCGGAACCGGGGACCAGACCGTCATGAGCATGCCCAAGCCCGAGGAACCTGCCGGGGGAATGGGCCCCGGCGCGACTCACCAGCGTCGGGGAATTTACCTGCTCCCCAACCTGTTTACCACGGCCTCTCTGTTTTCCGGGTTTTTTGCCATCGTGCAGGGGATGAACGGGCATTTTGAATTGGCGGCCCAGGCCATCTTCATCGCCATGGTCCTGGATGGCCTGGATGGGCGAGTGGCTCGTCTCACCCATACCCAGAGTGCGTTCGGGGCGGAATACGACAGTCTTTCGGACATGGTGTCTTTCGGCGCTGCGCCTTCTCTGGTCATGTACGACTGGGCATTGCGCGGCATGGGCAAACTGGGCTGGCTGGCGGCCTTCGTCTATTGCGCCGGGGCTGCCCTGCGCCTGGCCCGTTTCAACACTCAACTGGGGGTGGCGGACAAACGCTGGTTCACCGGTCTCCCCAGTCCTTCGGCAGCGGCCTTGCTGGCCGGCATGGTGTGGGTATTGCACTCCGACTACCAGCTGGAAGGACCCCAGGTGGCCTGGGTGGCCTGGGTGATCACCTTGTTTGCCGGATTGTCCATGGTCTCCAACGTTCGTTTTTACAGTTTCAAGGATCTCAACCTGCGCCGCAGCGTCCCTTTCTGGGCAGCCTTGCTGATTCTGCTGCTGTTCGTCGTGCTGAGCCTGGATCAGTCCCGCGTCCTCTGGGGCTTTTTCCTGATCTACGCCGTTTCCGGCTATGTTCTGTGGGGGACCCGCCAATGGCAAAAACGTCATTCCCGGCGCGCAAACTCTGCCGAAACCCCGAAGGACATCCCGCCTTCATGAGACCGGACTGGCCGCTCCTCGGAAAACGGCTGGGGCAGTGGCTGCTGGGCATGCTCGTCACCCAGTACGTCTGGTCTGCCGGTGAGGCGGTCATTGCCACCTCTCACCCTTTGGCAGCGGAGGCGGGGGCATGGGCATTGGAACGCGGAGGGGACGCCGTGGATGCGGCGGCAGCCATCCAGTTTGCCCTCGATGTGGTGGAGCCCCAATCCTCGGGAATCGGCGGAGGGGCGTTTTTTCTGGTGTACCGGGCGGCGACCCACCAGGTTTATGCGTTGGATGCCCGCGAGGTCGCGCCGCGCGCCGATACCCCGGACCAGTTTTCCCGACTGAATTATCTGGAGGCATCCACCAGTGGCATCGCGGTGGGCGTGCCCGGCACCCTGGCGGGAGTCGAAGCGCTGCGTCGACGCTGGGGCCATCTGACGCTTGCCCAGTCTTTGCAACCCGCCATTGACTACGCCCGGAAAGGCATCGTCATTACACCCTATCTGGCCCATTCCCTGCAGAGTTCCCGGGCCGCGCTGCAACCGGAAGCCCGTGCCCTGACCCGGGATGCCCAGGGGCAGGTCCGCTCCCTGGGACAACGCTGGGTCCAGCCGGAACTGGCCCATTCCCTGAGCCTCATCGCACGTATGGGGCCCAAGGTGTTTTATGAGGGGGAGATCGCCCGTGCCATGGTGGTTGCCCAGCGTCGAACACGGGCGGGACCGGCGGGCCAGGGGCGTATGTCCTTGGAGGATCTGGCGCATTATCGGCCGGTTTGGCGAGCGCCCCTGGAAGGAGAATATCGGGGCTACCGGATCGTGACCATGCCGCCTCCTTCTTCGGGGGGGGTGGCTGTATTGCAGGCGCTGCAAACCCTGGCTCCCTTCCGGTTGGGAACGCTTCCGGGATTGGGGGCGGGAGATCCGGACGAAATACATCTGACCATCGAAGCCCTGCGTCTGGCCATGGCGGATCGGGCACGCTGGCTGGGAGATCCGGCCGCCACCCCGATTCCCCTCGGGCATTTGCTTTCACCGCCTTATCTGGCGCAGCAATCCCGGCGTCTGGAACGCGGGAAGCGGATGAAGGATGTGCTTCCTGGTACCTGGCCCGAGGGAACGAACACCACCCAGTTCACCGTGGTGGATCATGAGGGAAATGTGGTGAGCGTGACCAGTACCGTGGAGGCGCCCTGGGGCAGCGGGATTCTGGTACCGGGGTATGGATTTTTTCTGAACAGTGAACTGACGGACTTCAACCTGAAACCCCAGGCCGGGCCGGGGGATCCTGGCGCCAACGATGTGCGCCCGCAGCGCAGGCCCCGGAGCAGCATGGCTCCTACCCTGGTTTTCAAGGGCGATCAGTGGGTATCGGCCTATGGGTCCCCAGGCGGCGTCAGCATCATCAGCACTGTCCTCGAAATGACCCAGGATCTGCTGGATGATGCGCTGACCCCGGAAGCGGCCTTGAATCTGCCACGTTATGCGGTCATGGATGCACAGGGCCATACGCTGGTGGAAAAATCCCTTGCCCCTGCCGTCCTCGATCAACTGCGTGCGCGCGGACATGAGGTGACGGTGAGCGAGATTCCTCTGGGTTCGGTGCAGTGGGTGGGTGAAAACCCGCAAACCCACGAGCGCCAGGGCGCTGCCGATCCGCGGCGGGATGGAACCGTGATCCGCCTGTTGCCCTGAGTACGGGAACAGGGGAGTGGTCAAGGGGGAAAGGTTTTCGTATAATGATCGGTTCAGGTCAATATTCTAAGGCAAGGTAACCATGGACAACCCGAACACCCCCCCCCTCGAACGTCGCCTGCAATTGGCATTGCCTCTGGCCGACGTACATGCGTTGACGGAACAGCGTCTCAAAAAATTGGCACGGACGGTGCGTATGCAAGGGTTTCGTCCTGGTAAGGTGCCTTATCGTCTGGTGGTTCAGCAGTATGGTGCGCAGGTTCAGGATGAAGTGCTGAACGAGATGGCGCAGGGTCACTTCGGCGCAACAGTCCGCTCCCAGGAATTGAGGGTGGCCGGACCCGCCCGGTTTGAGGCGACCGCCACGGAACAGGCCGATACCTTCGAATTCGCGGCGATTTTTGAGGTCTATCCCGAAGTGGTGCTGGGAGAATGGACCGGCTACACCATCGAGAAACCGGTTGTGACGGTGAGCGAGGAGGATATCGAGCGTACTCTCGATGTCCTGCGCCGTCAACGGGTTCAGTATGAGGCTGTGGAACGGGCCGCCCAGAACGAGGATCGGGTACGGGTCGATTTCACCGGAACGCTGGAGGGCGTGGAATTTGCCGGTGGCAAGGGGCAGGACGTGTCACTGGTGCTGGGGAGTGGACGTTTTCTGGCCGACTTTGAACGGGCTTTGCTGGGGATGCGCGCTGGCGAGGAAAAAACCTTTCCCCTGGAATTTCCTGCCGATTACCCGGCCGCTGAACTGGCGGGTAAAACAGTTTCCTTTCTGGTCCGGGTGCGCGAAGTGGCGGCGCCCGTTCTTCCTGAACTGGACGAGGATTTCCTGCGTTCCGTCGGGGTCACGGAAGGGGGCGTGGCGGAGTTGCGTCAGGAATTGCGTTTGAATCTGGAACGGGAAGTTCGTCAGAAGATTCGTACGCTGGTCAAGGAACAGGTCATGGAAATCCTGCTCCAGGTCGCACCCATTCCCGTACCCCAGGTGTTGGTGTACAACGAAATTCACCGCATGCGCCAGAATGCCCAGGAAGAAATGCAGGACCAGGCCCCGGGAAGACAGTTGCCCGACATGCCGGATACCCTGTTCGAGGCTTCTGCCCGGCGGCGGGTGACTTTGGGTCTGATCGTGGCCGAGTTGGTCAAACGGGCTGAAATTTCCGCCGGTGCGCAACAGGTTCAGGAACTCATCGAGGAAATGGCGTCGGCCTATGAGCGCCCCGAGGAAGTGGTGCAATGGTACACCCAGAATCCGGCCCAGCGTCAGCAAGTGGAAAACCTGGCCCTGGAAGAAGCGGTTGTGCGTTGGGTGTGTGATCAGGTCGCGGTCAGCGACGTGGTGCGTTCCTTTGAAGACATGACTCGTTCAGTTCAGGCAGGTTGAGGAATTTTTTGGGCACCAGGGGGTCCTACTCCAGAATCCCGGGTAAAAATCCGTCATAACCAATCAAATGGGGGAATACATGGATATTCAAGGGCTGGGGTTGGTCCCCACCGTAGTGGAACAAAGCGGACGGGGCGAACGGGCCTTCGACATTTTCTCCCGCCTGATGAAGGAACGGGTGATTTTTCTGGTGGGCCCGGTGAACGATGGGGTGGCCAACATTGTCGTGGCTCAGTTGTTGTTTCTGGAGTCTGAAAACCCGGACAAGGACATTCATCTGTACATCAACTCCCCCGGCGGTTCGGTTTCTGCCGGGTTGGCCATTTATGACACGATGCAGTTCATCAAGTCCGATGTCAGTACCACCTGCATGGGCATTGCGGCCAGCATGGGCGCCTTTCTTCTGGCGGCCGGGGCTCCGGGGAAACGTTACGCGTTGCCCAATTCCCGGGTCATGATCCATCAACCCTCCGGGGGCGCGCAGGGGCAGGCTTCCGACATCGAAATCCAGGCCAAGGAAATCCTGTACCTCCGCCATCGCCTGAACGAGATTCTGGCTCATCACACCGGTAAACAGGTGACGGACTTGGAAAAGGACACGGATCGTGATAATTTCATGAACGCGCAGGAAGCACTGGACTACGGTTTGGTGGATCGGGTATTGAGCCGACGTGGGGAAATAGCGAGTTCTTGAACGAATTGATCGGAATTCGGAGACTGGGTAAAGAGAAATGAGCGACAAAAACGGCGGCGAAAAATTGCTTTATTGTTCCTTCTGCGGCAAGAGCCAGCATGAAGTGCGCAAGTTGATTGCAGGTCCTTCGGTATTCATTTGTGATGAATGTATCGAATTGTGCAATGACATCATTCGTGAGGAGATTCAGGATGCCGATGCGCGCCAGGTAAAGGCGGATTTGCCGACTCCCCAGGAAATCGCCGACATACTGGACCAATACGTGATTCACCAGCAACGGGCCAAGAAGATTCTGGCGGTGGCGGTGTACAACCACTACAAACGCTTGCGCCATCACGGCAAGGACAAGGACATCGAGTTGTCCAAGAGCAACATCCTCCTGATTGGCCCGACGGGGTCCGGCAAGACCTTGCTGGCCCAGACTCTGGCGCGTCTGCTCAATGTTCCCTTCGTGATTGCGGATGCCACTACCCTGACGGAAGCAGGTTATGTGGGTGAGGACGTGGAAAACATCATCCAGAAACTGCTTCAGAAATGCGACTATGATGTGGAGAAGGCGCAGCGGGGGATCGTGTACATCGATGAAATCGACAAGATTTCACGCAAGTCGGACAATCCCTCCATCACCCGCGACGTCTCCGGCGAAGGGGTACAACAGGCCCTGCTCAAACTGATCGAGGGAACCACGGCTTCCGTGCCTCCCCAGGGTGGACGCAAGCACCCCAACCAGGAGTTCGTGCAGGTGGATACCACCAACATCCTGTTTATCTGCGGGGGAGCCTTTGGCGGGCTCGACAAGGTCATTCGAAACCGTTCGGACCGGTCGGGCATCGGTTTTGGCGCAGAAGTGATGGGAAAGGACGACCGGGGATTGACCCAGGCATTGTCTGAAGTGGAACCGGAAGATCTGATCAAGTTTGGCCTGATTCCTGAATTCGTGGGTCGCCTGCCGGTGCTGGCAACCCTCGAGGAACTGGATGAGGAGGCTTTGATCCAGATTTTGACGGAACCGAAGAATGCGCTGACGCGCCAGTTTCAGAAATTGTTTTCCATGGAGAACGTGGAACTGGAATTTCGTCCCGGCGCACTTCAGGCCATTGCGCGCAAGGCCCTGCAACGCAAGACCGGAGCCCGGGGCCTGCGTTCCATCATCGAACACGCGCTGCTGGATACGATGTTTGAACTACCGACCCGTCAGAATGTCAGCAAGGTGGTGGTGGACGAAAACTGCATCCTGTCGGATGGTTCTCCCCTGCTGATTTATGCCGATACACAAAAGGTGGTGGGGGTTTAAGGCTGTCCCTCTTGAAACCTCTGAGGATTTCCCCCATCTGTTGTCAGGTTCAACTTTCAGAGGTTATCTCTTATGAGTACAGTCACTCAGGAATCCGTGCAATTACCTCTGCTTCCTCTGCGGGATGTGGTTGTTTTCCCTCATATGGTCATTCCCCTCTTCGTGGGTCGCCTCAAATCCATTCGAGCTCTGGAACTGGCCATGGAAGCGGGCAAGAATATCCTGCTGGTGGCACAGAAATCTGCCTCCAATGATGATCCCGGTGTGGATGAGTTGTATGACGTGGGGAGCATTGCCACGATCCTGCAATTGCTGAAATTGCCGGATGGCACGGTCAAGGTGCTGGTGGAAGGCGTCCAGCGGGTGACGGTGAGTGAGGTCACGGAACCCAATCAATCCCATTTTCTTGGGGTGGCGACGCCCATCCAGGAATCCTCCGGCGATCATCCCGAACTGGAAGCCCTGCGCCGTACCTTGCTGGGACAGTTCGAGCAATTCGTCAAACTGAACAAGAAGATTCCTCAGGAGGTGTTGAGTTCTTTTTCCAGTATCGAGGAGGCGGGACGTCTGGCCGACACGGTGGCCACCCATGTGCCTCTGAAGTTGGAGCAAAAACAGGAGATTCTGGCTCTTTTCGATATCCGCAAGCGTATCGAGCAATTGCTTTCCCTGCTGGAAAGCGAAATCGACATCCTGCAGGTGGAGAAGCGCATCCGGGGGCGCGTCAAACGCCAGATGGAGAAAAGCCAGCGCGAATACTATCTCAATGAACAGGTCAAGGCCATCCAGAAGGAGTTGGGAGACAATGAGGATGGTGCGGATATCGAGGATCTGGAAAAAAAGATCCGCGCGGCACACATGTCCAAGGAAGCCCAGTCCAAGGTCGAGGCAGAACTCAAGAAATTGCGTCTGATGTCGCCCATGTCGGCGGAGGCCACGGTGGTGCGTAACTACATCGATACCCTGGTGGCACTGCCCTGGAAAAAGAAAACCCGGGTCAGTTCGGATCTGGCCAACTGTGAAAAGATACTGGACCAGGATCATTTCGGGTTGGACAAGGTCAAGGAACGGATTGTCGAATACCTGGCCGTTCAGGCCCGGGTGGACAAGGTCAAGGCTCCGATCCTGTGCCTGGTGGGGCCGCCGGGCGTCGGAAAAACTTCCCTGGGGAAATCCATCGCCCGCGCCACCAACCGCAAGTTCGTGCGCATGGCATTGGGTGGCGTACGGGATGAAGCGGAGATTCGCGGACATCGTCGGACCTATATCGGCGCCATGCCGGGGAAAATTCTGCAGAGCCTGACCAAGGTGGCGGTGCGCAATCCCCTGTTTCTTCTGGATGAAGTGGACAAGATGGGGCAGGATTACCGGGGGGATCCTTCTTCGGCTTTGCTCGAGGTCCTGGACCCGGAGCAGAATCATACCTTTACCGATCACTATGTGGAGGTGGAATACGACCTGTCTGACGTGATGTTCGTCGCGACGGCCAATACCCTGAATATTCCATCCCCCCTGCTGGATCGGATGGAGGTGATTCGGCTGTCGGGGTATACGGAAGACGAGAAGATCAATATCGCGCGTCAGTACCTTCTGCCCAAACAGTTGAAAGCCAATGGGTTGAAGGAAGATGAAATTTCGGTGGCAGAGGGGGCGCTGCGCGACATCGTCCAATATTACACGCGGGAGGCGGGCGTACGCGCGCTCGATCGCGAAATTGCAAAGATCTGCCGGAAGGTAGTCAAGCATCTGCTTTTGTCGAAAAAAACCGGGAAGGTGGCAGTGACTTCGCGCAATCTGGAAAAATATCTGGGCGTTCGCCCCTACACCTTTGGGGTGGCGGAAAAAACCAACCAGGTGGGACAGGTGACCGGTTTGGCCTGGACGGAAGTGGGCGGTGAATTGTTGACCATCGAGGCGGCCCGGGTGCCCGGAAAAGGCAAAATGACCACCACCGGGAAACTGGGGGAGGTCATGCAGGAATCCATCCAGGCCGCGCTCAGTGTGGTGCGCAGCCGCGCCACGCGCCTGGGCATTCCGCCCGATTTCTATGAAAAATCCGATATTCACATCCACTTGCCCGAAGGCGCGACGCCCAAGGACGGACCGAGTGCGGGGACGGCCATCACCACAGCCATGGTTTCCGTGTTGACAGGCATTCCGGTGCGGGCCGATGTGGCCATGACGGGGGAGATCACCCTGCGGGGCGAGGTATTGGCCATCGGTGGCCTCAAGGAAAAATTGCTGGCCGCCCATCGTGGGGGGATCCGGACCGTCCTGATCCCCCAGGAAAACTGCAAGGATCTGGTGGAAATCCCGGACAATATCAAGGGACGTCTGGAGTTGCATCCGGTGCGCTGGATCGACCAGGTTCTGGCCCTGGCCCTGGAACGCGAACCGGTTCCCTTGCCGGAGGCGAGTCCGGGAGAGTCGCTTACCCCCGTTCCTGCCGCGGCGACCCCCCTGAAGCCCCATGGGGAAGCCGCGGTCACGCCTGCGGGTATCACGCATTAATTTGTAACAACTTGCCGAAAAATGGTTGACAGAGGGCGCGTTGCCCCTTATAAAGGGCGATGCGTCCTGAGGAGAAACATCCCGTGCAGGATGAAGAGGTCTGTTGTTGTTCCTAACTAACAATAAGGGGTATTCCAGGTGAACAAAAGTGAACTGATCGAACAGATGGCTGAGGCGGCAGATATTTCTAAAGCGGCTGCGGGACGGGCTCTGGAGGGAGCGATCAGCGCCATTCAGTCGACGCTCAAGAAGGGCGGACAGGTTTCTCTGGTCGGGTTTGGGACGTTTCACGTGGGGAAACGGGCAGCGCGTACCGGACGTAACCCCAGTACAGGGGAGACCATCCAGATCGAAGCGGCAAAAGTTCCAAAATTCAGGGCTGGCAAAGTTCTCAAGGATAGTGTAAACTAGCGGTCTTTGGGTGCTTAGCTCAGTTGGTAGAGCGTCGCCCTTACAAGGCGAATGTCGGGGGTTCGAGCCCCTCAGCACCCACCAGATACCGGGTCTCATTCGCCGGTCAAAAGTTGAAAGGAGTGGTAGTTCAGTTGGTTAGAATACCGGCCTGTCACGCCGGGGGTCGCGGGTTCGAGTCCCGTCCACTCCGCCAAGCAACAAAAAAAACCGCTGAGAAATCAGCGGTTTTTTTTTGGTGTTCCGGCGGAGTATTTCTGCTCAGTGGAACCTGGAGGTCGTTCCCTTGCGCCTGAAAACCGATGCCAAACCCAGGAGCCCCACACCGATGAGCAAGAGGGAAGCGGGTTCGGGCACGGGGTGTGGCCCCGGAATGGGCGGCGGGTTCCGCCGACACCCAGCCCACGCCGGGGAGATACACCTCGACTTTGCAATGTTGAGCGTTGGTGATGTCGCCGCTGCGACCCAGCGTCAACCGAACCGGTCGTTCAGGGTTCGGTTGTACAGGCTCCCAGTTACAGCCAGCCCCTGGCAGACAAAGGCTGAGGTCGGGGAGGATTCCACTGACTATTTGGTGATGCTGATCGCTGTAACTACAGGGTTCATATCGTTTCCTTGTAATGTAAAATTCACATGCTGTCCAACGGTAACGCCATTAAGCAACTCTGATTTTGCGACCTTGAAGGTCATGGTCATGGCAGGCCAATTCAATTCCTTTATGGGTTGGTGAGCAAGAGTGATCGTGCCTTTTTTGGTATCTACGCCCTTCACCGTGCCAATTCCATGTGCCATTTTTGAGGTCATCTCAGCGCCGTTTCCCATTGCACTTCCTTGCATGGGAGGCATCTCGTTCATACCGTCGGCCAGAGCCGGGAACACCAGTGAAAGCCCAAGGGCGACCAGCAGAGAGTTCAATTGAGACATCGTTTATTTCTCCTTTTTCAAAAGCGGCCGATAATCAAAGCAGCCCGGCCGC
This sequence comes from Pseudomonadota bacterium, assembly GCA_021796835.1. GTDB lineage: Bacteria > Pseudomonadota > Gammaproteobacteria > Burkholderiales > Ferrovaceae > Ferrovum. Next base: position 100,819 of record JAKABO010000003.1, on the reverse strand, counting down.
ACCGCTGCTTATTTGGAACCATTTCTTCGCAACCGCATCAGCCGGTAGGCGGCCGGGATGATGAACATGGACAGCAAGGGGGCGGTGAGCATGCCTCCGACCATGGGGGCCGCGATGCGACTCATGATTTCGGAACCCGTCCCGCTCCCACACAGGATGGGCAAGAGCCCCGCCAGGATGACTGCCACGGTCATGGCCTTGGGACGAACCCGGAGGACGGCGCCTGCCCGGATGGCGTCCTCGAGAACCGTACGGGTCAGGGGAGCCCCGGTTGCCAGGCGCGCTTCCAGTGCCTGTCGGAGATAGATCAGCATGATGACGCCAAACTCCGCCGATACCCCGGCCAGCGCGATGAATCCCACCGCGGTGGCGACGGAAAGGTTGTAATGCAGCAGGTACAACAACCAGACTCCGCCGGTCAGCGCGAAGGGCAACGTACCCATGATCAACAGTGCTTCATCCACGCGTTGAAAGGTCAGATAGAGCAGCACAAAAATGATGAGCAGCGTGGCGGGGACCACCACTTTGAGGCGTTCATTGGCGCGCTCGAGAAATTCGAATTGACCCGAATAGGCCACGCTGACGCCGGCGGGCAAAGGAACTTCCTGAGCGATGGCCCGGCGCAGGTCCTCCACGGTGGAGGCCAGATCGCGGTCACGCACATCCACATAGACCCAACTGGCCAGGCGTGCATTCTCGCTTCTCAGCATGGGGGGGCCTTCGTTGTAATGTAACCGGGCCACGGTCCCGAGCGTGATCCACTGTCCACCGGCAGTGACAAAGGGTAGTTGACGCAGGGCTTCCAGAGTATTTCGGTCGGAGCGGGGATAACGTACGTTGATGGGGTACCGTGCGGTTCCCTCGACGGTTTCTCCCACGGCTTCGCCGCCGATCAGGTGGGTGACCACGGATTGGACATCGCGGATGTTGAGGCCATAGCGTGCCGCTTTTTCCCGGTCGATATCGATCGTGATGTAAAGGCCGCCCGAAAGCCTTTCCGCAAACGCGGAGGAAACCCCGCGCACCGATTTGGCCACTCGTTCCACGGCCAGCGCAACGGTTTCGATGGTGGCGATGTCGGGACCGGAAACCTTTACCCCGATAGGGCTTTTGATCCCGGTGGCGAGCATGTCGATGCGATTGCGAATGGGGGGGATCCAGACATTGGAGAGCCCCGGCACCCGGACGACCTTGTCCAACTCGGCCACCAGCGATTCCGGGGTCAATCCCGGGCGCCATTGGTCATGGGGTTTGAACTGGATCGTGGTTTCGAACATCTCCATTGGCGCCGGGTCGGTGGCCGTTTCAGCGCGCCCCGCCTTGCCAAATACATGAGCGACTTCCGGTACGGTCTTGATCAGGCGATCCGTCTGCTGGAGCAGTTCGGCAGCCTTGGCTGCCGATAATCCGGGCAAGGCGGAAGGCATGTAGAGCAGGTCTCCCTCATCCAGTGGCGGCATGAATTCACCTCCCAGCTGTGAAATCGGCCACAGCGTGGTCGCCAGAAACCCCAACGCGATCAGCAAAGTGGTTCCGGGGCGGCGCAGCACCCTGTCCAGCAAGGGATGATAAGCCGCGATCAGCCAGCGATTGAGCGGATTGCGCGCTTCATCCGGAATGTGACCACGGATCAGATAACCCATCAGGATGGGAATCAGGGTCACGGCCAGGGCGGCTGCGCCTGCCATGGCATAACTTTTGGTGAAAGCCAGGGGGGCAAACATTCGACCTTCCTGAGCCTCCAGGGTGAATACGGGAAGGAAGGAGAGAGTGATGATGATCAGGCTGAAAAACAGGGCAGGGCCAACCTCCACGGCGGCGTCGGTCACCACCTGCCAGTGTTCCGGCCCTTCCAGCGTGCACCCTGGGTGTTGCCGTCGCCAGGATTCGATCTTTTTATGAGCGTTTTCGATCATGACCACCGCCGCATCCACCATGGCGCCCACCGCAATGGCAATTCCGCCCAGGGACATGATGTTGGCGTTGATCCCCTGATAGCGCATCAGGATGAAGGCGGTGAGTACGCCCAGGGGAAGCGAGATGATGGCTACCAACGCGGATCTCAGATGCCACAGGAATAGTCCGCAGACTGCCGCCACCACGACAAATTCCTCGATCAATTTATGGTCGAGATTTTTCACGGCACGATCGATGAGTTGACTGCGGTCGTAGGTGATGACGACTTCTACCCCCGGGGGCAAACTTTTTTCGAGGACGGCAAGTCTGGTTTTGACGGCGGCAATGGTTTCTCGCGCATTCTTGCCGGAACGCAGGATGATCACGCCCCCTGCCACTTCACCCTGGCCATCGAGTTCGGCGATCCCACGGCGCATTTCCGGACCCAGTCGAACCCGCGCCACATCACCCAGATACACCGGGATGCCGGACTTGGGCAGGGCCACCGGAATGTGGCGAAAGTCCTCCAGGGTTTTTAAATAGCCGGTGGCGCGCACCATGTACTCCGCTTCACCCTGTTCCACCACGCCCCCGCCAGCCTCCTGATTGCCGTTGCGCAGTGCCGCGATCAACTGGTCCGAGGTGATATGGTAGGCAGCCAACTGCACGGGGTCCGGCACGATCTGGTACTCGCGCACCATGCCCCCCACCGAAGCCACTTCGGCCACATCCGGAACACTTTTCAATTCGTACTTGAGAAACCAGTCCTGCAAACTGCGCAGTTCGGCCAGATCGTGTCGGCCCGTCCGATCCACCAGCGCATACTCGAAAATCCAGCCCACCCCCGTGGCGTCCGGTCCGAGCGCGGTGCGCGCTCCGGTGGGCAATTTCCCCTGCATCTGATTGAGATATTCCAGGACCCGGGAGCGTGCCCAATAAAGATCCGTTCCCTCCTCGAACAGCACATAGACGAAGGAGTCTCCAAAAAACGAATAACCGCGCACCGTTTTGGCGCCCGGTACCGAAAGCATGGTGGCGGCCAGCGGATAAGTGATCTGATCCTCGACGATCTGGGGGGCCTGGCCCGGCCACGAGGTACGAATGATGACCTGGACATCGGAGAGGTCCGGCAGCGCATCCACAGCAGTCGTGCGTATCGACCACACGCCCCAGGCGGTCAGAGCCAGCGTGGCCAGCAAGACCAGAAACCGGTTGCGTACGGACCAGCGGATGAGGTGGGCGATCATTTCTGTTCTCCCGACTTCTCCATGCGGGCCAGCACACCTTTGAGGCTGGCCTCGGAGTCGATCAGGAACTGGCCCGAGACCACGATTTTCTCGCCGGGCTGAAGACCCGCGAGAATCTCCGTTTTGCCCCCATCTTCGTGGCCCACCGTCACTTCGGCCGGACGAAAATGCCCCCCGTCTCCGGCCACGATGACCACATTCCGTTTGCCTGTGGCGATGACGGCTTCAGAAGGAACCAGCACCCGGTCGGGGCCCAGGGCTTTCTGTAAATGGACCTGGGCATACATTCCCGGGCGTAACCTGCCCTCCGGGTTGGACCATTCCGTCCGGACTTGCAAGGTGCGGGCATCCTGTTCCAGCGCTGGCAGCAAGGCACGGATCCGGCCCGCGAACACGCGCCCCGGCCAGGGCGTGAAAGTGGCCGATACCGGTTGGCCCACCGCCAGACCTGCCGCTTGTGCCTGCGGAACCTCGGCATCCAGCCACACACTGTTCAAGCCGTTGATGCGTGCCAAGGTCTGGCCGGGCAGGATGGTCATGCCTGCCCGGAGATCGAGTTCCAGCAATACCCCGCCCTGCGGTGCCGCTATGGTCACCACGGCTCGCGGTTCTCCGGACTTTTCTATTTGAGCCACCAGGGACTCACTCATGCCCAGTTGCAGCAGTCGCGTGCGCGCCGCGCCCGCCAGTCCGGGGTCACCGGCCTGGCGCAGGGACAGGTATTCCATCTGGGCGCCGTACCACTCTGGCACACGCAGATCGGCGAGGGGCGCACCGGCCGGGATCACGTCGTTGGGGGCGCGGGCATATACCCGCTCCACCAATCCGCCCGTGCGTGCCTGTATCACCGTCACCAGACGATCATTGAAGGCGAGGGTCCCGACGACTTCCAGTCCGCGCCCCAGTTGACCCTTCTCCACAGTGGCCAGCCTCACCCCCGTGTTCTGCGTCAGCCGGGAGTCGATGGATACGCCACTGTCCACCGGGTTACCCCCGCCATACATGGGGACCAGTTCCATATCCATGAAGGGGGATTTGCCGGGTTTGTCGAAATGTTGGTCCGGCTTCATGGGGTCGTACCAATACAGGACAGACTGTCCGGGAGCCTCCGCGACGGGCGTTTTATTGGCCATGACCACGGGTCGGGTCATGGCAAACCGGTAGCCCGCACCAGCGCCCACGGCGACCAGAGCCACAACGGCAGCGCCCATCAGGACCATCTGTTTTGGATTCATGGTTTGATTTCCTCGGACAGGTAACTCAATTCGGTTTCTATGGCAGCGCGCCGTGCTGCCAAATCGATGCGTTTCATGCGGGTGTCGATGAGAAACTTGCGCGCGTCGAGGACCGAGGTCAGCGGTTCCTGCCCTGCACGGTACCCTGCCAGAGTCAGATCGACCTTCTGTTGTCCCAGCGGCAACCAGTCCTGGTCGATGCGATCGATCTGACGCACCACTGCGGTCTGCTCTGCCAACAGGGCTTCCAGAGCGGCAATATGATCACGCACCATGCTTTCGCGTTCGGCACTGACGCGCTCGAGTTCCTGCTCGCGGGCAGCGATCTGGGGATTCTGGCGGGTCTTGGCAAAGATGGGCAGGTCAAAGGTGAATTGAACCGAAATCATGTCGCCAAAGAGAGGGGCACGATGTTCGTAATCCAGTTCCACCGCCCAGTCGGGTTTTTTGGCTGCTTCGGCCAGGTTCACCTCGGCCTTTCCCGAATCCTCCTGGATCCCGAAAATGGCGATATCGGGATGACGATTCAGGTTGTGCCGCAAATGTTCCGGATTGGGCGTATACGCAGGGGGAGGGCCGGTCAGGGGTTCGGTGGCGATCGCACCCACCCAGCGGGCCAACTCGGCCCGTGCCTTGGTCAAGTCCCGCTCCAGATCATCGCGTCGGTCCTCCAGCGCAATGAATTCCTGACGGGACTGCAGGCTATCGCCGCCTTTGCCCCGTCCCGAGGCCAATCGCGCCGTAACGGCGGTGCTGAGCAGATGATTTTCTGCCTCGATCTGATCCAGCAGAGCGCGTTGCTGCTGTAAAAAATAGACCTTGAGCCAAGCCAGTCGGGTTTGCCGTTTGACAGACAGACGCTCGATCTCCAGTTCGGCGTCAGCCTGGGCGATCCTGGTATCCGCCAGGCGTTGTGCGGCCTCGCGCTTATCGCCATTGGTGACTTCCTGCATGACGCCAACGCGCTGCATGGTCATGAAATTACGGGTGGTGCTCCAGGCCTCGGAGCCTTGTACCGGCAGGTTATCCACGCCCATCACCAGTTTCGGGTCAGGCAATTCCCCTGCCGAGATGCGTGCCGCCTGGGCGGCAGAGACGGTATTTTGGCGGGCCTTCAGTTCCGAAGCGCGGGATTCCGCGATATCCAGGGCCTCCTGATAGGTCAGTGCCTGGCTGACCGGGGCCCAGGTCGCCAGCAGAATCGCCAGCACGAGTGGCCAGCGAGGGGTAATCCGTAGTGTTGACATGATGATCTTGCCTCCGACAAGCAACAGAAATCCGCGTCGCAAACCCAAAGCGACACGACCTGAACTTGCAGGGAAGATCTAGATCCGGAAAACCTGATATCGGATGCGGAGCGGCGGCGAGCCCTCCGTCAGGAAAAGGAAGGAGGGGCGAATGAGGGGGGAAGACCATGGGCCGCGGGGATCCATGGCGGGGACTGCAAAGAGCGCGACCAGACTCACCGAGGGAAGGTCGGGAACGGAGACTTGATGGGATTGCGCGGATTGTTCGCAATGGGCAAGGCAACACTGGGAAGGGGAGCCTTTCGTCCCGGATGGGCCGTCCATCCCGCTGCAGTTCGCCTGCATGGTCGCGGGCATCCTGACCAGATCGTTGGCGGCAGGAGACAGCCGGGAACAGGCGTGCGCTGCAACCACGAACTGACTCCAGGCCAGCAGCATGATGACAACCAGGGAAATTTTCAGGCGAATTTCTTTTCGGTGCATGATGGTCGTACTATAGCAGAAGTTCAGTCCGTGGGGCGGATCTGGAAAGGTCCATCTGTAACCTTGTGTATCTGGTTTGTTGGCGTGCTTCATGTGTACAATGGGCAAGCACAAACTCTTGGGAGATCTGTGATGAACAAGAAAGTCATTGCCCTGTGCGTGCTCGGCGCCCTGGTTGCCCTGTCGGGTTGTTCGAGCAGCAATAGCATGAAGGAAACCGCGGCCGATGAGGCTGCTGCCGTGAAAATCCATACCCAGGCTGCCGCGGATCAGCGGGCGGCCGAACAGAAGCGTCTTGAAACGAATATTTCCAAGATCCCGGAGTGGGCGATACAGGCCCCGCCCCCGGATGATGACGGGGTATATGCCGTGGGGATCGGCGAGTCCGACACGATCCGCCTGGCCATCCGGAAGGCCATGCTGGATGGCGAATACGGATTGGCAAAAAACTACAATCAACTTCTCTCGGGCTCGGAGCAACAGTATTCACAGGACAAGAGTGGCAACTATAGCCAGTCGCAATACACGCAAATGATCGACAGTCTGGTCAGTCAGGTGCCCATCGTGGGCTTTGAGGTGATTCACCAGAATGTCCGTCCGGTGGATGGGTCGTATACGGCCTATGTTCTGCTGAAATTGCCCTACAATCAGGTGAATCGCGTCCTTCAGGAACGTGGCTCCAGCGCATCGAGCGAAGATATCAAGCATGCCTTCGACGAATTGTCCGGTCGGTTGGACAAATTGCAAAAACAGAATGCACAACGGGTCGCCCAACCCGCACAGACGCTTCCGCCGGGAACCCCCTTCACGACCACGACCGTGATTGAATCCACTGCCCCCCCTGCCGCCGGGTCTGCCCCGTCCAGCGTGAGCGAGGGACCCGGTCCGGGGGATGCGATGTCCCCACCCCCTCCCAATCCCGATCATGCGGGTAACTAATCTGCTGGTCGCGCTGCTCGGAGGATCTACCCTGAGCGCGCAAGCCGGATGGGAGTCGGCAACCAACGGGGTCATGTTCTCCGGGCGCATGGCTTTCCCGGGTTGCGCTTCGCTGCACTATCCGGACGCACGTACGCGTGCGATCATCGATGCACGGCGCAACATGGCCCGGGCGAAGAGCCTGTCGGTGGGGGGGCGTGAACAGGTCAACGGCGAGACCTACACCCGCATCGTCAACGAAGTCGCGGAAGGGGGCGTACCTCCCGTGGAGATACTGGAAGAAAAAACCATTACAGGGCAGGAAGGGAGCCTGTACTGCGTACTGCTGGGGAAATGAATTTTGATGATCCCTCTGAAATTCCGGACGACGGGTGCGGCAGTCACGCTCCTTCTGTGCGCGTTCTCTGCGGAAGCGGGAACCTGGACCCGCAGTTATACGGTGCAGTACAACCTGGGCGAGACGGACAGTCGCAGTACGGCCCGGAAAAATGCCATGGACGAGATTCGTGCCCGGGCGCTGCGGGAGGTGGGTGCGTACATTGAAACCCGGACGACCCTGAAGAACGACGATCTTCAGGAGGAAACCAAGGTCATTACGGCATCCATGGTCAAAATCGTCGAAACCGGCGAACACTTTTCGTTGCTGAAAGACGGACATGAGCAATTGTCCGTGACTGCGCGGGTCACCGTGGACGAAAGTGAACTCAAGGCCCGCATTCTGGCCGCGCAGCATGATCGGGCCGAAAAGCAGGTGCTTCAGGACCAACTCACCGCGCAGGAGCGCGAAAATGCCGTGCTGGAAGCGCAACTGGGGCGTTCGAAGGGATCCTCGATGAATATTCCGCCACCGCCGCCGGGATGGTGGACCGGGGGGAGCCCTCAAAAATCGAATGGTCCACCCCCGCCGCCTTCCCCCTGATGCCCAGCCAGGCGCGGTTGAGGGAGCAAGGCGAAGGTTTGTTGTCTTTGGGCGATGGAACGGCTATAATCGCCCGAATTCAATGAGTTTTGGTGTCGGCCTGTCACGTCGGGGATTGCGGGCTCCGTCTCACACGCTCCGCCAAAACAACAAAGGCCGTTGAGAAATCAACGGTTTTTTTGTTTCGAGAGGTTCTCATGCTGGATGGTTTTCGTTCGTTGTCTCAAACCTGGGTCGCCAAGGTGGTGCTTGCCCTGATCACCGTACCTTTTGCCTTGTTTGGTCTGGAATATTATCTGCGCCAGGGCGGGGAGGGGGGTACGGTGCTGAAAGTGGATGGCGTGGCCATTTCTCAGTCAGAGTTTCGTGACGCCCTGCGCAACCAGCAACAACAGATGCAGAACGCGGGCGGGGCGGATTCTCCGGCCTTGCGTTATGAAGCCATGAACGCGCTGGTCAACCGCCAGTTATTGCTCGAATACGCCGCCGATCACCATCTGACCATCCCGGATCAGTTGTTGGTGGACGAAATTTCCCGGGTGGACGTGTTCCAGGAAAACGGCAAGTTTTCTCAATCCCGTTATGAGCAGGTGCTCCGCGCTCAGGGGATGACCCCGGCCCAGTTCGAAAAGCGTTTGCGCGCCGACCTGAAACTGCAACTGGAACAGGAATCCCTGACGACCACGGCGTGGGTGCCCGAGCAGAGCCTCGATGCCTTCCTCAAACTGGATGGACAGATTCGCGCCGTATCCACTGCAACCCTGAGTTCGAGCCAGTTTTTGGGCGAGGTCAAGCTGGCCGACGATGCGGTCAGGAAATATTATCAGGCGCACCCGGACGAATTCCGCATTCCCGAACAGATTTCCATTCAATATGTGACCCTGGCGGCGGATCAACTGGCAGCGGGGGTGACGGTTCTGCCCGAGGAATTACGCAAGGCGTACGCGGATCCCGCCAACCAGAGTCGCTGGACCGGACAGGAAATGCGCCGGGCACGGCATATTCTGCTCACCGTTCCCAGTGGCGCCAGTCCGGCCCAGCGACAGTCGATCAAACAGCATGCCCAACAGTTGCTGACCCGTTTGCAGGCTCATCCCGAACAGTTTGCAGCGGTTGCCAAGGCGGAGTCCCAGGACCCGGGTTCGGCCAATCAGGGCGGGGATCTGGGATTCTTTGCCCGGGGAACCATGACCCCCCCCTTCGAAAAGGCTGTGTTTGCCCTGAAGAAAGGGGAATTCTCCGGCCCGATCGAAACGGACTTCGGGTATCACGTGATTCAGGTGACGGATATCCATGAGGCGAAGCATTTGAGTCTCGAGGAGGTGACGCCCCAACTGACCGCAGAGATTCGCCGTCAGAAGGCCAGCCAGAAATTTTCCGAGGAGGCGGATGCTTTTACCACGCTGGTTTATGAGCAATCCGGCAGTTTGCAGCCTGCCGCCGACAAATTTCATCTGACGCTGCAGACCGCCAGCGGGATCAGCAAAGACCAGAAAACGGGCATCTGGTCCAATCCAAAGTTGCAACAGGCATTGTTTTCTACGGCGGTGATCAAGGATCATCGCAATACGCCCGCCATCGAGGTGGCTCCCGGTTTGCTGGTGGCTGCCCGGGTCACCATGGATCAAGCGGCGACTCTGAAACCGCTGGAACAGGCGACTCCTGCCATCGAGCAACGGCTCGAGGCGCAGCAGGCGGCGGTTCTGGCCCGTCGGGCAGGCGAAGAGAAACTCAAGGAATTACAGGCGGGCCAGGCAGACTCCAGCCTGACCTGGTCCGGGGAGCGGCTCCTGACCCGTCAGCAGGCCTATGGCGGTGGTTTGCCTCCGGCCGTGGTGACCCCTGCCTTTCGGGTGGGTGAACGACATCTGCCCGGTTATGCGGGGGCATCCACCCCGGACGGCGATTTTATCCTGGTGCGGGTTACCCAGATTCAGCCGGGACGTACCGATGAACCTGCCGCGCGGAAGGAAGCCGAAACGGGCTTGACGCGCGCCTACGGGGATGAAGCCATGGAAGAGTTCATGGCCGCCCTGCGTCAGAAGGCCACCATTCAGGTGGTGGACAAGAGCGTGCTGGGAGAGATTCCTCAGCACTGACTTCCGGTGGGGGGAGATCCCCCCACCCGGTCTCATCCCGTGAATCAGCCTCCCATGCCCGGGACGGTACTGGAAAAACCGCCGTCCACATGAACGATTTCTCCCGTCACGCCAGAAGCCAGGGAACTGCACAGGAAAGCGGCCACATTTCCCACTTCCTCGATGGTGATATTGCGGCGCAGGGGGGCGGTTTGCTCCACATAGCCCAGAATCTTGCCGAAATCACCGATGCCCGCGGCAGCCAGGGTTTTGATGGGCCCCGCAGAAATGCCGTTGACGCGAATGCCTCCGGGGCCCAGACTTTGTGCCAGATAACGGACATTGGCCTCGAGACTGGCCTTGGCCAGTCCCATGACGTTGTAGTTTTGTACGGAACGCTCGGCGCCCAGATAGGACAGGGTCAGCAGGGCGCCCTGACGACCGGCCATGAGGGGAGCGCCCGCCTTGGCCAGGGCTGCAAAACTGTAGGAACTGATGTCATGGGCGATCCGAAAGTTTTCCCGGGTCACGGAATCCAGAAAAGTGCCGCTGAGGGCCTCACGGGGAGCAAAGGCAATGGAATGAACGATGCCATCCAGTCCATCCCAGCGTTGTCCCAACGAATGGAAGAGTGCCTCGATCTGATCGTCCTGCGCCACATCACAGGGATAGAGTTCGCTGATCCCCAGTTCCGTGGCCAGTTTCTCCACCCGTCCGCGCACCGCGTCGCCCTGATAGGTGAGCGCCAACCGGGCCCCCTCCCTTTGCATGGCCTGGGCGATCCCCCAGGCGATGGAACGATTGCTCAGCAATCCGGTGATGAGTATGTTCTTGTTTGCCAAAAATCCCATGGGTTGGTCTCCTCTGTCAGGGCCTCATGATAAACCATTCCCTTCGGAAAGGCGCGGTCGGACGCGATAGAATGGGCGGATGGCAGGTGGGTTTTGCAGGGACGATCGGGAGGAGCGGGCATGAAAGAGGGGGGTGGATGAAGGGGGGAAGAGTTTGGGTGCTGTGGCTGGCCTTGCTGTGGATGTCCTCGCTGCAGGCCCAGGAAAAAGTTCTGCATGTGGCGTTCTCTGCTTCTGAAACGGGGTTTGATCCGGTACAGACTTCCGATCTCAACACGGCGGCCATCGAACAGCAACTGTTTGAATCGTTGCTGACTTACGATTATCTGGCACGACCCGCCAAACTGGTGCCGCGATTGGCAGCAACCATGCCCAGCGTGAGCGGGCAGGGGCGCGTCTGGACCTTTACCCTGAAAAAGGGCGTGTATTTTTCTCCTGACCCGGTTTTTCGGGGCAAGAAGCGGGAAGTGACCGCGACCGATGTGGTCTATACCCTGATGCGTTTCATGGATCCCAAAAACCGTTCCCCGTACAAGTTCCTGCTGGACGGAAAAATCGAGGGACTGGATGAGCGGGCAGCCCAGGCCCGGGCGACCGGGCATTTTGATTACGACACGCCCGTGGCGGGGCTGACGGTGCTCGATCCCTGGCATGTGCGCGTGCACCTGAAAACTACCGACTACAATTTCGGGCATGCCATGGCCCAGCCGGTCATGGGCATCGTGGCCCGGGAGGTGATCGAGGCGTATGCCGGGGATACGGCATCCCATCCGGTGGGGACCGGACCCTATCGCCTGGGACAGTGGTTGCGCTCGGCGCGCATCGAATTGATCCGCAATCCCAACTACCGCCCCGAAGTCTGGCATTTTTCTCCCGGCAATGATCCGGAGAATCGACGTCTGGTGGCACAAATGGAAGGAAAAATGCTGCCCCGGATCGATCGGATCGATATTCAGATCATCGAGGAAGCCCAGTCGGCCTGGCTCAGTTTTGGCAAGGGGGAACTGGACATCCTGGGGATTCCTGCCCAGTTTTCTCCGCTGGCCCTGAGTGGGGATCAGTTGCGTCCGGAATGGGTCCGGCGCGGGGTTCATCTGGACCGGATCGTGGAACCGGCCATCGCCTACTACTTCATCAATCAGCAGGATCCTGTGCTGGGCGGCATGACCCCCGCCAAAATTGCCTTGCGGCGCGCCATCTTTCTGGCGATGAATGATGGCGAGATGATGCGGGTCATCGACAAGGGTCAGGCGATCCGAACCACCTACCCGATTCCGCCGGGCGTGGCGGGCGCCGATGCCCAGTACCAGAGTTTGTTGAATTATGACCCTGAGCTGGCCAATCAATTGCTCGATGCCTATGGATACCGGCGGGACAGAACCGGCTATCGGCTTCAGCCGGATGGAAAGCCACTGGAAGTTCAGTATACGACGGGACTTTCTTCGCAGGATCGCGAACTGGATGAGGTGATGAAAAAATCCCTGGACCGCATCGGCCTGCGGTTTTCCAGCAACAAACTCAAGTTTCCGGACATCATACGGGCAGAACGGCAATGCCAGGTCCAGTTTCGCCTGTCGGCCTGGATTGCCGATTACCCGGATGGAGACAATTTCATGCAACTCTGGTACGGACCGCATACCCATGAGAACAACGCCAGTTGCTATCAGGACCCGGAATGGGACCGACTCTACGAGCAAACCCTCACCCTGCCCGATTCCCCCCGGCGCGATGCCCTGTACCATCGGTTGGCGCGCCGCCTGGAACTGTATGGGGTGACCAAGGTCAGCACCTCGGCCCTGCGCAATGTCCTGTCTCAGCCCTGGGTGCTGGGTTACCGGGCGCACCCGATCCTGCCTTCGGTGTGGAATTACCTGGATGTGGAGGAGCGGCATGGCGCAACCCCCTGACGAGAAAACAACATGAGCGGATTACTGTTTCTGGTCCGGCGCCTGGGACAGGCCCTGCTGACTCTGCTGGGGGTGATCCTGCTGGTCTTCATCCTGTTCAACTGGGTGGGGGGGGACCCTGCCACGATCCTGGCCGGCAAAATGGCCAGCGCGCAGGACCTGGCCAACGTACGCCACCAACTGGGCCTCGACCGCCCGCTCTGGCAGCAGTTTCTGGACTTTGTCGGGCAGGTTTTGCGCGGGGATTACGGGGAGAGCTGGTCCACCCATGAGCCCGTCTCCGCCATTTTCCGCTCCCGGCTGGGGCCCTCCCTGACGCTGCTGATCCCCATGCTGATCCTGGAGACCCTGGTGGCCGTGGCCGTGGCCCTGCTGGTGGCGGCGTTGCGGGGTTCCTGGCTGGATCAGGGGGTACGCATGGTGAGTACGGTGGCCATGTCGATCAGTCTTTTGGTCTACATCATCGTGGGGCAATACGTATTTGCCTACCTGTGGGGATGGTTTCCGGTCAAGGGGTGGAGCGATTCCGTCCTGACCAATTTGCGGGTCTATGCACTTTTGCCTGTATTGCTGGGGCTTCTCGTGAGTGTCGCGCCCTCGATCCGGCTCTATCGTTCCTTCATACTGGAAGAGATCGATCAGGATTTTGTGCGGACGGCGCGTGCCAAGGGATTGTCGGAGAGACGCATTCTGTTCGTGCACGTTCTGCGCAATGCGGCCATTCCGATCGTGACCAATGTTCTGATGGGATTGCCCGGATTGCTGACGGGCGCCTTTCTGCTGGAGCGGTTTTTTGCCATTCCCGGCATCGGCCGGGAAATCATTCTGGCCGTGGAGCGGAGTGATTTCCCCCTGATCAAGGCGATCACCGTGTATGTGGCCATGGCCACCCTGGCGGTCAATTTTCTGGGCGATCTGTGTTACCGGTGGCTGGACCCCCGGGTAGGTTTGGAGTAGGACGGAATGACGGTACAAATGGATTCATCGATGCGTTCTGAGAGTGCCTGGAGCCTCGCCCTGCGCCGCCTGTGGCGGGATCCGGTGGGGCGCATTTCCCTGGGGGTGGTGACATTTTATCTGGTACTGGTGGGGATGGTGCTGGCCGGTTGGCTGGGAACGCGCTGGAACGACCCGGTAGCCGTCAATTATGCGCCGCCGACCTGGTTCGTCTCTGCCGCGAATCGGGTGACCCTGCCAGCCGGAGAGGCCTGGGATCGCACCCTGGTCGTTCCCCTGTATGGTTGGACCGATCCGCTGGAGCCGCTCTGGAGTGAAGCGCGGGCCGCTGCACAGCGGATCCAGCCCGAGCCTGTGTCGTATCGCCTGACCCTGCCTTTCGGTGCGGACAAATGGGGCAGGGACGTGGGGCAAAAGGTGCTCAAGGGGACCCAGACCTCGGTTTGGGTGGGGCTGGTGGCGGCTTTCGTGGCCACCCTGATCGGGACCGTCCTGGGCGCTCTGGCGGGTTATTACGGGCGGGTCGTTGATGACCTGTTGAATGGTTTTTATGGTGTATTGACCTCCATTCCCTACCTGTTGCTGGTTTTTGCGGTGGCTGCCGTACTTCAGCAGAAAGGGGTGGGCACCCTCATCCTGATTCTCGGTCTGACGGGATGGACCGGGGTTTTTCGCCTGGTCCGGGCCGAATACATGAAGCATCGCACCCGGGAATATGTGCTGGCTGCCGGTGCCCTGGGCGCTTCCCATGGGCGGCGTGTGTGGGTACATATCCTGCCCAATGTCGGTCACGTGGTCCTGGTCCAGTTTTCCCAGAATCTGGTGGGGTTCATCAAATCGGAGGTGATTCTCAGTTTTCTGGGGTTTGGCGTCCCGGTCAGTTCGGTATCCTGGGGCAGCATGTTGAACGAGGCGCAGAACGAACTGATCCTGGGTAAGTGGTGGCAACTGGTGGTCACCACGGTGGCCATGGCCGTTTTTGTCACCGCCTCGAGTTTGCTGACTGATGCCCTGCGGGATGCGCTCGATCCGAGGTTGAACTCGTGAAGCCCTTGCCTTTGCTGGAGGTGCGTGACCTCGAGGTGACCTTTCGCCGTGCCGGAGATCATCCCCTGGCAGCGGTGCGCGGCGTCGATTTTACCGTGCCACCCTGCGCCACCGTTGCTCTGGTGGGTGAGTCGGGCAGCGGGAAATCGGTGACCGCGCTCTCCATTCTGCGCCTTCTCCCGCAATCCCATACCCATATCCACGAGCGCAGTCGCATTTTGTGGGAAGGGAACAATCTTCTGGAGTTCTCTCCTCAGGCCATGCGCGCTCTGCGTCGGCGTTCCCTGGGGATGATCTTTCAGGATCCCCAGGGTTCGCTCAATCCGGTATTTACCATCGGAATGCAACTGGGCGAATCGGTGCGCCGTGCAGAAGGGATCGAGTCCGCGCGGCAGGTACGCCAACGTTCCCTGGAACTCCTGTCGCAGGTGGGCATTGCCAATGCGGCGGCACGGCTGTCCGCTTATCCCCATCAGCTGTCCGGGGGCCAACAGCAGCGGGTCATGATCGCCATGGCGATCAGTACCCATCCCCAGTTGCTGATTGCCGACGAACCGACCACGGCCCTGGATGTCACCGTGCAGCGGCAGATCATGACCCTGTTACGGGAACTGCAGCGCGAACTGTCCATGGCCATTCTGTTCATTACCCATGACCTGGCGCTGGTGGGGGAAATTGCCGAGGAGGTGGTGGTGATGCGCCAGGGACGGGTGGTGGAGCAGGGGCGCTGCGCCGAAGTCCTGGTGGCTCCCCGCCATGGCTATACCCGGGCATTGCTGACCTGCCGTCCCACGCTGGGCAATTTGCCTGCGCGTTTGCCCATGATCGATGACCAGGGGGAATTGATGCCCGCCCGGGGTTCTTCCGGTTCCCGTCCGTCGGGTTCGTTGCCGGTGGTCCTGGAAGTGACGGGGGTCAGCAAGTCCTTCGTGATTCAGGGTTCAGGCTGGCGACGCGCCCGTTTTCAGGCGCTGGAACCCATTGGGTTTACCTTGCAGGCCGGACGTACCCTGGGGGTGGTGGGCGAATCCGGCTCCGGCAAATCCACCCTGGCCAGGATAGTGGCCGGTATCCTGACCCCCGACACGGGACAGATCCGCTTATGCAGGAACGGGCGGCCGGCCCAGGTACAGATGGTGTTTCAGAATCCCTTTGCCTCCCTCAACCCGCGTTTCACCGTTGCCCAGTTGCTGACCGAACCCCTCATGCTTCAGGGGCTGGGGAACGGTGCAGGCGAACGGCTGGAACTGGCGGTGCGCTGGTTGGAGCGCGTCGGGTTGGACCAACGGGCACTGAACCGCTACCCCCATGAATTCTCCGGTGGGCAACGCCAACGGATTGCCATTGCGCGTTGCCTGACGGTGAATCCGCGCGTGCTGATCTGTGACGAGTCCGTTTCTGCCCTGGATGTGTCGGTTCAGGCTCAGGTGTTGAATCTGTTACGGGATCTGCAGGACGAACTCGACCTCAGCCTGCTGTTCATTTCCCACGATCTCGCCGTGGTCCGGTTCATGGCCGATGAAATCCTGGTTCTGTACGCCGGGCAGGTCGTGGAACGGGGGAGCGCGGAAGACCTCTATGCGCGTCCGCGCCATCCCTATACCCAGCAGTTGCTCAAAGCCGTCCCTCAGGGTATTCCACTGTCCTCTCAGGGGGCGGGCGCATGAGACGAAGGCTTCCGGGTTCTGGCGGAGGAAGTTCGCTTCGTGCCTTTGGCATGGGTACCCTGTTTTGAATGGCCCCTGCCATGAGGGGTAGGGGACAGGTGGGCGCTTTTGCCGGTTTTCCCATGGGTCGGGTGATGCTTCGGGGGGGGAGCCGAGAGTTCGGCCTCCGGGGGGCTGGCGGGAAGATCGGCGGGGGGGGCGGAAGAACCGGTTTCCGCCGTTTTTGAAAGGGGGACCAGAATGACGCCGCCGCTGGCAATTCTGCGGTTGGGCGCAATGCCGTTGATGCGTTTCAGTTCCTCACCGCTCATTCCGTATTCATGGGCCACCCGATCGATGGCCTCGCCCCGCTGCAACTGGCGGGTTTGCCAGGACACCAGGGTGAGGTCCGGGTCATCCAGATGTGCGATGAAGGAACTGGCGGCGGACACGGGAACCAGGATCGTCGTGGTTCGGTTGGCGCTGAGCTGGATCAGGGGCCGGTTGAAACCGGGATTCAACATCAGAAAATCGTCCACGCTCAAGCCCGCCAGTTGGGCAGCGACCTTGGTGTCGATTTTCTTGTGGGTGGTGATGGAAGAGAAGTAAGGTTCATCCGGAATGGGCGGAAGGATGAGGCCATAATGTTCCGGGGAGAGGACGATGGCCTTGGCGGCCAGAAGACGGGGGACATAATTGCGGGTTTCGTCGGACAGGTTGAGGTGACCAAAGTCGACAGGCAACTGGCGGGCACGGTTGTAGGCAATTTCGCGACGGATTTTTCCTTCTCCACAGTTGTAGCCTGCCAGCGCCAGGTCCCAGGAGTGAAATTCGTCATACAGGCGCTGGAGATAGTCCAGAGCGCTGTAAGTGGTGGCGACCACATCCTTTTGTCCGTCGTACCACCAATCCTTGTGCAGGCCGAAGAGACGGGCCGTGGAGGGGATGAACTGCCAGATGCCCGAAGCCTGGCTGCGTGACAGGGCATGGGGGTTATAGGCGCTTTCCACCAGAGGCAGGAGCGCGATTTCGGTGGGCATGCCCCGGCGCTGGACTTCGCTGACAATGAAAAAGAGGTACATCCGGCTGCGGTTGAGGGTCCTTTCCACATAATCCGGGCGGGCGGCAAGCCAGGCAATCTGTTTGGCCACCAACCGGCTATCCTGCTCATCCGTCAGATCGGGCAGGGCGAATCCGCTGCGGATCCGGTCCCAGACCTCTCCCGGCGGCGCCTGGTCGCTGGCCTGGGTGGGTAATTCGGGATCGGGGGACGGATCGAGGTCGTCCAGGCCGGGATCCTGAGGTTCGTCTTCGCTCACGAGTGCCGGCGTGGGCGAGGAAAGGGAGGAAGGAAGCGGGTCCTGGGCCCAACCGGGACCTATCCAGAATAACAGCGCCAGAAGGACCGGAATTCGGGTCAACACTGATTTTTCCAGGCGCGTAGAACCGTGAAACGAGTCAGTGGGTCGGTGCCCACGGGATGGCCCAGGTAATGATCCAGCGCCGGGGTCAGGGCGGCATCGGCACTGCGCAGGAAGGGATTGGCACGCCGTTCGCGACCGATCCGGCTGGGCAGGGTGGGTTCCCCGCGCGCCCGTTGAGCCCGAGCCTCCCTTGCCCAGTTCTGGAGTTCCGGATTGTGCGGGTCCACCCGCGCGGCAAAGGCCAGATTGGACACCGTGTACTCATGCGCACAATAGACGGCGGTTTCGTCAGGCAGGGCAGCCAGTTGCGCCAGGGAGTGAAACATCTGGGCGGGCGTTCCTTCAAAGATTCGACCGCAACCGGCCGCAAACAGGGTATCTCCACAAAAGAGGCAATCCTGGCCCAGATAGGCCACATGTCCCAGGGTATGTCCGGGAACTTCCAGTACCGTCAGGGTCAAACCCAGGGGGGTCAGGGAGATCTCGTCTCCTGCGCGAAGGGGGTGGGTCGTGCCCGGGATGGCTTCTGCCGCAGGGCCATAGACCGTCAGGTCGGGAAAGTGGGCGCACAGTTCCGCCACCCCGCCGCAATGGTCCGCATGGTGATGGGTGAGAAGGATGCCCTCCAGTTCCAGATGACCGCGCCGAAGGGCGGTCAGGACGGGGGCGGCCTCTCCGGGGTCGACGATCCACGCCTTGCGGTCATTGTGGATCAACCACAGGTAATTGTCGGCGAAGGCGGGGATCGGAACGATAGAGAAAGAGTTAGGCATTTTCCACAAAGAACCGGATTTGGACTACAATTTTGTCATGGAACAGAAAAACCTGCACGCTTGGCTCGAGACTCCCCTGGGGCAGTATGTGCTCCGGATGGAGCAGGACATGCTCGATCAGGCGGTGGCGAACCTCTTCGGCTTCAATGCGCTGCAGATCGGCTGGTCGCATCTGGACGGGTTGCGCACCAACCGGATTCCGCATCATATGACGGTGAGCGCGAGTCCGGGAGGAACCCTCCAGGCCGAACCCTGTGCCCTGCCCCTGGCTACCCAGAGTCTGGATCTCGTGGTCATGCCCCATGCCCTGGAGTTTACGGAACATCCTCACGCCCTGTTGCGCGAGGTGGATCGGGTGATGCGCCCCGAGGGGCGATTGGTCATCGTGGGTTTCAATCCGCGCAGTCTGTGGGGCGTCCGTCAGTTGTTCACCCTGGACCGACGGGTGTCCCCGTGGTCGGGACACTTCATCAGTCTCCCCCGTCTCAAGGACTGGCTGGCCTTGTTGAGTTTCGAGGTGGATGGCGGGCGATTTGGCGCTTACGCGCCGCCCTTTACCAGCGCCCGCTGGTTGCACCGTTTCCGTTTCATGGAGCCAGCGGGCGATCGCTGGTGGGGGGTGGGCGGTGGCATTTATCTGCTGCAGGCGGTCAAGCGGGTGCATGCCATGCGCCTGATCACGCCGCGCTGGCAGCCCCAGAACGTGGTGGATCCTTCCCTGGCTGCCGCGGTACGCAGTGCGGGGGTCCGTCGGCAAGGAGCACAATCCTCCTCGGCGCAGGACAACGTGATCCCTCTCTTGCCTCGCCCCAAAGCGGTGCCGGTATCGCCCCAGTCATGAGTGTGGTTCGAATCTATACGGACGGGGCGTGCAGTGGCAACCCCGGACCGGGGGGCTGGGGCGTGTGGTTGCGCAGTGTGGGCGGGGAGCGCGAACTCTGGGGGGGGGAGGCGCAAACCACCAATAATCGCATGGAATTGCAGGCCGTCATCGAAGGATTGACTGCCCTGACCCGGCCTTGTGAAGTGGAACTGTATACCGACTCCCAATATGTCCAGAAGGGGATCCAGGAATGGATTCATGCCTGGCGTCGCAATGGTTGGCTCACTTCTGCCCGCAAGCCGGTGCGGAATGCCGATTTGTGGCAGATACTCTGGGAGGCGACCCAGCGTCACCGGATTTCCTGGTACTGGGTCAAGGGTCATGCAGGGGATCCGGGGAACGAACGGGCCGATGCGTTGGCGCGGCGTGGTCTGGAAGAAAAGGGGCGGGTATGCGCTGGGTGATGCTCGATACCGAAACCACCGGACTGGATCCGCGTCAGGGGCATCGGCTGGTGGAAATCGGCCTGGTGGAAATCGTTGCCCGGCGTCGTGCGCGTACCTGGCATCATTACGTCGATCCGGGGCGGGACAGTGATCCGGGCGCTTTGGAAAAACATGGCCTGACGACGGATTTTTTGAAGGACAAACCCCCCTTCGGCGCGGTGGCTGAAAGTCTCATCGAGTTCCTGTGTGATTCCTCCGGGGGAATGGCCCTGGACTGTCTGGTGATTCACAACGCTGCCTTCGATCTGGGTTTTCTCGATCACGAGTTGGGTCTGCTGGGAAAACCTGCCTTGCTGGCGCATCTGCCGGCGGGCGTGTTGGTGGATTCCCTCAAGGTGGCACGCGAACTGTTTCCGGGCAAACGCAACAGTCTGGATGCCCTGTGCGAACGGTACGACATCGATCATGCCCACCGCACCTTCCACGGGGCGCTGCTGGATGCCGAATTGCTGGGAGAGGTCTATCTGGCCATGACGCGCGGCCAGGAAAATCTGCTGATGCCCGAAGAAACCTCGCCGGGTTCGATGCAGATGCCCGGTTACGTCGCCTCGGCTTCGGCGCATCGGTTGCGCGTGGCGCGGGCGACCGAGGTGGAAATGGAAGCCCACCGCACCCAACTGGAACGTATCGACCAGGCCAGTGGCGGGCGGGGACTGTGGCGGCCCGAAGGGTCAGGAGGAGGACAGGGTGGCTTGCAGTAACTGGCGGTAACGTTCCTGGTCGGGCGGGGTTCCCTGGCGTTGGGCTTCCCACAGGATCTGTCCCAGGCACTCCAGCAGGCGGTGACGGGCCTCGTGTTCGTCGCGGGTGGTCTGGCACAGGCGTTGAAAAATGGCGCTGATGCCGGAGGGGTGGTCGATGCCCAGTTGTTCTTCAAGGGCAAGATGCAGGGACAGGTGTAAAAAGGGATTCATGCCGCCATCCTCCGGCCCCCAGGTGCGTGCCAGCGTCTCTTCGGAATCCGATTCGAGCAGCGGGTGAAATTCGGGGTGGTGTTGAATGACCTCCGCAGCCAGTGCTTCCAGGGGGCTCAGCAGGCGTCCGCTGCGGTGGCCCTGCCAGGCACCCATGAAAAATTTCCGGACTTCTTCGCGGCTGGGATCAAACACGGGTTTTCCCCGTGTCACAGAGATCCTGGATCGGGCAGGCGCCACAGCGTGGTGCCCGTGCCAGGCAGACGTGTCGCCCCAGCAGGATCAGCCAGTGGTGGGCATGCTGCAGAAAAGGCTCGGGCACCGCCCGTAACAGGGCCTGCTCCACGGCCAGGGGCGTGGTTCCGTGCGCCAGTCCGGTCCGGTTGGCTACCCGGAAGACGTGGGTATCCACGGCGATGGTGGGGTGGCCGTAGAGGGTATTGAGGACGACATTGGCGGTTTTTCGTCCCACGCCGGGCAAGGCTTCCAGTTCCTTCCGGGTCTCCGGTACCCGACCGCCATGTCGATCCACCAGAAGTTGTGCCATTTCAAGGGCATGGCGTGCCTTCGTGCGGTACAGTCCGAGGGAACGGATGGCGTGTTCAAAGGCCGTCGATCCCAGCGCCAGCAAGTCCTGCGGAGTCTGCAGGGTGGGAAACAGGGGCGCGGTGGCCCGGTTGACGCCCACATCGGTGGACTGGGCCGACAGGAGGACGGCCAGGAGCAACTGAAAAGGGGTGTGCCAGACCAGTTCGGTGGTGGGATGGGGATTGGCCTGCGCCAATCGTTCAAACAGTTGTTGGCGTCGGGCAGGAGTCATCGAGGGGAGCGGCGGGTAAAAAGGTAATGCAGTTTTCCGGGCAGGGCGGAAGACAGTTTTCACAACCGGTACACAGTGCGCGCAGGACGGTATGCATCCAGCGTGCGGCGCCCACGATGGCCTGCTCGGGACAGGCGCGCAGACACTTGAAGCAACCGATGCAGCGGGTTTCATCGATCAGCGCAATTTGCCGGCGGGTGGCCAGGGTGGGATTCATGTCGGACGGTCACTGTCCAGAATCTCGCGGATCAGGTCCGGACCCCGATAGATCAGGCCGGTATAGACCTGAATCAGTTGAGCCCCGGCAGCCAGCATGGCCTGGGCCCGCGCCGCGCTGGTGATGCCGCCAACGCCGATGATGGGCAGGGCCCCGTCCAGCGTTCGAGCCAGATGGGCCACCACGGCCAGGGATTTTTCATGGAGAGGCGCGCCGCTCAATCCCCCCGTTTCCTGCCCATGGGGCAAGTGCAGGACGGGATCCCGGGCAATCGTGGTGTTGGTGGCGATCACCGCATCCATATGGGCTTCCACCAGAATCCGGGCAATCTCCGTCAGGGCAGCGGGCGTGAGGTCGGGCGCGATCTTGATGGCAATGGGCAGGGGACGTCCCAGCCGTTCCACCAGCCGGAGTCGTTCTTCATGAAGGGCGTTCAGGAGCGGGGGCAGGGCCTCGGCGCCCTGCAGTTGGCGCAGGTTTTGAGTGTTGGGAGAGGAGATATTGACCGTGACGTAATCGGCGTGGGGAGCCACCGCCACGAGTGCGGCGCGGTAATCCTCCACCGCGCGTTCCAGGGGCGTATCGAAGTTTTTGCCGATATTGATGCCGAGGAGGGCGGACGGACGTCGCTGGCGGACCTGTTCCACCAGTGCGGCCACGCCATGATTGTTGAACCCCAGGCGGTTGATCAATCCTTCCACCGCCGGGAGGCGGAAGACACGGGGACGGGGGTTCCCGTCCTGCGGACGGGGGGTGACCGTACCGACTTCGATGAACCCGACGCCGAGGGCGGCAAGGCCCTGAATGAAGGTTCCGTTCTTGTCCAGGCCTGCGGCAATTCCCAGCGGATTGGCAAAGGTCAGCCCCATGACGGTGCGGGGGCGGGTGGCAACCAGGTGTCCGGGTTTGACCAGACCGCATCGGGCCGCCTGGTCCAGGGCGGTCAGGGACAGGATATGGGCGGTTTCCGGATCGAGGCGAAACAGCAGGGAGCGCGCAATGGGATAAAGCATCGGGAGGGGTCAGTGTATCGGCGAGTCGGGGGATTCGAGCAGTTCAGGGAACGAAGTCCAGGCACCTGAAACCCAGGCTTCAAGGGGCTGGAAGCGGCTTTTGTAAGTCATTTTGGTGCAGGAACGAATCCAGTAACCCAGATAGAGCCAGGGAAGTCGCTGGCTTCGACATTCCTCGATCTGCCAGAGAATGTTATAGGTGCCGTAGGAAGTTCCGGGCATGTCCGGCTCATAGAAGGTGTAAACCGAAGAAAGTCCCTGGGCCAGTTCATCGATCAAACTGACCATGCGCAACTGTCCTGCTTCACGAAACTCCACCAGACGGGTAGGCAGGGAAGATTGTAGCAGGAATTGGCGGTACTGGTCTTCCCCGGTGCGATCCTGGGTGATTTCCCGGTGACGTGCCTGCTGGTATCGGGTATAGAGCGAAAAATGCTCCGGTTCGAAACACAAGGGCAGCGAGCGTACCTCCAGGGCCCGGTGCCGTTTCCAGACCCGGCGCTGAATGCGCGACGGGACGAAATCCTGTACCCGGATCCGTACGGGAATGCAGGCGCGGCAGTGGTGACAGTGGGGGCGGTAGGTAAAAAGTCCGCTGCGCCGAAAGCCGTTTTCCACCAGAACACTGTACAACTCCTGGTCGATCAGAGGGCCAGGGGTCACGACCTGGGAGCGTGCGCTCTGTCCCTCCAGGTAACTGCAGGGATAACTGGCCGTGACGTAACACTGCAGGGTCTGGACCGGGAGGTCGTAAAGATGTGTCATGGGGACACTCCAGGCGCACCGTTCACGGGGTTTGGGGAGAAGTGCGCAGGAGAGGGATGGCGTTCATGTCCCCTAGTATAATACGAGGCGGCGGCTGTGCAAAATCATCGAGGATCAGACCATGCAGGAGAGAAGCGTATGAGGAGGGAGGAAAGGTGATCGGTTCCATGATGGGACGTCCGCTGCTGGTTTCTGCCCTGCTGGAACACGCGGCGCGCTGGCACGGTAAAACTGCCGTGGTTTCCCAGCGCGCGCCTCAGGAAGGAGTCACCTTTGGTTGGGAAGAGATCGACCAGCGTGCCCGTCGCCTGGCCCAGGCGCTGATTCGTCTGGGGGTGCGTCCGGGGGATCGGGTGGGGACGCTGGGCTGGAATCATCACCGCCATCTCGAGGCGTATTATGCGATCCCGGGGATTGGGGCGATTTGTCATACCCTCAACCCACGCCTGTTTCCGGAGCAATTGGTCCAAATCCTGCAGGATGCACAGGACGTGGGACTGCTGGCCGATGCCCGGCATCTGCCGCTGTTGCAGACCCTGGAGAACCTGGGGGTACGTTTGCCCTGGGTCATCCTGATGGGTGAACCCGGAGAGGCCTGTGCGCCGGCCCGGGGGGCCTGGTTCGACTACGAAGCCCTGCTGGCCGAAGAAAACGGGCGTTTCGACTGGCCGGACTGGCCGGAGGAACAGGCCGCCGGTCTGTGTTTCACCTCTGGAACCACGGGGCGACCCAAGGGGGTCGTGTATTCCCACCGCTCCACCGTACTTCATGCCATGAGCGTGGCCTTGCCCGACAGCCTCGGATTTTCTGCCTGCGACTCGGTATTGCCGGTGGTTCCCCTGTTCCATGCCAATGCGTGGGGGTTTCCCCATGCGGCGGCTCTGGTGGGGGCGAAACTGGTCTTGCCCGGTCCCTGGCTGGAGGGCGCGACCCTGTATGCCCTGCTGGAACGCGAGGAGGTCACGATCAGTGCGGGCGTTCCCACGGTATGGCGCGGTTTGATGTCCTTTCTGCAGGCGCAGGCGCTGAAACTGAATCATCTGCGCCTGCTCGGCGTGGGGGGATCGGCCTGTCCCCCGGCGCTGGTGCGGTATTTCGAACAGGAACAAAAGGTGCCGGTGCGGCCGGGATGGGGGATGACGGAAACCAGTCCGGTGGCAGCGCTCATGAGTCCCAAACGGGCCCAGATGGGGTTGTCCGGCGAGGCGCGCTGGCGCTGGCTGGAGAAATCGGGGCGTCCGCCCTTCGGCGTGGACATGCGCCTGAGGGACAGCGCGGGACGGGAAGTGGCACGGGATGGAAAAACCCCCGGCCATCTGGAGGTGCGTGGTCCGTGGATTTGTGAACATTACTGGAAGGAGGCGCGAGGCGCGGGGCGGGCCTGGTTTCCGACCGGTGATGTGGCTACCCTGGACGAGGACGGATTCCTGCAGATCACGGATCGTGTCAAGGATCTGATCAAAAGCGGCGGGGAATGGATCAGTTCGGTTCAGGTGGAACAGGCGGCCTTGCTTCATCCTGCCGTGCGGGAAGCGGCAGTGATCGGCTTTCCTGACCCGCATTGGGGGGAACGCCCCCTTCTGATCATGGTGCTGGAAGCCGGAAGGGGGGTGACGGAAGAAGAATTACGACAACACCTGGCGCAGCATGTGGCGCGCTGGAGTATTCCCGATCGATTCCTGGTGGTGGACAGCCTGCCCTATACTGCCACGGGCAAGGTGGACAAGGTGGCCTTGCGCCGGTGCCATGGAGAAGGTTCGGGTTGATGGGAAGGGGGCGGACACAAAAAAGGCCAGATTCAACCGCCGAAGCGGAAGGAACCTGGCCTGAATGATGACGGGACGGTCAAGTCCCGTTCACGCAACTAAGCGTTTTGAATATTCGAGGCTTGTTTTCCCTTGGGGCCTTGGGTAACATCGAAGGAGACCTTCTGGCCTTCCTTCAGGGTCTTGAACCCGCCCATCTGGATGGCGGAGAAATGAGCGAAAAGATCTTCGCTTCCGTCATCGGGAGTGATGAAACCGTAACCTTTGGAATCGTTGAACCACTTGACTGTACCTGTTGCCATGTTTGCTTTCCTGTGATGATTTGGGCCTTAAAAACCCGGATAAGGTTTGAGTTTCAAGGCCAGCAAACGGCAAAACCGGTGATGCAGACAACTTGGAACCAAACTCCAGTTGCACTTTTACGCGAGTTTGGGGCTGATCGTCAAGGGGGGATCCGGGTTTTTTTTGGAAAAAGGGTGGTTTTGTGCAAAAAATGATCAGAAATGAACTTTTTGAGTGAGGGGGTTGCGAAAATTCTTGAAAAGTTTAGACTGAAACCATATCTCCAGAGGACGGGGGGAAAGGGAGCCGGGAGACAGTGAATTTCCTCACGGTGGATCCGGGTGAGGGGGGGGGATGAGTCGGGAACTGACAACGGTGCTGGAAAGGAAAGAGGTTCGGGTGAGTCCGCCGCCGCTCTTTGATGTCCTGTTGCTGAATGACGACTACACCCCCATGGAATTTGTGGTGGATGTGCTCGGGCGGGTATTTGGTCTGGGGCAGGAGGCGGCAGTGCGAGTCATGTTGCAGGTTCACACGGAGGGTCGTGGACTCTGCGGCACTTATCCGCGGGATATTGCCGCAACGCGGGTGGCGCGTGTCGTCACGCTGGCACGGGCGGCGCAACACCCTTTGCAATGTATCATGGAGGAACGGGGATCATGATTGCCCAGGAACTGGAAGTCAGTCTGCACATGGCCTTTGTGGACGCGCGTCAGAAACGCCACGAGTTTATTACCGTGGAGCATCTGTTGTTGTCCTTGACGGAAAATGCTGCCGCACTCGAGGTATTGCAGGCCTGTGGTGCCGATGTCGGGGGGCTGCGCGAAAAGTTGAGCACCTTCATTCAGGAAAACAATCCCCAGACGGAGGGAACCGGGACGGTGGACACCCAGCCCACGCTGGGTTTTCAGCGGGTCATCCAGCGCGCCATCCTGCATGTCCAGTCCTCGGGCAAGAAGGAAGTGACCGGCGCCAACGTGCTGGTGGCCATCTGTGGGGAAAAGGATTCCCATGCGGTGTTCTTCCTCAATCAGCAGGGTATCACCCGCCTGGATATGGTGAACTTCATGATCCACGGCGTGAGCAAGGTGAAAAATTCCGCATCCGCCCAAAAAGAGGAGGCAACCGCCGATGGAGAGAGCGACTCGGGCGCCGGGCGGGAATTGCAGAGTTTTACGGTGGATCTCAATGCACAGGTGATCGCAGGAAAAATCGATCCCCTCATCGGACGGGATCGGGAAGTGGAACGGGTCGTCCAGATCCTGTGCCGCCGCCGCAAGAACAATCCCCTCCTGGTGGGAGAGGCGGGCGTGGGTAAGACGGCCATCGCCGAAGGACTGGCCTCGCGCATCGTGAACGGGGAAGTGCCGGAAATTCTCAGGTCCGCCACGGTTTACAGCCTCGACATGGGGGCTCTGCTGGCTGGAACCAAATACCGGGGGGATTTCGAACAACGCCTCAAGGCGGTGCTCAGACGGTTGCAGGAAGATCCCTACAGCATCCTGTTCGTCGACGAGATTCATACGTTGATCGGCGCGGGTGCCTCTTCAGGGGGGACCCTGGATGCTTCCAACCTGCTGAAGCCCGCGCTGTCGAAAGGCAGTTTGCGTTGCATCGGCGCGACGACCTATACGGAGTTTCGCGGGGTTTTCGAGAAGGACCATGCCCTGGCCCGACGGTTCCAGAAGGTGGAGGTGAACGAACCTTCCGTGGAGGAAACGGTGCAGATCCTGCGCGGGCTGAAGTCCCGCTTCGAGACGCATCACGGGGTGCGCTATACTGAAGCGGCCATTACCAGTGCGGCGGAACTGGCCGCCCGTTTCATCAATGATCGCCATTTGCCGGACAAGGCCATCGATGTGATCGACGAAGCCGGTGCCGCGCAACGCATCCTGCCCAAGTCCCGTCAACGCAAATGGATCGGCAAGGGGGAAATCGAGGAGATCGTCGCCAAGATCGCCCGCATTCCCGCGCACAACATTACCCGCTCCGACCGCGCCGCACTCAGGACGCTGGATCGTGACCTGAAAGCGGTGGTTTTCGGCCAGGACCAGGCCATCGACGCCTTGAGTGCCGCCATCAAAATGGCACGGAGCGGGTTGGGGAATCCCCAGAAGCCCGTGGGGTCCTTTCTGTTTTCCGGGCCGACGGGGGTGGGCAAGACGGAAGTGGCCCGCCAACTGGCCTACGTCCTGAAAGTGGAACTGATCCGTTTCGACATGTCCGAGTACATGGAGCCCCATGCCGTCTCCCGCCTCATTGGTGCGCCACCGGGCTATGTGGGGTTCGATCAGGGCGGATTGCTGACGGAAGCCATCACCAGGAACCCGTATTCGGTCCTGTTGCTGGACGAAATCGAAAAAGCGCATCCTTCCATCACCAATATACTGCTTCAGGTGATGGACCACGGGACCTTGACGGACAACAACGGGCGCAAGGCGGATTTCCGGAACACCATCCTGATCATGACCACCAATGCGGGAGCCGAGGCTTTGACCCATGCCAGCATCGGTTTCATGAGCGCGCAAACCCAGGGAGATGAGGAGAAGGAAATCAAGCGCCTGTTCTCTCCCGAGTTTCGCAATCGTCTGGATGCACGAATTTCCTTCGCTCCCCTGGACCGCGACATCATCCTGCGGGTGGTGGACAAGTTCCTCATGCAACTCGAGTCCCAGTTGCACGAGAAACGCGTGGAGGCCACCTTTACCGAGCGGTTGCGGGCCTACCTGGCGCGCCGCGGCTTCGATCCCCTGATGGGTGCGCGCCCCATGGCCCGCCTGATCCAGGACACGATCCGGCGCGCCCTGGCAGATGAATTGCTGTTTGGGCGTCTGGCACAGGGCGGGAAGGTGGAGGTCGATCTGACCGAGGAGGACAGGATTCATCTCGAGTTCGAAGAAGACCTGGCGGAAAGCGTGCATTAAAACTGTTCTCTTGTGCGGGAGGCCTCTATAATGGCTCCACCAAATCCGATGGGGGAGTCTCGTGGATCCGTTTTCTGACGCTGAAGAACTCGTGCGCATGGATGCGTGGTGGAGGGCAGCCAACTATCTGTCGGTGGGCCAGATCTATCTGAAGGATAACCCGCTGCTCGAGCGTCCGCTCACCCTGGAAGACGTCAAGCCCCGCCTGCTCGGGCATTGGGGAACGACGCCCGGACTTAATTTCATCTACGTTCACCTGAACCGGGCCATTCTGGAACGGGACCTTTCCATGATCTATCTGGCGGGGCCGGGTCATGGCGGGCCGGGGATGGTGGCCAATACCTGGCTGGAAGGCACCTACAGCGAAATCTATCCGCATATTTCCCGGGACCGGGCGGGGATGCGTCGCCTGTTCAAGCAGTTCTCCTTTCCGGGCGGAATTCCCAGTCATGTGGCACCGGAAACGCCCGGTTCGATCCATGAGGGCGGTGAGTTGGGGTACGCCCTTTCTCATGCCTACGGGGCCGTGTTTGACAACCCGGACCTGATCGCCTGCTGTGTGGTGGGGGATGGAGAAGCCGAAACCGGGCCCATGGCCGCTTCCTGGCATTCCAACAAGTTTCTCGATCCGCGCCGGGACGGGGCCGTGCTGCCGATCCTGCACCTGAACGGCTACAAGATTGCGAATCCCACGATATTGGGGCGTATGCCCGAGGACGAAGTGAGCGCCCTGTTTCAGGGGTACGGTTATCAAGTCCACTGGGTGGCGGGCGATGATCCCCTGACCATGCATGCACTGATGCGCGATACGCTGGGTCGGGTGCTGGACGACATCCGGACGATCCAGCAGGCCGCCCGTTCAGGGCGAGGGGAGCCCTGCCGCCCCCGCTGGCCGATGATCATCCTGCGCAGTCCCAAGGGGTGGACCGGACCGAAGACCGTGGATGGCCAGAAAACCGAAGGGTTCTGGCGCGCGCATCAGGTTCCCCTGTCCGAACTGCGCGCCCGCCCCGACCACCTCCAGCTTCTGGAAGACTGGATGCGTTCGTACCGCCCCCAGGAACTGTTTGATGCCGAAGGGCATCTGCGCCCCTCTCTGGCGGCCCTGGCCCCGCTGGGGACGCGCCGCATGAGCGCCAATCCTCATGCCAACGGGGGGCTCTTGCGCCGCGATCTGGTGTTGGCCGACTGGCGCAGTCACGCGCTGTCGGTCCCCCGGGCCGGACAGCAGGAAGCCGAGGCGACCCGCCTCATGGGGCGCTTTCTGAGCGATGTCATGGCTTCCAATCAGGACAACTTCCGTTTGTTCGGTCCGGATGAGACGGCATCCAATCGCCTGGGTGCCGTGTTTGAAGTGACGAACCGGACCTGGGCGCTGCCCGTGCTTCCCGAGGACGACCATCTGGCGGCGGATGGTCGGGTCATGGAAATTCTTTCTGAACATACTTGCCAGGGCTGGCTGGAGGGCTATCTGCTGACAGGGCGCCACGGATTGTTTTCGTGTTACGAGGCTTTCATCCATCTGGTGGACTCCATGTTCAACCAGCATGCCAAGTGGCTCAAAACCACGGCGCACCTGTCCTGGCGTCCTCCTCTGGCCTCGCTCAATTATCTGTTGACTTCCCATGTCTGGCGTCAGGACCATAACGGGTTCTCCCATCAGGACCCCGGGTTCCTGGATCACGTGGTCAACAAGAAGGCCGATGTCATCCGGGTCTATCTGCCGCCGGATGCCAATACCCTGTTGTGCGTGACCGATCATTGCCTGCGCAGTACGCATCGGGTCAATGTGATCGTGGCCGGCAAGCAGCCAGCCTTGCAGTGGCTGGATCGGGATGCCGCTGCCGCCCATGTGGCGTCAGGGATCGGCCGGTGGGACTGGGCCAGTTCCGAAGGGAGTGGAGTCCCCGATGTGGTCATGGCCTGCTGTGGTGATGTGCCCACCCTGGAGACCCTGGCGGCGGTGGATATTCTGCGTCGGGAGTTGCCGGATCTGCGGGTACGGGTGGTGAATGTGGTGGACCTGATGACCCTGCAACCCCACGAGGAACATTCTCACGGGCTGTCCGCACCGGATTTCGAGGCCCTGTTCACACCCCATTGTCCGGTCATCTTTGCCTTTCATGGCTATCCCTGGTTGATCCACCGACTTATTTATCGCCATGCCAACAGCGCCCATTTTCATGTGCGCGGGTACAAGGAGGAAGGGACCACCACCACGCCCTTTGACATGACGGTTCTGAACGAACTGGACCGCTTTCATCTGGTCATGGACGTGCTCGACCGGGTGGCCGTTCCGGCGGAGCGGGATGCCCAGTTACGCCAACAGATGCAGGATCGCCTGACGGCGCATCGTGCCTATGTGCGGGAGTTTGGCGAGGACCAGGTGGAGATTCGGGAATGGCGGTGGCCCCACTAACCCTTCTGGTCCTCAACAGTGGGTCCTCTTCCCTGCGTGCCACCCTGTTTCAGGGAAGGGAAGGGGTTCGCCACTGGCATTTTTCCGGAACCACGGATCATGAAGGTCCGTTGCAGTCCCTGCTCGAGGATCTGGAGGGTCAGAGTCCGGATGGCGTGGTTCATCGACTGGTGCATGGGGGTGCCGTCACGGAGGCGGCCCGGGTGATCGACGGGGTGGAGCGAAGTCGTCTCGAGGACCTGGTGCCCCTGGCACCGCTTCACCTGCCCGCCAATCTGAGGGGAGTGGACCTCTGCACGGCTCATTTTTCTGTCCCCCAGATCGCCTGCTTCGATACGGCATTCCATGCCACCTTGCCCGCCCTGGCCACGCGCTTGCCCATTCCTTCCCGTTTCCATCTGCGTAAATTCGGTTTTCATGGTTTGAGTTATGCCCACCTGGCGCGGCGCCTGCCCGAGGTGCTGGGTCCGCGGCGAGCCCAGGGAAGGATTGCGGGATTGCACCTCGGACAGGGGGCCAGTGCCTGTCTCATGCACCACCTGACGTCCGTTGAAACCACCATGGGGTACAGTCCGGCGGGCGGGTTGGTGATGGGAACCCGCAGCGGAGACCTGGACCCCGGGGTCATCCTGGCCCTGGGACTGGAGTTGACGTGGGATGAACTGACCCAGGTGGTTTACCATGAAATGGGCTTGTGGGCCCTATCCGGGGGAATCAGCGCCGACATGAAAACCTTGCTGGCGGACGGACGGGAAGAGGCCCGTTTTGCCGTGGAATTCTTTTGCCGGCGGATCGCTCAGAGCGTGGGCAGTATGGCGACCCTGCTGGGCGGACTGGATGCGCTGGTCTTTACCGGTGGCATTGGAGAGCACGCCAGCGTGGTTCGGTCGCTCATCGTGCAGTCCCTGGCTTTTCTCGGGTTTGCCCTGGACGAGAGCGCCAACCGGGAAAACGCCCCCCTCATTTCCACGGCACGGAGTCTTCCCGTTCTGATCATCCCCGCCGACGAGGAAGATCTGATGCGTGAGGTGGCGACACCGCTCTTCAGGCCTTGGCACTGAGGCAGGGGCATGGCCAATCTCCAGGAAATTCGGGGCAAGATCGGGACCGTACGGAATTTGCAGAAGTTGACGCGAGCCATGGAAATGGTGGCACGCAGCAAGATCGGCAAGATCATGATGCGCATGGAGGCAGCCCGCCCCTTTGGCGAGAAAGTGCGCATCATTGCCGCACACATGCACCACGCCCGTCTCGAATACCGCTCTCCCTATCTGGCGCGGCGCCTGCCCATGAAACGGGTGGGACTGATTCTGGTGACCACCGACAAGGGCATGTGCGGTGGTTTGAATACTCGTTTGTTTCGTCAGGTGGGGGAATATCTGAGGGAATGGAGCCGCAGCGGCGTGGCGCTGGAAGCGTGCGTGATCGGCAACCAGGGGCTGAGTTTCATGCGCCGTCTGGGGGTGCCGGTGGTCGCGCAGGTGGTGGGACTGGGAGATACGCCCGAGATGGAACAACTGGTCGGCCCCCTGGGCGTGGTCCTGAAGGACTTTCGGGAAGGTCGGATCGATGGCTTGTTTGTGGCCTATTCGCATTTTGTCAACGTGCTGGTTCAGCGCCCCGTGGTGGAGGCCTTGTTGCCGCTCTCGGGTGAGCGGCTGGGCGCGCCGGCGGGGTCCTGGGATTACCTGTACGAGCCGGATTCCCCCACAGTCGTGGACCGTATGCTCCGCCGTTATCTGGAAACCTCGATCTGGCTGGCGGTGGCGGAGAACATGGCATCCGAGCAGGGCGCGCGGATGATGGCCATGAAGGCGGCCAGTGACAATGCCCGGGAAGCCATGGAAGATCTGCAGCATCTCTACCACCGTTTTCGCCAGGAACAGATCACCCGTGAACTGGTCGAAATCACTTCCGGGGCGGCGGCGACGGGAGGGGTGGGGTGAAGCGGGTATTTCAGGTGGAGATCGTCAGCCTGGAACGACAGATTTTTTCGGGGCCGGCTTCCTTCGTGGTGATTCCGGGGGAACTGGGGGATTTGGGCATTCTGCCGGGCCATGCTCCGCTCATGGCGGAATTGCGTCCGGGCTGGGTCCGGGTGGATCAGGGAGATCCCGTGGCCGAAGAGCACTTTTATGTTTCCGGTGGTGCGGTGGAGGTACAGCCGGAACGGGTAACCCTGTTGCTCGATTTCGTTCTGACAGAGCGGGAAGGCCCGGGCCGGGAAGATCGGGATCTGCAGCAGGCGCGGGAGAACCTGTTGCGTGCGCGGGTATCGGCCCTCGAATATGCGCAGATGGAAGCGGCCCTCTACAAGGCCCTGAATGGCTTGCAGAGCGGGCAACACCCCCTGCGGCGCAAGAGAATCCGCTGAGGTGGGCGGTTCGGGCAGAAAAATCAGGTAAAATCCCGGGTTCTATTCAACCCTTCATCTTCAGTCGAAACGGATCATGAAATCTTCCGCCCTGCGTACGTGTTTCCTGCAGTTCTTCGCCCGGCATGGGCATACCATCGTGCCTTCCAGTTCCCTGGTGCCGGCCCATGATCCGACCCTGCTCTTCACCAACTCGGGCATGGTCCAGTTCAAGGACGTCTTTCTCGGCAAGGAGCAGCGCCCCTACACCCGCGCCACCAGCAGTCAGCGCAGTGTCCGCGCTGGGGGGAAGCACAACGACCTGGAGAATGTGGGGTACACGGCGCGTCATCATACCTTCTTCGAGATGCTGGGCAACTTCAGTTTTGGCGACTATTTCAAACGCGCAGCCATCGGGTACGCCTGGCAATTCCTGACGGAGGAACTGGGGTTGCCCAAAGAGCGTCTGTGGGTGACGGTTTACCATGACGATGAAGAGGCCGCCACGATCTGGCTCGATGAGATCGGCGTGGACCCCGCCCGTTTCACGCGCATCGCCACGGCGGACAACTTCTGGCAGATGGGGGATACCGGGCCCTGTGGACCCTGTAGCGAGATATTTTATGACCATGGCCCCGAAGTGGCGGGAGGGCCGCCGGGGTCGGCCGAGGCCGATGGCGATCGGTACATCGAAATCTGGAACCTGGTGTTCATGCAGTTCAATCGCGACGAACAGGGGGTGCTGCATCCCCTGCCGCGTCCTTCGGTGGATACGGGAATGGGGCTGGAACGGATTGCGGCGATCCTGCAGGGCGTGCACAGCAACTACGAGATCGACCTGTTTCGTGACCTGATTGCGGCGGCCCAGCGTCATACGGGGGCTCCAGACCCTGCCAGCCAGTCCCTGCGCGTCATTGCCGACCATATCCGGGCCTGTGCCTTTCTGGTGGTGGATGGCATCATTCCGGGCAACGAGGGACGGGGGTATGTGCTGCGCCGCATCATTCGGCGCGCCATTCGCCATGGTTATCGACTGGGGCAGAAACAGCCCTTCTTCTACCGTTTGGTGGAGGATCTGGTGGCGGTGATGGGAGAGGCTTATCCCGAACTGGTGGCGGCACAGGAGCGGGTCAAGGCCGTACTCCTGCAGGAAGAGGAACGTTTTTCCGAAACGCTCGAGCATGGCTTGGCGGTGCTGGACGAGGCCCTGCGCCTGAACGCCGAGCATCTTTCTGGCGAGGTGATCTTCCGCCTGGCGGATACCTATGGCTTCCCCGTGGACCTGACCGCAGACATTGCACGCGAGCGGGGGGCGACGCTGGATCTGGAAGGTTTTGAGCAGGCCATGGCGCAACAACGTGAGCGGGCCCGTGCGGCTTCCCGCTTTACGGCAGAGAGTGGCGTGGAGTACGACGGACCGGTGACGACCTTTGTGGGCTACGACACACTCCAGGAGTCGAGCGTGGTGCAGGCCCTTTATCATGAAGGAAGTCCGGTGTCCCGGCTGGAGGCGGGTCAGACAGGGATCGTGGTGCTCGATCGTACCCCGTTCTACGCCGAAGCGGGGGGGCAGGTGGGGGATCGGGGGCGGCTGGAAGGAAAGGACGGTCATTTTGAGGTGGTCGATACCCAGAAAATCCAGGCTCAGGTTTTCGGCCACCAGGGGCGCGTGCTCGAGGGGGCCTTGACCGTGGGGGCGACCGTGCTGGGACGCGTCGATGAAACCGCACGCTGGCAGGCCGCCCTCAACCATTCGGCCACCCATCTGCTGCATGCCGCCCTGCGCGCGGTGTTGGGCGGTCATGTGGCCCAGCGCGGCTCACTGGTGGATGCCCAGCGCACCCGTTTCGATTTTTCCCACGGTGAATCCTTGACGAACGAGCAGATACAGGCAGTGGAGATGCTGGTCAACGAGGAGATTCGACGGAATGTGCCGGTTTCCATCCGGACGATGAATTACGATGAAGCCCTGCGCCAGGGGGCCATGGCCCTGTTTGGCGAAAAATATGGCGCCGAGGTGCGGGTCATCGGCATGGGGGCGTTTTCCACTGAACTGTGTGGGGGAACCCACGTCGCCCGGACGGGAGATATCGGACTGTTTCGTCTGGTGACCCAGTCCGGCGTGGCAGCGGGAACCCGAAGGGTGGAGGGCGTGACGGGCGCGACTGCCCTGCTCTGGACCCAACAGGAACAGCGCCAACTGTATGAACTTGCGCAACGACTCCACGCCACCCCCCAGGAGGCGCCCAAACGTTTGCAGCAACTGCTGGAACAGGGGCAGGCGCGGGAACGGGAATTGTCCCGCCTGAAGGCACAGGGGGCAGCGCGGGCCGGGGTGGCTCTGCTCGACCAGGCGCAGGTCGTGGAAGGGGTTCGGGTTCTGGCGACCACGCTACCCGACACTGATGCCAAGGGCCTTCGTGAGGCCTGGGATGCCCTCAAGGGGCAGGCCCTCTCGGCCGTGGTCGTGCTGGCGGCAGTGCAGGACGGAAGAGTGGCGGTGCTGGCGGGGGTGACCGCCGACCTGATCCCGCGCCTCAAGGCCGGGGAACTGGTGGGCTATCTTGCGCCACAGGTGGGCGGGAAGGGGGGGGGACGCCCCGATCTGGCCCAGGCCGGAGGAACCCGGCCCGATGCGTTGCCGGAGGCGCTGGCCTCGGTCCTGCCTTGGGTCAGCGCCCGCCTTCAGGGGTCAGCGTGAGACTTCGAGGTTGTCGATGAGGCGGGTGCTCCCCAGACGTGCGGCACCCAGTACCACCAGGGAACGATCTTCGGGCGTGGGGGCGCCCAGATCCTGGGCACGGCGTACGGTCATGTAATCCGTCCTCCAGCAGGTGGGGTCGAGTTGTCCTCGTTCCAGACTTTCCTGCGGCGTTTTTCCCTGTTTCAGTGCTTCGGCCACGGCCTTCAGAGCCTGGTGGAGTTCGGGCGCACGCTGTCGCTCCGCCGGGCTCAGGTAACGGTTGCGCGAACTGAGCGCCAGGCCATCGGGCGCCCGTACCGTTTCGGCCGCCAGGAGCGTGACGGGCAGGGCCAGTTGACGCACCATGGTGCGCAGAATCAGGGTTTGCTGATAATCCTTTTTGCCGAAGATGGCCACCTGGGGCTGAACCATGTGGAACAGTTTCAGGACCACGGTGGCCACCCCCCGGAAATGCCCGGGACGGATGGCCCCTTCCAGTTCGTCCTGAAGCGGGGAAGGGTCGACCGTGACCGTTTGGGGTTCGGGATACATCTCGTTTTCCGGGGGGGCAAAAACCACGGCGCATCCGGCCTGTTTCAAACGGGCGCAGTCCTCCTCCAGCGTGCGTGGATAGCGGGAGAAGTCTTCCTGCGGACCGAATTGCAGGCGATTGACGAAAATGCTGGTCACCACGCAGGGGGCATGGGACTGGACCCGGCGGACCAGATCGATATGTCCGTCGTGGAGGTTCCCCATGGTGGGGACCAGGGCAACCGTGGGTTCCTGGGCAAGGCGGTGACGCAGGGCGCTGAGGGTGTGCAGGATATCCATGGACTGTTCGGGGGTGGGTCAGAGGGGCAGGGCCAGCGGGCCGGGACAGGTGGACAGCAACCGGGCAATGGTTCCCTGTCCGGGAATCATGAGGGTTTCCGGGGCCACGTCGAGCCAGGGCAGGAGCACGAAGGAACGTTGGGCGAGCCGGGGATGGGGGAGGGTCAGGCGCGCATTCTGGCGGCATTCCGTTCCATACATCAGGATATCCAGATCCAGGGTACGTGGCCCATTGGCAAACAGGCGCACCCGTCCATGGGCCTGTTCCAGACTCAACAGTTCGGACAGCAGTGTCTCGGGATCGAGGACCGTTTCGATGTGTGCGACGGCATTGATGAAATCCGGTTGATCCAGATGCCCGAAGGGCGGGCTTCGGTACAGGTTCGAACGGGCGATCAGACGCGTTCCCGGGAAGGCATCCAGGCGATTGAGTGCCGAGGTGACCTGGTGGACCGGGTCGGCCAGATTGCTGCCCACGCCGATATAAGCGCTGACGGGTTCCAGGTGCGGGGCCGGAAGGGAGGCGGGACTCATCATGGGGTACGACGGCGACGCGAGCGTGGTTTACGGATCTCCTGCACCAGGAGGGAGGGGCGGGTGTCGGGGTCGGCTTCCAGGAAGGTCTTCCACCAGACGCCCAACTCGGGGGGCGCATTGCCGCTGGCAGAGCGCAGCAGCAGAAAATCGTACCCTGCCCGGAAGCGGGGGTGCTCCAGCAGGCGGGAAGGCCGTTGGCCGCTGCGCTGTTCAAAACGGGGTTGCAGGCTCCAGATTTCCTTCATGGTGCCATCGAAACGGTGCGGGATGGGCAAGGTCTTGCGCTGCGCATCCAGGACCGTTTCCATGGCCCCGAACAGGGCGGGATAAAGGGGTTCTCCCTGGGCCTGGCGGGCCTGCCAGAGGGTCTGGACCGGAGGCCAGAACAGGGCAGCCAGCAGGAAGCCCGGAGAAACCGGTTTTTTGTCCCGTAGCCGTTCATCGGTATTATCCAGTGCAAGGGTGATGAAGTGCCTCTGGTCCGGGTTGGCCCACAGGGTGTCGAGATGCGGCAAAAGATGGGGATGCAGCCCGAACTGGTGGAGCAATTCCAGGCAGGACCGAGCCTGTCCGGACACGAGCAACTTGAGCAATTCGTCAAACAGGCGGGATTCGGGGATGGGGGACAGCAGGTTGCTCAATTCGCGCAGGGGCCCGATCAGGGCCGCATCCAGGGTGAAACCCAACTTTGCGCTGAAGCGGATGGCGCGCAGCAGGCGTACCGGATCCTCGCGAAACCGCTGGACGGGATCGCCGATCATGACCAGGCGGCGGGCAGCGATGTCCTTCGTTCCGGAGAAATAATCCAGCAGGATATTGTGGACCGGATCATAAAACAGCGCGTTGGCCGTAAAGTCACGACGGGCGGCATCTTCTTCCAGGCTGCCAAAGACGTTGTCCCGGGTCAGGCGACCATGTTCGTCGGTCTGGGAATGATGGTCATGGGGCGCATGGCCCCGAAAGGTGGTGACTTCAACGATTTCGTCGTGGCAGGGGACGTGGATGATCTGGAAACGTCGCCCGATGATGCGCGAGCGCCGGATCAGGCGTCGGATCTGTTCGGGCGTGGCATTGGTGGCGACATCGAAGTCCTTGGGCGATTTCTGCAGCAGCAGGTCGCGCACGGCACCGCCCACCACATAGGCCTGAAAGCCGTTTTCCTGGAGAGTTTTGATCACGCGCAGCGCGCAGGGACTGATGGCCTGGGGGCGCAGGGAGTGCTGGGAGGCGGTCAGCGCGAGGGGCTTTGCGCCATGACGGTTTTTTTTGGGGCCGAAGACCCTGTTCAGAAGACGCCGGATCATGTCAGGATTTCCAGTGGTAGACAGGCCAACCCCGTTGTTGGGCCAGGTCGGAAAGAACGGGGTCGGGATTCACGACCACGGGTTCGCTGGCCCGTTCCAGCAAGGGGAGGTCGTTCTGGGAGTCGCTGTAGAAGGCGGTTTCCGTAAAGTCCTGCCAACGGTGGCCCAGGCCGGCCAGCCATTCGTCCACGCGCGTGACCTTGCCTTCCCGGAAACTGGGAATCCCCTGCACTTTGCCGGTGAATTGGCCCGCTTCGTTCTGGGCGGGTTCGGTGGCGATCAGATGGTCGATGCCGAACAGGGCGGCGATGGGACCCGTGACGAAACGATTGGTGGCGGTGATGATGGCAACCAGTTGGGCCTGCGCTTGTTCGGCCCGGACGCGTTCGAGGGCCGCCGGGCTGACCAGCGGAAGGATGTGTTCCGTCATGAAGCGACGATGCCACTGATCCAGTTGGGCACGGGGAAAGCGGGACAGAGGTTCCAGCTGGAAGGCCAGGAACGCATCGATGTCCAGTTTCCCTTCCCTGTAGTCGTCATAAAAGGCCCGGTTTTTGGCTTCATGACGCACGCGGTCGAGTACGCCCTGGTTGGCCAGAAACTGGCCCCATTCAAAATCGCTGTCACCGGACAGCAGGGTATGGTCTAGATCAAAGAG
The DNA here is from genome assembly GCA_021796835.1 of Pseudomonadota bacterium. Classification (GTDB taxonomy): domain Bacteria; phylum Pseudomonadota; class Gammaproteobacteria; order Burkholderiales; family Ferrovaceae; genus Ferrovum. The sequence continues at coordinate 61,355 of JAKABO010000003.1, read as the reverse complement.
GGCAAGGCGCATGAAGGTCGGGTCAAGAGTGAAGGTTTCCAAGGATTTCGCGCACCATCGGCAAAGTGATGGTGGCACGGTGTGTGGCCAGGGTCCAGTGATGAAATTCTTTCATGAGCGAAAAAAGATAGTCATTGCGACGCGGACAATGGGTCAACAGGTACTGGGCGACCGCCGGGGGAAGCGTGAGCCCCAGGGATTGGGCGTGGGTATGCAGGGCTGTAATTTTTTCTTCATCGTTCAATGGCGAAACCCTTAACACCAACCCCCAGGCCAGACGGGTTCTCAGGTCGGGGAAAAGAGGCAGGTGGGCCGGGGGACAGGAACCGCTGACCAGTAGCCCCAATCCCTGATCCCGCCGCTCATTATACCGGTGAAACAGGTCCAGGGCACCTTCCGAACCCAAAAGATGCACGTCGTCCACGGCCAGGTTCGGGTTTTGATCGGGCTCGAAACGGGTTTCCGGCGTGGTGCGCACAAATTCCTCGGGCCGGACCAGAGCGCGCAGGAGGTGGGTTTTTCCCGAGCCCGGATCTCCCCAGAGGTAGATCTGGCGTTCTCCTTCGCCCTCTTGCCAGCGGCGCAGGGCGCTGACGATCTCTCCGTTACTGCCTTGTACAAAGTCGTCCAGACACGGGCGCGGATCGGGGGTCAGGTCAAGGATCTGCTGGCGCATCAGGGGGTCGTCTCCCTTGACCACCAGATCTGGTGGAGATGGCCCAACAGGATGCGGGCGACGGCCGAGGCGGGCAGGGCGATCACGATCCCGAAAAAACCCAGCAGTTGACCGAAGGACAGCAAGGCCAGGATGACCATGACGGGGTGTAACCCGATGCGTTCCCCCACCAGGCGGGGCGTGATGAACGAGCCTTCCAGCACGTGGCCGGCGGCAAACACACCGCAGACGGGCAGCAGCAGGGAAGGGTCCTGAATCAGCGCCGTGAGAACGGCCAGAACGAACCCGATGAAGACGCCCACGTAGGGGATGAAGACCAGCAATCCGGCGGTGATGCCCAGGGCCAGTCCCGAGGACAGCCCCGTGAAATGCAGACCCAGGCCGTAGAATGTCGCCATGCAGGTCATGACCAGCACTTGACCGCGCAGGAACTGGCCCAGTACGACATCGATTTCGTGGGCCAGCTGGCGCAGGGGGGCCGCATTGCGCGGGGGAAGTTTTTGAGCCAGGGTCTGGATCAGTCGATCCCAGTCCTTGAGCAGGTAGAAGGTGACGACGGGAATCAGCAGCAGGGTCAGGAACAGATGGATCAGCACCGATCCGCCGTGACGGGCGGACAGGAGCAGGTTCTGGAGAGCATCGCTGATCGATCCCAGGTGCTGTTTCAGCAATTCGCGCCAGGTACTCAGACTGGTACTCCAGTCGATGCCGAGGTTCCTGGGCAGGTAGGGGATGAGGGCGGCTTGCCAGGCATCCGCCGTGTTGGGCAAGCGCGCGATCAGTTGCAGGAGATCATGGGCCAGGAGGGGAAAGAGCAACACCAGGAAGCCCAATCCCAGTCCCAGAAAACTGCCCACGACGACCAGGGCCGCCAGGGGTCGGGGAAACCAGGAGGTGCTCAGGCGCCGGACCAGCGGGTGCCCGAGATAGGCCAGCAGGAGCCCGGCCACGAAAGGCGCCAGAATGTCGGCCAGAGTGTAGATCAGCGCACCCAGTGCCAGCAGGGCAAGCCAAATTTCAGGGCGTTGGGTGAACCTGGGGCGTGACAGGGGCATTTGGGTTAAAATCTGCAGGTAAAAAGAATTCGGAAGTCCGGTCTGTGACTGGGTGATTTTAACAGGTCGGCATCCTTCTGGAAGGAATCCGATCCTACTTTGGAGAATTTTTGTGACTGTTTCCAACCCATTCAATGCCGGACTGTCCTATCGGAGTGCCGGGGTGGATATCGATGCGGGGGATGCCCTGGTGGAACGCATCAAGCCCTTTGCCCGGCGTACCTTGCGTCCAGAGGTGGTGAGCGGCATCGGTGGTTTTGCCGCTTTGGTGGAAATCGGCCAGCGTTACAAGGAACCGGTTCTGGTTTCGGGCACCGATGGCGTGGGCACCAAATTGCGTCTGGCCTTCGAGTTGAACCGCCATGAGGAAGTGGGCATCGATCTGGTGGCCATGAGCGTCAACGACATCCTGGTTCAGGGGGCAGAACCCCTGTTTTTTCTGGATTACTTTGCCTGTGGTCGGCTCGATGTGGCACAGGCGGCCACCGTGATCGAAGGGATTGCGCGCGGTTGCGAGGAAGCCGGCTGTGCCCTGATCGGAGGGGAAACGGCGGAGATGCCCGATTCCTATCCGGCGGGGGAATATGATTTGGCGGGATTTGCGGTGGGCGTGGCAGAAAAATCCGCCTTGATCGATGGCTCCACGGTTCAGGCGGGAGACCGCGTCATCGGAGTGGCTTCGAGTGGGGCGCATTCCAACGGGTTTTCCCTGATCCGCAAAATCGTCTCCCGGAGCGGGGCAGACCTGAAGGCGCCCTTTCCCGGCGGGGTGTATGGCCACGCCACGCTGGCCGATGTGCTGATGACCCCCACCCGTCTCTATGTAAAGCCCGTTCTGGCCCTCATGAAACAGGTGACCCTCAAGGGCATGGCCCACATCACCGGGGGCGGACTGGTGGACAATCTGCCGCGGGTGATCCCTGCCGGACTGGCTGCCCACCTGGAGCGGGCGCGCTGGCCCCGCACCCCGTTGTTCGAGTGGCTGCAACGCAGCGGTGCCGTGGCCGAGGAAGAAATGCTGCGGGTGTTCAACTGCGGGGTAGGGCTGGCTCTGGTGGTGGCTCCCCAGGACGAAAAAACCGTGCTGGAACATTTTGACGCCCTGGGTTGGGAAGCCTGGTCCATCGGCGAGATCGTGCCGCGCCTCGAGGCCGCGCCAGCGACCTGGGTCGCGTGAGGACCATGAACGCCGAGCGGCGGGTCGTCGTCCTGATTTCCGGGCGGGGGTCCAATCTGGGCGCTTTGCTGGAAGCCCGGTTACCGCTCCAGGTGGTGGCCGTCATCAGCCCCAGGGCGGATGCGGCAGGGTTGGGTCTGGCCCAGGCGCGGGGCATCCCCACCCGCGTCATCCCCGCCGAGGGGTATGCCGGGCGGGCGGACTTCGATCAGGCGCTGCAGCAGGCCATCGACGGCTTTGCGCCGGATCTGGTGGTGCTGGCCGGGTTCATGCGTATCCTGACGCCGGAATTCGTGGCGCACTATCAGGGGCGCCTGCTCAACATCCATCCCTCCCTGTTGCCCGCGTTCCCGGGGTTGCATACGCATCGTCGAGCCCTCGCGGAAGGCGTGGCGGTGCATGGGTGCACCGTGCATTTCGTTACCCCGGAACTGGATCGCGGACCCATCGTGGCCCAGGGGGTCGTGCCGGTAGTACCCGGGGATGACGAAGCAACTCTGGCGGCACGGGTATTGTCCATGGAGCACCGGTTGTTCCCTTACGTATTGCGGGCCTGGGCGGAAAGTCGCTGGGTTCTGGGGGCGGACGGCCAGGTGCGGTGGTACGACGATTCACGAGAACAAAATTTACGCCTGCTCTGGGCAGGAGAGTTTCAATGACAAAAAATCGTTCCCCCTTGCGTGGGTCCGCCCGTCCTTCTTCCCCATCGCCGAAACCGCCGGAAGAGGCGGAAAATGGCGGGGTGAGGATCCCCCTCTTCGAGGCCCTGGTGGAGGTGCTGCGCATCCTGTTGGCGGGAACACGTCCGGCAGATCGGGTGCTCCATGACTTTTTTCGCGACCAGTCCCAATTGGGCGGACGGGATCGTGCCTGGGTCACGGACCATTTTTATGGTCTGCTGCGCCACTGGGAATCCCTCACGGTCCTGGCTCCAGCCACGGCGCCCCGTCGCCTGGTGCTGGCCAGTTTGCAACGGGTCGGCGGACGCAGTGCCCGCGAATTGCAAGGACTGTGCCGGGGAGACGAGGAACGGGACTGGTTGGCGGCACTGGCGGCGCAACGTTTGCCCGATACCCCCTCGGTGCGGGCCCATTTGCCTGAATGGGTGGTGAGTGCCGTTCAGGAAGTCCTGCCGGAAGGCGAGTGGCTGGCATTGGGGTGGGCCCTGCAGAAACCGGCGCCTCTGGACTTGCGCGTCAATCTGCTCAAGGCGGATCGACCGGCCGTGCTGGCGGCTTTGACGGCGGCGGGGATCGCTGCCGAGGCAACGCCTTTGTCTCCCTGGGGCGTGCGGGTGCAGGGACGTCCTCTCCTGAATCGTTTGCCCCTGTTCACCGAAGGTTGGGTGGAGATCCAGGATGAAGGCAGTCAGTTGCTGGCCGCCCTGGTGGCCCCGCGCCGCCGTGACATGGTGGTGGATTTTTGTGCCGGTTCGGGGGGCAAGGCCCTGCATCTGGCCGCCCTGATGCATAACCAGGGACGTCTCTACGCTTTCGACGTGGCCGCGCGCCGTCTCGAACAACTCAAGCCGCGGCTCAAACGTTCGGGCGTTTCCAATCTCATGCCGGTGGTGATCGCGCGTGAAACCGATGACCGGGTCCGACGTCTCACTGGCAAGATCGATCGGGTACTGGTGGACGCTCCCTGCAGCGGGATGGGGACGCTGCGCCGCAATCCGGACCTGAAATTACGTCAGACCGCCGATGGGCTGTCGACCCTGGTCGACAAGCAGCGTCATATTCTGGAAGCCGCCGCCCAACTGGTCAAACCCGGCGGGCGCCTGGTCTATGCCACCTGCAGTCTGTTGCCGGCGGAGAATCAGATCCAGGCCCTGGAATTCACTGCGCGGCACCCCGAATTCGTTCCCCTGGCGGCTTCCCAGGTCCTGGCGGAGCAGGGAATCATCGTGTCCGGCCTGGAGGACCCCTGGTTTCAACTCTGGCCCCAGCGCCACGGAACAGACGGATTTTTTGCGGCGCTTTGGCAGCGGCAGGGGTGAAGGATGGAACCGGCGGGTGATCCCTTTGCGGATCTGATTGAGTTTTTTCAGTCGCTGACCCAATATCGGCATGTCTGGCAGGTGCCCGTTCTGGCGGCTGCTCTTTCGATGGGGCTCGGGGTTTCCCTGTTTCTGGGAAAACGGCTGGCCCATCAGAAGATGGACCGGGAGAAATTGCGTCATCTCCGGAAAATTTTGTTCGCCGGGACCAGTGCCGTATCCCTGATGGTGTTGCGTTACTATTTCGGGCATGGACGCCATGCTCCCTTGTTGCATATGGCGCTGGCCCTGACCCTGGCCCTGGCGGTGGCGCGCATCGGGGTGTATGTCCTGAACTATGGGGTGGGGTCCAAACGGCTGGTCATTGTCCAGACCCTGTTCCTGCGTCTGGTGTGGGTGGTTTTTGCTTTGCATGTCACCGGGTTCCTCGATCCGGTGCGTGACTGGCTGGGGGGCGTCGACTTCCGCATGGGCGGAACCCGGATGACCCTGTGGCAGTTGCTGCAGGGAACCCTGGTCATCAGTTTGCTGGGGGTGGGGGCATTGTGGCTGGGTTCCTGGCTGGAACGGCGTCTGGGACGGGCCGAATCCCTGGATCCCCATGTGCGGGTCATCGTGATCAAGTTGACCCGCGGTTTCCTGTTCTTCTTTGCGGTGTTGCTGGCGCTGCCTCTGGTGGGGATCAACGCCACTTTTCTGTCGGTGCTGGGTGGAGCCCTGGGCGTCGGCCTGGGATTCGCCCTGCAGAAGGTGGCGAGTAATTATGTGAGCGGATTCATTCTGCTCATGGATCGGTCCGTGCGCATGGGAGACGTGATTACGGTGGAGGGGCGGCAGGGCACGGTAATCCGTCTGGACGCACGCTGCATCACCCTGTCGGGCACGGATGGGACTGCGTTCATCGTGCCCAATGAAACCTTTCTGACCCAGACCATCATCAACCATTCGCGCATGGGGAAGGGCGTCTGCCATGGTCTGACCATCGAAGTGTTCTATGAAACGGATCTGGTTGCCGTGCAGGCCCTGATGGAAGAAGCGGCCCGGCGTCAGGACCGGATCCTGGCCGACCCGGCGCCCGGTGCGGTGGTGGGCAAGATGACGGGGCACGGATTCGAAGTGACCCTGTATTACTGGATCCCTGATCCCGGAAAGAGCGACTCGGGGTTGCGTTCCGCCCTGATGCAGGAGATTCGCCAGGGATTGCGTACGGCAGGCATCAAGGTTCCTCTCAGGGACGGCGCACAGGCGATCCTGCCCTGATCTGTTATGATGGGAGTTTTGCCTGATTTTTCCTTCTTCAGAGGAGTGCGCATGATTCATTCCGGTATTTTGTCCCTGTCCTGGGTGGGCGATCTGGTCGCTGCCCTGGTGTTGACCCATATCACCATTGCCAGTGTCACCATCTTTCTGCATCGCCACCAGGCCCACCGTGCCCTTGAACTGGGGCGTGTGGCCAGTCATTTTTTTCGTTTCTGGCTGTGGCTGACCACGGGCATGGTCACCCGGCAGTGGGCAGCCATTCACCGCAAACACCATGCCAAATGTGAAACCCCGGAAGACCCCCACAGTCCCCAGGTATTGGGATTGTCGCGGGTGCTGTGGGGCGGGGTATTCCTCTACGTCAAGGAAAGTCGCAATGCGGAGACCATGGCGCGTTTTGGGCATGGAACGCCTAATGACTGGCTTGAAAACCACCTTTACGCAGCCCACGAACGTTTGGGGGTGACCCTCATGGCGTTGGTGGACATGGCGTTGTTCGGACTGGTCCCGGGGGTGCTGATCTGGTTGGTCCAGATGGTGTGGATTCCCTTCTGGGCGGCGGGCGTTGTGAATGGGGTGGGTCATTTCTGGGGATACCGCAATTTCAACTGCAAGGATGCCAGTACCAACATCTTTCCCTGGGGCATTTTGATTGGCGGCGAAGAGTTGCACAACAACCATCATACTTTTGCAACCTCGGCCAAACTTTCTCATCGCTGGTATGAATTCGACATCGGCTGGATGTACATTCGCCTCCTGCAGGGCCTGGGGCAGGCGCGGGTCAAGTCGGTGGCGCCCCAGGCGCAATTCGACCCGGCCAAGCGGGAGTGCGACCTGGCGACCCTCCATGCCATCATCCGCAACCGTTATGACGTCATGAGGCGTTATACCCGGGAACTGGCCACGACCTGTGCACAGGAATTCCATCATCTCGGGGAGTCCGTCAAATCGCCTTCGCTCTCCCGGCGCGAGGTGACCGCCATGATCGGGCGCTGGCTGCACCATCCGGATCACGAACTGCCCAGGGCCGAGCGCCATACCCTGGCTCGGGTGATGGAAGTCAGTCGTCCGGTGGGCACGGTGGTTCAAATGCGCCGCGAACTGGAACAGTTGTGGACGCGCACCAATGCCAGCGCCGAACAGTTGCTGGAGCAACTGCGCGACTGGTGTCGGCGTGCCGAAGACAGTGGAATTCAGGAATTGATGCGCTTTTCGCGAACCTTGCGGGCCTATGCCTGAGCGTATTATTTTTAATTGTTATAACAGTCCAACTTTATATTCTTTGTTTGAATAAAGAGCGCTCGTTAGAATGGTCTTCATTCCGATGAAGTGGAGAAGACGATCATGTACCAATATGATGAAATCGACCAGCGTCTGGTGGAGGAACGGGTGGCCCGTTTTCGGGACCAGACCCGGCGCTTTCTGGCCGGCGAGTTGTCTGAAGACGATTTTCGTCCCTTCCGCCTTCAGAATGGTTTATATATTCAGCGGCATGCGCCCATGTTGCGGGTGGCCATTCCCTATGGGGTGCTGAGCGCCGCCCAGTTGAGGCGTCTGGCCTGGATCGCGCGTACCCATGACCGGGGCGTGGGGCATTTCACCACCCGTCAAAACATTCAGTACAACTGGGTCAAACTGCCTGAGGTGCCGGATATTCTGGCTGCACTGGCCGAGGTGCAGATGCATGCCACGCAAACCAGCGGCAATTGCGTGCGCAACACCACCACCGACCATTTTGCCGGGGTGGCTGCCGACGAATTGGTCGATCCGCGCGTCACTTGCGAGTTGATCCGTCAATGGTCCACCGGGCATCCGGAGTTTGCCTTCCTGCCGCGCAAGTTCAAGATCGCCGTCAACGGGGCGCGCGAAGACCGTGCGGCGACGGGGGTTCATGACATCGGGTTGCAGGCGGTACAGGATGCGACGCAGGGCCTGGGGTATCGGGTACAGGTGGGCGGCGGCCTGGGACGGACCCCCATGGTGGGCGAGATCGTCCGGGAGTTTCTGCCGGCCCGCCATCTGCTGACCTATCTCGACGCCATCCTGCGGGTGTACAACCGTTACGGGCGACGGGACAACAAATACAAGGCACGCATCAAAATTCTCGTCAAAGCCATGACCGTGGCGCGTTTTCAGCGGGAAGTGGAAACGGAATGGCAGCACTGGAAGGATGGTCCGGCCACGCTGGTGGACGAGGAAGTGGCACGGATCGAAGCCCGCCTCAAGAAACCGGCCTACCGGTCTCTTCCTGCCGGGATTCCGGCAACGCTGGCCGCGCGTCTGCATCACGATAAGGACTTTGCCTTCTGGTTTCGCCAGAACCTTCATCCGCACAAGGTGCCAGGGTATACCAGCGTCGTTCTGTCCCTGAAAAGTCCGGATCAGCCGCCGGGCGATGCCAGCGCAGCGCAGATGGACGCGATCGCCGACTGGTCGGAGCGCTTTGGCTTTGGCGAAATCCGGGTCAGCCACGAGCAGAACCTGATCCTGCCCGACGTGGCTCTGGGCGACCTGCCGGCACTGTATGATGCCCTGTGCCCCTGGGGTCTGGCGACGCCCAACGTGGGATTGCTCACCAACATCATCGCGTGCCCCGGGGGGGATTATTGTTCCCTGGCCAATGCGCGCTCCCTGCCGGTGGCCAAGGCCCTGCAGGACAAGTTTTCCGATGCGGCCTGGGTACGTGCGCTCGGTCCTCTCGACCTCAATATTTCCGGGTGCATGAACTCCTGCGGGCACCACCATGTGGGTCACATCGGGATTCTGGGCGTGGACAAGCATGGGCGCGAGTACTACCAGATCTCCATTGGCGGGGCGCAGGATCCGGCCCGCCTGGGCAAGGTCATCGGTCCTTCCCTCACTCCGGAAGAGGTGCCCGATGCCCTCCAGGCCATGCTCGAGGTGTACTTGAAACTGCGCCTGAGCCCTGCGGAAAAATTTACGGATACGGTGGAGAGGCTGGGAATTGCGCCTTTCCGTGATGCGGTCTATGCACCCAATCAGGAGGTGGCCTGTGCGTGAAGTCGTGGTGAATCGTCAGATCGTGCCGGATACCTGGGCCCGCTTCAGTCCGGAGCAGCCTGAGGCAGGCGGGGATCGGCTGTATCGTCTCGAGGAATGGCAGGCGGTACGGGCACAGGCCAGCGCGGGCCGGGCCGGATTATGGGTGGAGACCGACCAGGATCCGGAGGTGCTGCGTCCCTATCTGCCGGAACTGGCCTTGATTGCGATCCATATCGGCAGTTTTGCCGATGGACGGGGACATAGTCTGGGACGCCTGTTGCGCGAGGTCTATGGTTACCAGGGCGAGATCCGGGCAGTGGGCGACGTGTTCCAGGATACCGTCAATGAACTGGAGCGTTGTGGCTTCAACGGGTTCTCACCCCGACCGGGAGAAACGGCAGCCAATCTTCTGCGCGGCCTGGGCCTGTTCAGCGAGGCCTACCAAATTTCGGTGGAACGACCGGAGCCCCTGTTTCGGCGACGCTTGTCCCACCCTTCCGGAGGTTGACATGACCCTTTCCCGAATCGATCGATTGGAACAGGATTTGCGGGCGTGGCTGTTGCGTACCCCGGCCCTGTCCCTGGCCAGCAGCCTGGGGGCCGAGGACATGGTGATCACCGATCTGATCTGTCGCAAAAATTTACCCATCCGTATTTTTACCCTGGATACGGGGCGCTTGCCGGAGGCGACTTATCGTCTGCTGGATCGGGTTTTCGAGCATTATGGACGGCGCATCGAAGTATTCTGGCCCGCCCTGGAGGATGTGGAAAAACTGGTCAGGGAACAGGGAGTCAACGGGTTTTATCATGGTCTGGCAGCGCGTCGTGCCTGCTGCGGCGCACGTAAGGTGAAACCGTTGGCACGGGCACTGTCCGGGCAGCAGGGCTGGATCACCGGATTGAGGCGGGATCAGTCGCCCACCCGCAGTGATCTCGCCGCCGAAGCCTGGGACGAAGGGCATGGATTGGTAAAATACAGTCCCTTGCTGGACTGGAGTCGGGAAGAGGTCTGGTCAGTCCTGAAAGAATACCGGGTGCCCTACAACGCATTGCACGATCAGGGCTATGCCAGCATCGGTTGTGCGCCCTGTACGCGCGCGGTCCAGCCTGGAGAGGATGAACGGGCCGGACGCTGGTGGTGGGAATCTTCCGACAGCAAGGAATGTGGCTTACACGTCGCCTCAGAAGCAGAAACGGCAATACAGGAATCATGAAAGGAGAAAGCGGTTCCATGAAGTCAACCCAAGCAGCGACACTCACTTCCCCCCCCTCGCCCGGCGGTGCCTGGGCTCCCTGGGATCATCTCGACCGGCTGGAGTCGGAAGCCATTCACATCCTGCGTGAAGTGGCGGCCCAATGCGCCCGTCCGGTCCTCCTCTTCTCGGGCGGAAAGGACTCCATGGTGGTCCTGCACCTGGCCCGCAAGGCCTTTTATCCCCAGCGTCTCCCTTTTCCGCTGATGCATGTGGATACCGGGCATAATTTTCCGGAGGTGATCGAGTTTCGCGACCAGGTGGTCAAAAGCCTGGGGGTGGACCTGATCGTCCGTTCGGTGGAAGAGTCCATTCGTCAGGGCCGCGCACGCGTGCGCTTCGAGACGGACAGCCGGAACGCGTTACAGGCGGTCACCCTGGTGGATGCCATCCATGAGTTCGGATTCGATGCGTGCCTGGGCGGTGCCCGCCGGGATGAGGAAAAGGCCCGCGCCAAGGAAAGAATTTTTTCCTTTCGCGATGAATTCGGGGGCTGGGACCCAAAAAACCAGCGGCCCGAGTTATGGGACCTTTACAATGCCCATGTCCATCCCGGTGAAAACATGCGGGTTTTCCCCATCAGCAACTGGACCGAGGCCGATGTCTGGGAATACATTGCCCGCGAACGACTGGATCTGCCTTCCCTGTACTTCGCCCATCGCCGGGAAGTCGTGGCGCGCGGAGACCAGTGGATTCCCGTCACGCCCCTGACCCCGCCCAGAGCGGGTGAGCAGGTGGAAGAACGCTGGGTCCGTTTTCGTACCGTGGGGGACATGACCTGCACCTGTCCGGTGCCTTCCGAGGCCCGTACCCTGGAGGACATCCTGCGCGAGACGGCCACCAGTACCCTGACCGAACGGGGCGCGACACGTACCGACGATCAAACCTCCGAAGCCTCCATGGAACTGCGTAAGAAACAAGGTTATTTTTGAAGAAAAATATTTGGAATCCGTGATATGGAAAATAAACTGAAGAACTGTCAAGAGATTTTGCGGTTCATCACCTGCGGTTCCGTGGATGATGGAAAAAGTACCCTGATCGGACGTTTGCTGCTCGACAGCCGTTCCGTACTGGCGGATCAATGGGCCGCCATCGAAGCCACCTCCACGCGCCGCGGCCAGTCCCAGGTGGACTTATCCCTGCTCACCGATGGACTGCAGGCCGAGCGCGAGCAGGGGATCACCATCGATGTGGCCTATCGCTACTTCAGCACCCCGGCGCGCCGTTTCATCATTGCGGATACCCCGGGCCATGCCCAGTACACGCGCAACATGGTGACGGGGGCAAGTACGGCGGATCTGGCGATCCTGTTGCTGGATGCGCGCAAGGGGGTGGTGGAACAAACCCGCCGGCATGCACAGATCGTACGCTTGCTGGGGATTCGCAAGGTGGTGATTGCCGTCAACAAGATGGATCTGGTGGCCTATGGACAGGAGGCTTTTGAACGGGTCAGGCAGGAGTTTCTGAGTTTTGCGGCACCCCTGGATTTTCGGGATATCGAGTTCATCCCGCTGAGCGCATTGAACGGGGATGGCGTGGTCCTGCACGGGGACCACATGCCCTGGTACGTGGGTCCAACGTTGCTTGAATTGCTGGAGACGGTGGCGCTGGACGAAGAGGCCCTGAACTCAAGTTTCAGGTTTCCAATTCAGTTGGTGGCAAGACTTTCTGAAGAAAATGGAGAAGAACGGCGCGGCGCGCAGGGACGGGTGGAGAGCGGCACGGTGGCGGTGGGGGACGAGGTCGTTCTTCTGCCTGCAGGACGAAGGAGCCGCATTTCCGCGATCGAGACCTATGGCGGACGAATTCCCCAGGCCCGGGCAGGACAGTCGGTTACCCTGGTGTTGACCGATCAGGTCGATATGTCCCGGGGAGACATGATTGCCAGTGCCGCGCATCCGCCCAGAACCGACAAGAACTTCGAGGCCCTGGTCTGCTGGTTCTCCGACAAGCCCTATGATCCGGCACGCCGTCTTCTGATCCAGCAAACCACCCGTTGCCTGCAGGGCAAGGTGGACAGCGTCAGCGCCCGTCTGGATATTCAGACCTCCCAATTGATTCCCTCGCCGGCGCAAGTGACCATGAACGACCTGGTGCGCATGGGATTCAAGGTTCAACAGCCTCTGGCTTTTGATCGTTATGAAGACATTCGCACGACGGGCAGTTTCATCCTCATCGATGCCTTGACTCATGACACGGTGGCGGCGGGCATGATCGTTTGAGGAAGCCTGCGCACAGCAGGGCTTGAATCGAGTACCATGACGACTGTGTCATCACCGAGGAGTTTGCCCATGAAAATTTTGTTATGTGGCGGGGTATTCGCCTTGCTGTTGCTGACGGCGTGCGAGGATACCAAGACCAAGGAGTATTACCTGGATCACCCCGATGAAATTGCCTCGGACCTTGCCGAATGCCAGAAATCAGGTAAAAACACCTATAACTGCAATCAGGCGACCCTCGCCCAGTATCAACTGAAGCCCAAGGCCGCACCGGCACCATGAGCGATCGCGTCGTCGACGCATCCGCCGAAGCCGGGCCCGCTCAGGGCGACTGGGCGCTGGCTCGGGAAAAACGCATGCATGAGATCATCCTGAAGATTGCCAGCGATGGTCTCCACGTCCTGGATGCCAAAGGCAATCTGGTGACCATGAGCGACTCCTTTTGTGCTTCCCTGGGCTATGAACGTCATGAGTTGTTGGGGAAACACATCTCTTTCTGGGATGCGTCCTTTCAGCCCGGAACCTTTGAAGAGCGCATGGGTTCCCTGCAGGAAGTGAACGACCAGACCTTTGAAAGTCAGCATCGCCGCAAGAATGGCCAGATCATCGACGTGGAAGTGCATGCGCGCGGGTTTCAGGTGGAGGGCGAGGCTCTGTTGTTCTGTTCCTCCCGCGACATTTCGGTGCGCAAGCAATCCGAATCCCTGATCCGACTCCAGGCCGGGGCCCTGAACAACAGTGTCAATGCCATTGCCATCGCCGATGCCACCCTGCCCGATTTCCCTCTGGTCTATGTCAATCCTGCCTTTGAACGGATTACGGGCTACTCATCGGTGGAGGCCATTGGGCGAAATTGTCGCTTTCTCCAGGGCGAGGATCGTGCCCAACCGGAGTTGATGTCCGTGCGCGTGGCCTTGATGAGCGGGGTTCCCGTCAAGGCCACGGTACGTAATTACCGCAAGGACGGCAGCATGTTCTGGAATCGTTTCCAGATCGCCCCCGTCCAGGACAAGGAAGGGGGATTGACCCACTTTGTGGCCATCATCAATGATGTGACCGAGCGCAAGTTATCCGATGACTACGTTCGCCTGGTTTCGCAGGTATTCCTGCATGCCGACGAAAGCATCTTCATCACGGACCCCCAAGGGCATATCATCGAAACCAATCCGGCTTTCACGCGGACCACCGGCTACAATCGTGAGGAGGTGCTGGGACGAAAACCGGGATTTCTGCAGTCGGCACGTCATGAGCCGGGTTTTTTCTCCAAGTTATGGGACATGGTCCTGGAACAGGGCCACTGGTCCGGAGAAATCTGGAATCAGCGCAAGAACGGCGAGGTCTATCCGGACAAACTGACCCTGTCGGTGGTACGCAACCAGGATGGAACGATTCTCAGCATCGTTTGCGTGTCTTCCGACATCACGCTCCTCAAGGCGCAACAAAACGAGTTGGAACTGATTGCGCTGCACGATGTCCTGACCGGGTTGCCCAACCGTGCCCTGCTCAATGACCGGCTGAGCATGGCTTTGGCCGATGCCCGTCGGTTCGGCAAGAAAATGGCCCTCTGTTTCATCGATCTGGACGGGTTCAAGCCCATCAATGACCAGTTTGGTCACGACAAGGGAGATCAGGTCCTGGTGGCGGTGGCCCAGCGCATGATCGCCACCCTGCGCGCCACGGATACCGTGGCCCGGCTGGGCGGTGACGAATTTGTGGTGGTACTGTCCGAGATCAGCAACGAGCAGGAATTGATCGCTACCCTGCAACGGATCATGACCGCCATTGCCTTGCCTCATACCTTTGGGGATCAGGAGGTGGTGGTGTCGTCAAGTCTGGGGGTGACGGTTTACCCGGATGACGAGGTGGACGCCGAAACCCTGTTACGTCATGCCGATCAGGCCATGTACCGGGCCAAGGGGAAAGGCCGCAACTGCTTTCACTTCTTCGATGTGGTCGACGAGCGTAACGCACATCTGCGCACGGAAGGAAGGACGCGCGTGGAGCAGGCTCTGGAGAGCAGCGAATTCGAACTGTACTATCAACCCAAGGTGAATCTCGGGACCGGGCAGGTGCTGGGCATGGAGGCTCTGATCCGCTGGAATCATCCGGAACGGGGCGTGCTGCTGCCGCGGGAATTTCTGCCCATGATCGAAAACACGGACGTTGAAACGCGCATTTCCGAGTGGGTCATCGAAACGGCCTTCAAACAGCGGGAGGACTGGAAGATCGACGGACTGGACTTCGGGGTCAGTGTCAATCTGCCCGCCCGTCATCTGCATACCTCCGGGTTTTCTGAATTCATCGGTCGGATGATGCAGCGCTATCCCACCGAACCGGCCCCCAATTTCGAACTCGAAGTATTGGAATCGGTGGCCTTGTGGGACATTCCCCAGGTCACCCAGGCCATGGAAGCCTGTCGTCATCATGGGGTGAGTTTTGCCATCGACGATTTTGGAACGGGGTATGCGTCGCTGGATTACCTCCGGCGCCTGCCCGTGAGCGTGATCAAGATAGATCAGAGTTTTATCCGGGATATGTTGACCGATCGGGAGGATCTGGCGATCGTGGAAGTGGTGATCAACCTGGCCGAGGTATTTTGCAAGGAAGCCATCGCAGAGGGAGTGGAAACGGAGGAGCAGGGCATTGCCTTGATCTGCCTCGGATGCACCCAGGCCCAGGGGTTCGGCATTGCCCGGCCCATGCCGGCCCCACAGGTGGCGGACTGGTGTCGGCAATACCAGCCGCCGCTGTCCTGGCAGAAGGCCAGCAAAAACCGACCGGCGCGGCTGACTTCCCTGCCGGACAAAATCGACTGGTCCCGGTATACCCTGGGTTCCGAAAACTGATCAGTGCACCGTGCCTGTGATGCTTTCGTCCGGCACCGTCATCTCTCCATCTTCCGCAGAGGAAGCATTCTCGAAAACCACGATGGTGGGGCTCCCGGCGACCATGGATTTTTCTTCTTCGGAGAGAGAGGCATTCAGGTTGGTCAGAACGGACTGGATCAGTTTCAGTTGAAAAACGGTGAGGGCCTGAATGGTGGCCACCAGGACGACCGAGGGGGGCTGGGCTGAAAGGGGCGCGCTCAGGCGCGACAGAACTTCGCTCAGAGGAACGGCGGGTTCCTGGGAAGCGTCCGCCGCAACCTGAGGCACGGGCGCAGCCGTGACCTGGGGTGACTGACAAAAAGGGCAGGTGACGTAACCGCGTCCCAACTGGGCCGAGAAACTTTCTTCGGAGGCAAACCAGCCTTCAAATCCATGCCCCAAAACACACTTCAGCGAATAACGGACCATGCCACACACCCAAAAAACGGATTGTCCATTCTAGCATGGATTTACAGCATGCCGTGATGACCCGATGGAAAACCCCCCCATGGGATCGATGGAGGGGGCATAAAGTACGCAATAGGGAGTTAGGCGTAGGATGCAGATCGGCGTCGAGTGAAGCCGAACCAACAGACTCCGGCCAGTCCAGTCAAGAACAAGAGGCCAGTGGAAGGTTCCGGGACGGCGGAAGGTCCCCCACCGGTTATCGGTAAGGTCAGACCAGTGATACCGGAAAGGCCAAAGCCCATGTACCGGGCACCGGCGCTATAGTTGTACTGTCCCACCAGTCCATTGTTGGCATAGTTGAAGTAAAGCAGGTTGTCCCCATTGGTCCCGCCGCCTGTGGTAGCGAATAACTGCCCCTTTCCGATGGTGTCGATGCTTGAAACTACCCAGCCATTAGAACCCATGGCGGCATTTATGTTTATCCCGGAGACGATGGATCCGGCGGGGGTGATCTGGGTGATCAGGCTGGCCCCGGCCGCGATCAAATCACCAGAAAACGGATCGTACGCCAGGTTGAACATGCCCGGCTGATTTGTTAGAAGAGCTGTGGTTTTGCCGGTGACGAGGTTGAGAGTACCGAAGTTTCCGGTGGAATTTCCATAAAATCCACCAGAGGTGTAATACATCGTATTGTTTTTTGGATCGAAGGCAAGGCTTGAGATGGCTGTATCGCTACCGGTCAAGGGTAAGACAGTCCCCGATCCTCCAAAGGGGTTGATCGGGAAAGAGGCCACTGAACCACCCCCTCCAGCGGTCCACACTTTATTGCTGGGGCCAACGGCCATATCCACGTTATTCATGTAACCGGGATCCGTGGCGGTAGCGATGTTCCCCGTTGAGGGGTTCACTTGATAAACGGGTGAGGGGAAAAAACCTCCTCCCGATTGCCCCCCTCCCACCAGCAATTGCCCGTTGGCAGGATTCATTACAATGCCATTGGCAGTGGTACCATACCCTGTGGCGGCGATGGACGTCGAGGAATTCGAATAAGTGATGGCCCCGGTCTGTGCGGAAACGGTGGCCGTCATTTCGAAAATATTTCCAGTCGTATTCCCTTGATTTCCCATCGTGTAATACAAATTGTCGGTGATTGTCGATGCTTCACCGGTTACTGACCACACTGATAAGGAAACTCCCGCTGCTACAGTCAGAAACCTGCTCAACGTCCGTTTTGGCTTCATTTCTTTTGTTTCGGCTCCCCGTTCAGTCAGGATTTTCCTGGTATTACGCGTGGTTTTCATCATTTTTCCCTCCCCGTTTTATCTGATAATTCCTAACCTGTTGAAAATTCCGGTGTCTCGCCTGGTCCCAGTGAAGCGAAGCCGAACACTACTGTTCCGGTTTTATCCAGAAGTCATTTGATACAGGATGGGATTCATGTTAGCGGTGGGTCTTGGGGGGTGACAATCCCTCCGTTGGGGGGGATGAAGACTGCTGGTGCCAGCGGAGACTGATGGTCATACTGTGTCGCAGGGCCGGAAACGTGAACTTGTCAGGCTCCCCGATACATGCGTGGCCAGGTAGGCCATGACCACACAAAATCAAGGCGAAGCATCGCCCTCTGTTTGAACCCCGCAATCCAGTCCTTTGACCCCCAAAGGGTTTTAGGCGACACGGTGTGCTGGCTGCGCGACCAGACGCACGCCAAGGGCTGCGCACACACGGCTAATGGTATCGAAGCGCGGTTCACTGCCTGGTCGAAGGGCCTTGTACAAGGCCTCCCGCGTGATACCGGAATCCTTTGCAACCTGCGTCATGCCACGCGAGCGGGCGATATCGCCGAGCGCGGCCGCCAGCAGTGCTGGGTCGTTCTCTTCTAGAACGGTAGTGAGGTATGCCGCCACGTCTTCTTCGCTGTTTAGGTACTCGGCTGCATCGAACTCGGGGAGTTCGGAAACCTTGATCTTTTTGGTCATGGTTCAATCCTCCAAAGACTTTGCCAGGTCGATTGCCTTATTGATGTCGGCCTGCTGCGTTGACTTGTCACCACCGCCGAGCATCACGATTAGCGCGTCACCCGTTCCGTCATACATGCGCCAGCCTGGCCCGAAGTGTTCGCGCATCTCGTACACACCTTCCCCCACCGACTCCACGTCGCCCAAGTTGCCGAGTTGGATCTTACGCAAGCGCTTGTTGAGACGCTGCCGGGTCAGTCCATCTTTCAGGCCCTTGCGCCAGTCAGAGAACTCTTCGAGATGTTTTACCGCGTAGGCCATAGTTGAATCGTAATCGAGTGATTACATGATGTCAAGGCACAGCACAATCGAACCCGCGTCCGCATTTTAGAGCGAGGACATCGCTTGTTAGCCTGTGGAGAATCGGCGCAGTCAGGCCGTTCCGTGAAGCAGGAACCCACCGAAGTGACTCAAGCAGCCTCTGCTTGAGCGCCGTAGGAATCCCCTTGCTTTAGCTGGGGGAGGATGTCAAACTATCCTGTCGTGGTTTGACCTAAACTGGCCATCACCATGTCTACAAGTACCAGCGAAAGCGAGATCCTCACCATCAAGCAGGTCGCCGACTACCTGAAGGTCACGGAGCGGATGATCTACAGACTGGCGGCAGCCAAAAAGATCCCAGCCTTCAAGGTTGGCGGGACATGGCGGTTTTCGCGTGCGGACATCGCAACTGGATCAAGCAGAAGTCGATGGAAGGACTCGACACCGGACGCGACGGAGATGATACGGCCAAGGTCCAAACGAACGATGGGGAGTATGCGTGATGAGTTATTACAACGATGCACAGTTCGAAGCCATGATGGCAGACATGGAGTCGGATCGCGCCGAGCGCAAACAGTCTTTTCAGGGGGACGCACCGCAAAAGGTGCGTGAGGCCGTGTGTGCACTTGCCAATGATCTGGCAGGGCATGGTGAACCGGGTGTGGTGCTGATTGGTGTGCATGATAATGGCACGCCCATGCCCGGCTTTGTCGTCACCGATGAGCTGCTACGCAGCCTTGCCGACATCAAGACCGATGGCAACATCGTGCCGCCACCCACTCTGCTGGTGGAAAAGCGTCTGTTGCAGGGCGGTGAAGTAGCGGTGATTACCGTCTGGCCCTGCGATACGCCGCCGGTGCGCTACAAGGGGCGGATTCATGTGCGCTGGGGGCCGCGCCGTGGTCTGGCCAGTGCGCAGGACGAGCGTATCCTCAATGAGCGCCGTCGTCATCGCGACCGGCCGTTCGACATTCAGCCCATCGTCGATGCGACGTTGGACGATCTCGATCGCCTGCGCTTCGAGCAGGAGTATCTACCCTCAGTGGTGGCGCGTGACGTGCTGGTGGCCAATGAGCGCACTCACGAGCAAAGGCTTGCCGCGACGAAAATGGTTGTCAGCGAGTCAATTTCCGCGCCGACCGTCCTGGGGCTGTTGGTCGTTGGCAAGTCTCCCGCAGACTGGTTGCCTGGGGCCTATACCCAATTTCTGCGCATCGCCGGCAAAGACCTCACGGAGCCAGTTGTCGACGAGGAGCCCATTTATGGCACGGTGGCCGACCAAATCCGGCGCCTGGAAGAGAAACTCGAAGCCCATAATCAGCGTGGAGTGCAGTTCGCTGACGTGTCAATGGAGACACAGGCTGAAACGTATCCCATGGATGCCCTGCGGCAGTTGGTGCGAAATGCCTTCATGCACCGCAGTTATGAGGCAACGAATGCGCCCGTGCGGGTGTACTGGTTCAATGACCGCATTGAAATCCACAACCCTGGCGGCCCGTTTGGCAGCGTCACGCCAGAAAATTTCGGTCAACCAGGCGTGACCGACTATCGCAACCCGAATCTGGCGGAGGCGCTGCGCGCCCTGGGTTTCGTGCAACGTTTCGGGGCTGGCATCGCCATTGCCCGTAAGGCGTTGGGAGAGCGACTGCGTTTTGAGGTGCAGCCGGGTTTCGTCGCAGCCATCGTTGGCAAGGGGGCAGCATGATCAGTATCGCGTTTTTCAACAACAAAGGCGGAGTGGGCAAGACCTCCCTCGTATACCACACGGCCTGGATGTTTGCGGAACTGGGGTACCGGCCCCTGATGGTCGATCTCGATCCGCAATCAAACCTGTCCATCATGGCTCTGGATGAGGAGAGGCTGGAGGCGCTTTGGCCCGATGATGTGCATCCCGAAACGATGTCCGGCGCAGTGGCGCCGCTATTTGGCGGTACCGGAGATGTGCGTCAGGCCCATATCGAGGAGCTATCGGATGCGCTGGGGTTATTGGTTGGCGATCTGGCCCTCTCGCGCATCGAGGATGATTTGTCCACCGAATGGCCTCGCTGCCTGGAAGGGCGCGAGCGTGCATTTCGTGTGACGACTGCTTTTTGGCGCGTGATCAAGGTGGCGGCTGAGCGGCACCGTGCCGACGTGGTATTGATTGATGTCGGCCCGAACCTTGGGGCCATCAATCGTGCAGCAATGGTAGCGGCAAGTCATGTGATGGTGCCGGTGGCACCCGATCTATTTTCGTTGCAGGGTTTGAAGAATCTTGGCCCCACGTTGCGCCAGTGGCGCACTACTTGGCAGCAGGCGGTCGATAAAGTGCCACCATCGATCAGTGAAACACCAGCCGGACAAATGACGCCAGCGGGCTATGTGCTCATGCAGCACGCAGAGCGGCTGGGGCGACCGACCAAGGCTTATGCCAAGTGGCAGCAGCGGCTTCCAGCGGCATACCGGGAAAGCGTTCTGGGCGAGATCACAGTGTCATCTACAGTAGTTCAGACTGATCCAAAACAGATTCAACGTATCAAGCACTATCGAAGCCTGATGCCAATGGCAATGGAGGCACGCAAGCCGATGTTTGCCTTGAGTCCCGCAGACGGTGCAATTGGGGCTCACCAGACCAATGTGCGGCAGTGCTATGAGGATTTTCAAAAACTCGTGCTGGAAATTGCCATAAGAGTTGGATTGACGAAGGATGCCAGGGTGTGAGGCAGGTGCTCGATACGGTGTGGCACCAGTTGGTTGTGGAATGTCAATCCCCCCCTTAGCCTAGCCGACATCCAATTTCAACCTGCTGCTTTTGGCCCAATTTCAAGTTGCTGATGACATCGTCACACATAACACGGTTTAACGGATATTAACATCGGGATCGAAAAGAGAAAAATCAATCACGAAAATCGGATATCCATAATTAGTTCATGTGGTTGGGCCACTTCCTGGCCGTATGGAAGACGCGCAGGACTTCCACAGCACAACCGCGCACGCGGTAGGGTAGGATGTATGGAAAACGTGTCACGATTAGTTCGCGTGTTCCCGCAATCCGACCAGGGCGCCCCATGTTGGGATGATCTGCGAGTATCGCTGCGCTGTCTCGCATGCAAACCACGAACTCTGCCGCTATGCGCGGGTTATCTGTTGCGATATAGGCTGCCTCTTCGTCCAGATTCTCCAGGGCGCGACGCAACCATTTAACCTGCATACTTTTTTACGGTGGCATCGACTTCTTCAATGGTCGCGAAGTCGTTTGCGTCGGCTTCCTCGATGGCCAACTGTATTTCAGCAATCTGCCAAGCCTCGATGTCCAGGTATTGACGAATAGCTTCACCAGCAAGGTAGGATTTGGATCTATGGGTCGCATCAGCCAGTTTCTCGAGTTGCTCCTTCAACTTTACCGGAACGCGCATGGTCAGGGTCGTGGTTTCCATAATCAGCCTCAAGTGTTACGATGTACACAGTCTAATACTACCATAACCCCAAATTGTTCATAAGAAATTTTGCTTCAATACTGGAGGGGAACGTGCCAAAATTCCTCACGCCAGAACAGGAAGGATGTGTTCTCGCGTCCACGGATCGACTGATCGAACACTTAACGATGGATCTTGGGGGCGACAATCCCTCTGTTGGGGGGGAACCAAACCTGAAAACAGGATCCCTGGCCGGGTGCAGACTTTACTGACAGTTCGGCATCCATGAGTTTTGACAGGCGATGGACAATGGACAGCCCCAGGCCCACGCCTTGGTCGCCTTCGGAAGGCGTGGCCTGATAGAATTCCCTGAAAATCAGTTCCTGATCCGTGGCGCTGATGCCCCTTCCGGTATCCGTCACGCTCAGCAGGGCCCCCCCGTCCTGCCTCGGTGTAGTCGTGACATGAATCTCTCCCTGATCGGTGAACTTGATGGCATTGTCGATCAGGTTGCGTGCGATTCGAGCCACCGCCAGTTTGTCCCCGGAAATTCTGACGGGGTCGAGGGTTCGACGAATGACCAAACCTTTTTCCGATGCAATCGAATCGAATTCGGTGCAAATGTGGGCAATGGCGGTATCCAATGAGAAAAACTGCGCTTGCGTCGGGAAATTTCCCGCAGAGATTTTTGACAGATCCAGCAGGTCGGTCAGCATTTTCTCCAGATCCTGGACAACATGGTCGATGTTTCTTCGGGTTTCCCGGAGCGTTTGTTCTGAGGGGTGGGAGACCAGTATGGCACCGTAAAGAGACAACGCGTGCAGAGGCTGGCGCAGGTCATGGCTGACGGTCGCAATAATGCGATCACGTTCCTGCCGGATCAGAACGGAGCGATGGAGCAGACGTTCGCTTTCGGTGGCCACCCGGATCAGAAATAACCAGTAAACGAGAGTCAGTCCCATAACGGCCCAATATTTGTCCGGGTGCAACGATATCCAGGGGATCGTCGCTCCCAGCAATACCAGGAGTGAATACGCTGCCGTCATGTATTTGGAAGAGACGGCGACGGAGACACCGGCGGCAGCAATGGAAAACAGGATGATCTCGATCAGGGCCTGGGAGACAAAGGAAAGATGATGCAGGAAGAGGACCGCAGATAGACCTGTGCTGGCTCCCGCCAGGCCATCCAGGGTCATGAATGCGGCATGGAGCCGTTTCGGTGCCAGGGTGTCGACGCGCGGCAGGACCCATTTCGCAAAGGTTGCACGGAGCAACTCCACGCCCAGAGCCAGCGTACTCCACAACACGAAGGTGGAAAGAGGTACGGACGGGTAGACGATCCAACCCACGCCGACGATGAAAAATAACTGGACGAGGGGCATGTGCAGCAATACCCTCGCATGGAGGGTCACAACCTCCCGTGTCATTTCCTGTTTGAGCGAGGCGTGAGGGGAGACGTTCGTCGATGCCGGGGCCGGATCGAACCAGGATCGCAGCCAACAGGAAAAGCCCCTCATTTCATTGAGGACGCAGGTACAGGAGGCTGGTTCTGGTGATGGCTTCGACCCGATTTTTTACCCCGAGGACCCGGAAGAGATCCGAGATATGATCCTTGACCGTGTATTCGGAGAGCGACAGTTCCCGGGCGATTCGTTTCGTGGAAAAACCGCGACTGAGCGCATACAGGACTTCACGCTGGCGGGGAGTCAGTTTGGGTATGTTCGATGAGGGAGGGGCATCGTTATCCTCATGAGGAAAAAAGATTTTTCCATCAAGGACCCGGTTCGTGGCTTCAAGAAACTTTTCCGAGGTCAGTCCCTTGGGAATGTAGCTCATGGCCCCGGCTTCCCTGCAGGCGCGCACCGTCGAGGGGTCGTCTGATCCGGACACCACGATCACCGACACTTCGGGCACTTCGAATCTGATCTTTTTCAATACGGGCAGTCCGCGTTCCTGCCTGAGATTGAGATCGAGGAGACAGAGGGTCAAATCGGGGTGTTCCTGCAGCACGGACAACGCATCGGCGATGGTGTCTGCCTCGAATAGAATGGCATCAGGACGGATAGAGGAGAGCAACAAGCGTAATCCGTCACGAAACAGTGCATGATCATCCACCATGAGTATCTTCATGGAATCCTCCATTTTTTTGCCCTATCCACCGTCATCGCTTCTTGATGGAATCCATCAGAACTTCAAGCAAGTATAATGCCTGAATTCTCAATGCCTTGAAAAAAATGGAATAAATTTTATCTCTCGGAAGAATGTCGGCCGTAAATGTAATAAAAACTGACACCTCTTCCGGGTCACTGAGTCTTGTCGTGCTTCTGCTGCAGGGCTTCCCAGCGCAGGAACGCCTGTTCCAACTGGTGGGTGAGTTCGCTCTGCCGCTGGCTGAGGCGCTTGATCTCGTCGGGCGCGTTACGGTAGAGGGCGCCATCGGCCAGTTTTTTGGCCAGTTCGGCTTCCTCGCCTTCCAGACGGGCGATGGTGTCCGGAAGGGCATCCAGTTCCTTCTGCTCCTTGTAGGACAAGCGTTCGGCGGGGGCTTTACGCGGTTTGGGCGAAGCGGGCTGGTTCGTTCTGGCAGGTTCAACGGCAGAACTGGGGAGTTGCTCCTTGTTTTGTTGTGTTTTTTTTCGCTGCGCCAGATAGCGGATCCAGTCGCTGTAGCCGCCAGCATTTTCCGTAACGACGCCCTGACCCTCCAGGACGATGACCTGGGTGACCACTGCGTCCAGAAAGGCGCGATCATGGCTGACCAGGAACAGGGTGCCGGGATATTCGATGAGCAGGGATTCCAGCAACTCCAGGGTTTCGATATCCAGATCGTTGGTGGGTTCGTCCAGGACCAGAACGTTGGAAGGCCGGGCAAACAGGCGCGCCAGAAGCAGGCGGTTGCGTTCCCCACCCGACAGGGAGGTCACTTTGGCCCGTGCCCGCTCGGGCGGAAACAAAAAATCGCCCAGATAACTGATGACATGTTTGCGGGTACCGCCGATCTCGACGAAATCGGATCCCGGACTGATGGTTTCCACCAGGGTGGCCGAGGGGTCCAACTGTTCGCGCCATTGGTCGAAGTAGGCTATGTTCAGGCGTGTGCCGCTGCGCA
This sequence comes from Pseudomonadota bacterium, assembly GCA_021796835.1. Taxonomy (GTDB): domain Bacteria; phylum Pseudomonadota; class Gammaproteobacteria; order Burkholderiales; family Ferrovaceae; genus Ferrovum. The sequence goes on along the minus strand of JAKABO010000003.1, from coordinate 36,658 downwards.
CGGTTCCTTCATCGGGCGCGTGCAATCCCAGCAAGGTCCGCAGCAGGGTGGTTTTTCCGACGCCGTTGGGCCCCATGATGCCGATCTTGTCGCCACGCTGGATGCGGGTGGAAAAGCCCTGCACGAGGATCTGGTTTTCGTAGCGCAAGGTGACATCTTTCAATTCGGCGATCAGCTCTCCGGATCGATCACCGGAATCCACGGCCAGACGGACCGACCCCATTTGATCCCGGCGCAGGGCACGTTCGCGACGCAGTTCCTCGAGGCGTCGTACCCGTCCCTCATTGCGGGTGCGGCGTGCCTGGACCCCCTTGCGAATCCATACTTCCTCCTGGCTGAGCAACTTGTCGAAACGACGCTGTTCGAGGGCTTCCGAGGCCAGTTGTTCGGCCTTGCGGCGCAGGTAGTCGGTAAAGGAGGTCCCGAAAGTCGATAATTTACCCCGATCCAGTTCCACCACACGGGTGACGACCTGATCCAGAAAATGCCGGTCATGGGTGATGAACAGTACGGCGCCGGGGAAATTTCTCAAGGCACCTTCCAGTCGTTCGATGGCCGCCACATCCAGATGGTTGGTGGGTTCATCCAGGATCAGCAGGTCGGGTTCGCTGACCAGGGCGCGGGCCAGGGCGACACGTTTTTTCCAGCCCCCGGACAGTTGGCCGACCCGTCCCTCCGGTTCGAGTCCCATCTGGGACAGTTGCCGTTCCACCTGGTACGAGGCCACGGGCAATCCGCTTTCCGTCAGACCCTGGGCCACCGCATCGAAGATCGACGACTCGGGGTCCAGTTCGGGCTCTTGCGGGACGTAGCCCATTCTGAGGCCAGGCTGGCGCCAGACCTTGCCCTCATCCGGTGCAAGAATCCCCAGCACGAGGCGCAGGAGGGTGGATTTTCCGCCGCCGTTGCGACCGATCAGTCCGATCCGTTCGCCAGAATCGATCTGGAAGTCGATGTGATTGAGCAGGGGGTCCAGTCCGAAGGCCAGGGAGACAGCATCCAGGGTGATGAGAGGCATGGGCAGTAATCAAAAAATCTTCAAAGATGGGCAATGACGCGCGCAGGGGGAGTATGGTACCGCAATGGCTGGAATTTTGTTGGAGTGTGGTATTCAACTCGTCGGGACTGAACGGGAATTACCATTCAATACGACTAGATTTGGTCTTGATCAAGCGGCATAAAAAACCCGAGAGATCACATCTCTCGGGCCTGGAGTACAGCACAGGAGACGCGAGGCCTCCTGGACGTGACTGTTACTGCATGACGTGTACTTTCTTTTCTTCACGAACCGTGTAGTGGACTTCCACATGACGGTTCTGAGCACGACCTTCGGCGGTCTTGTTGGAAGCCACGGGGTTTTCCATGCCATAACCCTTGGTATGGATACGATCCGCCGCCACACCATGCTTGACCAGATAGGCCTTGACGGCATCGGCACGACGCTGGGACAACTTCACGTTGTAAGCCTTGGGTCCGACGCTGTCGGTATAACCGTCCACGTTGATATCGGCTTCAGGATATTGCTTGGAGAAGTCCACGACCTGTGTCAACTTTTCGTCGGCGGTCTTGTTCAACACGGCTGAATCGAACTTGAAGTTGGCCCCATCGAGGCTGACGGGTTTCTCTTCGGTGATGATGCGCCACCGTTCCGGTGCCGGTGCCGGGGCCGCCACGGGTTCAGGTGCGGGGGCAACTACGGGTGCCGGCGCTGCGGCAGCGACGTGGTGGGGCGGTTTGGCTGCGCCGAAGTAGTAGTTCACACCCAAGGTATAGACATTGTTGTTCATGGTGTTGGAATTATTGGACACCGACATGGTGTTCCATTCGCCCGCCACACTCCAATGGGGAGCAAACAGATACTCGACTCCCAGTCCACCATTGGCCCCATTACCCGACAATCCAGAGGCAGAACCAGTTCCAACCAGGTGACCATAGCCCAATTTCGCGTAAGGCATCAACTTGTCGGTGACCGGGATCCCGAACTTCAGGCCTAGGCCGTAGTCGTGGCTACCATAACCCTGGTTGCCTGAGAAATAACCGGAGCGACCGGTTCCGTTGTAGCCATACCCGGCATCGATGCCCAGCACGGTGCGACCCAAGGCCCAACCATAACCGGCTTCGAGCCCAAGGGCTGTGCCGTAGTTTTGATTGTTGGGGATCCCGGGGGTTGCGCCGCCTGTCAAGGCGCGGGGATTACCCACACCCATGTTGGAGTCGTTGACCCCGGCCTTGGCGCCCACATAGGCCCCGGTGAAGGGGCCATGGTAGCGGGTCAGGAAATTATCTACATCACCCATGGCATCCTTGGCACCGTTTTCGACTGTGCTTCCGGCGGTTTCAACTCCGTTGACTACGGTGGTTCCAGCGGATTCCACGCCATTTACCACGGTGGTCCCTGCAGATTTGACATCACTTTCGGTGGTGGACAATACGCCATCGGCAAAGGCCGAGGCAACGGGCAGGCCCATGAGGGCCAACACCAGCAATTTTTTTTCGAATTTCATAGGTACTCTCCATGACTTGGTTGTTGTGACGCTAAGACTACCGCCAGCAGACCATTGGTGACTGGTTTCTGGCTCATTCCCTCCCCACCGGGCGCCGCTATTCAGACAGCCCCGAACTCCGTCACAGTGTAAAGACTTTCCACCTGTGATGCCAGCCACATATGCCGATCGGTGCTTTTGAGCGGGGGGCTCTGTTGTATATTTACAACAATCAAAGGGGTAAATATCCCTTTGATTTTTCGCCCCGGAGTCCAATGCAAGATCCCCCTGTTCAGTGAAAGAGGCAAGATGATGATAGAATGCGCAGTCGTGTCCCCGTAGTTAAATGGATATAACAGCCCCCTCCTGAACATCATTGGGCACCGGTCGTCGAAAGAGGTCGGTGAATGCATTCAAAGTCGGTGAACCCCCTGTGCCTGGCACGAGGCAATACCGAGCAAAGTTCCAGAGCGCTGGAAAATGTGTAGAGACTTGACGGATGCGGCCTGTCATCCCCGTGCGGGATTAGGGTCAAGGTAAAGTCCAGCCCACGAACGAAAGGATTTTCGGCGGCGAAAGCCGAAGTGGGATGAAGGGGCAGTTACAGGTTCGATTCCCGTCGGGGGCGCCACCGCACTTTGTTCAGTAGTTCCGGGTTTTTCTGCCACAGTCGGATAATTTTAGAAATTTCAATCGATTATAGAGTCTTTTTAAAAATATCAGTTCAGTTTTTTCCGCTCCAATCGGAAATTTTTTGCTTCCAATCACGCCAAAATCACGCCATAATTCACGCCAGAAAAACAACATCACCACAGATGTTGTCAGGGATGGGAACCTTCATGACTGGTTGTAGTTCTACTTCTCCCGACAGTCGGCAACTACAGAAAATTCGCCACGTCCAAGGTGATCCATGCCGCTCCAGGCTGCTTCTCCACCACGATCTGCCTGCCCTCCAGTCTGTAGGTCAGCTGGCAGTTGTGCCGGGGGTTGGAAAGCACGGCAGCATTGAAGATGGCTACGTTTTCGCCCTGAGGCCGTCGTACCGATGGCGTCAAAATGCCGGGGTGCCCCTCACGATGAATCCTTGTTCCCACCGACTGACAAAACACATAGTCCGAGGGGTGCAAAAGGTCGGGGTGTTCTTCCGCCGCATTTCGGAAATCGAGTAGCGCAGCTTGGCAAGCCACCCAGTACACCTTGCGCTCGGCGATGACGATTTGTCGGTCAAACCCGGCGTCGCTCAATAAACCCCTATACCAGTGGTAGGCTGACTCATAGACCGTTGTCTCGACCGACTCTGATCCGTACCAGACACCATAGGAGCCATCAGAAAACCGATTGGCCTGCCAATGTTTGAACGGCCAGACGATCGCGTTGAACCAATCGGCGTCTTCAAAAGGCCGATCGATGATCGGCATCCTGGATCGGTAGGGCGGAGGCTTGACCTCGTCCTCCACCTTTTGCGCCAGCAGCCACTCGGCCGGGTCATCGGTGAGATCATCAAACAAATCCTGCGACTCGCGCAAAGACACGATGTTTCGAGCCACGTCCTGGTGTACGTCGGCCAGCGTCAGTTGAGCAAACAGGGAATTCATTCGAGGCTTTGCTCGGGTTGCTCAAACACCACGTGCGCGGTCAAGGTAGCCGCGCACCATCAGCAAGCCCGCAAAACCCCACTCCCTGACCACCTCTACCGGGGTCAGGTTGTCAAAGGCTTTGTTGCGGGTGGTCATCCAGCGGTAGGCCAAGTCGCGGTTCTGCGGGAACAACAAACGCAGGTTCTTGTGAATGCCCAACAAGTGCCTGACGCGCTCGTACTGGTCACGGCTGGTGCCTATCGGTTTGCCGCTGCGGTAGTTTGACAGCGCTGCTCGGTTGCTGGTGGCAATGCCCAGCAATGCAGCCTGATCCTCGGTGCTCAACTTCCAGTGATCCAGCAAAGTCATGACCATCTTGGCCAGGGCGCCACGGTCTTGTGACGCGGTCACTTCACGCTCGGCTACTGCTTCCATGGTCGGCTCCTTGTGACGGGTTGAACACAGGCTTGAGTATAGCGCATCGTTTTGAATAGCACAATTTATGTTTTCATAGAAACAGAATGCCACGCGACACGCGGCTATAGCGGGAAAATTTTGAGTCATGGTTGCGTTTTTCTGCTGCTCGCCCTAGTATTACAAATCGAAACTACAACCTTCTCTTTGTAAATGATTCCCCGTCGAGCTGCTCAAACCCTGAAAAGACTGGCCAAAGGCTTTCCGGTCATTGCTGTGACCGGACCGCGCCAATCGGGAAAAACCACCTTGGCCAAGACGGTTTTTTGCGACAAGACCTATGTTTCCCTGGAAAATCCGGATGAACTTGAGTTTGCCGAGAGTGATCCACGACGATTTTTACAGCGATTAGGTGACGGCGCCATTCTGGATGAGGTGCAACGCTGTCCCTCATTGCTGTCATGGTTACAGGGATTGGTGGATGAGCGGGGCCGCATGGGCAACTTCGTGTTGACAGGATCCGCTCAGTTCGAGTTGATGTCGGGTATGACTCAGTCTCTGGCAGGGCGAGTGGGACGGGTTGAATTGTTGCCCTTGTCTCGGAGTGAATTGGTCGATGCGGAAAAACTTTCTCTCTCGCTGGAAACGACTCTCTACTGCGGGGGGTATCCGGCTTTGTATGATCGTGATCTGGCACCAGAGGACTGGTTTGCCAACTATGTCTCCACCTATCTGGAACGGGATGTGCGTCAACTGATAGCGGTACGTGACCTGACCCAGTTTCAGCGGTTTGTGAAGATGTGTGCAGCGCGTTCCGGTCAGATGCTCAATCTTGCCGCGTTGGGTGTCGACTGCGGCATTTCAGCGGTGACTGCCCGGCAGTGGCTTACGGTGCTTGAAGCCAGTTATTTGGTTATGCGTTTGCCACCCTATTACCGCAATTTTGGCAAACGCCTGGTCAAAACCCCCAAGCTTTATTTTTTGGATGTCGGGCTGATGGCTTGGTTATTGGGTATTCGCCATGCTGCCGCGATTGAAACTCATGCCTCACGAGGCGCCCTGTTTGAAACTTTTGTGGTGAGCGAGTTGGTCAAACAACGGTTCAATGCAGGTCGTCCGCATGACTTGTATTTTTGGCGTGACAATATCGGTCATGAAGTAGATGTGCTCTATGAAACGCCTCAGGGCCTACAGGCCATTGAAATCAAATCGGGAAGTACATTCTCCTCCGATTGGCTGGTTTCCGTGCGCAAGTGGCAGCAATTCGTTGGAGAGGCGACATTGCCTCCTGTCATTGTGTATGGCGGTCACCAGAGCTATGACCGTGAATCTTGTCGGGTAAGGGGGTGGAGTGAACAGGATTGGTAATGAAAAAGAAGTCGGAACCTTGACCAACCCCCCACATTTGTGTCAAAGCGACGAACTGCCTCAGCCAGTTTCTTCCACTATAGCGGCTTCCACCAGGGAATAGTCGATCATTTCCTGTTCCAGCCGGAGGTGATTACGGATCCGGTTATCCCTCAACTCGTCCCCCGACAATACGCGTGCGATCTCGGCATCGATTTCCTCGCGACGCTTGTGCAATTCAGTGATGCGCTTGGCCGGATCGATTTCGGAACCCGCACTCATTTGCCGGAGCAGTTCGAACAGAGTCATCAAACGCGATTCAGTGCCGACGAAACTACGCTCGGTGAGTGTCCCCAGCCAGGCAATGGCCTTTTCGGTAGCCGATGTCAGATCAAATTGCGGTTCATCGGTTCCCTGACGGTAATATTTGCGCAGCCAACCTTTCTCGGTGCTGGCCCAGTCGTTCAGATAATCCATCCCGTTTTTGGGGAAGGCGGTATCACCGAATCGCTGGCGCAATCCGTAGAGTTTATCCTCCAGCATCTCGGCCAGATCAGCGGCATTCATTCCCCGAACATTGGACGACACGAACACCCGATGTAAAAAACTGGCCACCAGTGGGGCATGATCCGAGCGCAGCAATTTCCATGCCGGATGGTGGTTGCGCAAGGTATCCAAAGTAGCATAGTCGAGGGCCATGGTATTCTCTATTCCGCGATATCCAAACCAGGCTCTTGGTCGATTGCGGTGCGTGCGTGTTCGATGCCAGACTGGCGAGCGTGTCGAGCGCATGATGACACCCGTTGGGGAAGTGGTCAACACTCGCCGGGAAAAACGGGAAGACATCGAAACATCTAACCGGAGGTCAGGTGTCCGAATTGATCCCCCTCACCTTGTTGCATGGATTCGCTCGAGTGCCCAGATCGGGTGGGCAGGTGCATTGGCGCCGACCGATTGTGCCGCAGCGCAGAAGCACTTTGGCAAAGGCGTAAAGATTCTGGCCGGTGCGCCAAAAAGTGTCAACTTTGATCGTGCGCGGGCGGGTGCGAAGCAGCAATGGATTACCGGGATCGGCGGCGTACCAGGTTGCCGTCCTGACGCGGGTACTCCACCGTTGCCGTAGAAAGGGCGAGAGTGCCCCCGTCAGGGGTGAACGCGCGCAATTGAACACAAGCGGCAACCGGCCTTGATCCATTCCAGCCACTCGTCCAAACCCTCACCACTGGTTGCGGAAACCCGGATTACCTGAATGTCCGGGTTCACGCGACGCGCATTGGCCATGGCCAGGTCGGCGTCGAAATCAAGGTGGGGCAACAGGTCGCACTTGCTGAGCAGCATCAGGTCGGCGGCGCGAAACATGTCGGGATATTTGAGCGGTTTATCCTCGCCCTCCGTCACCGAGAACATCACCACCTTATGCGCTTCGCCCAGATCAAAACCCGCCGGGCAAACCAGATTCCCGACATTCTCGATCAGCAACAGACTGTCGTTTTTCAGGGCCAGCCGTCCCATGGCCTGCCCCACCATGTGCGCATCCAGATGACAACCCTTGCCGGTATTGATCTGCAGCGCCGGTGCGCCAGTGGCACGAATGCGCGCGGCATCGTTGTCGGTCTGCTGGTCGCCCTCGATGACGGCAAGGGGCTGCATTCCATTCAAGGCAGTGATGGTTTTGACCAGCAGCGTGGTTTTCCCAGATCCCGGACTGGACACCAGATTGAGCGCAAAGATTCCTCGGGATGAAAAGTAGCGACGGTTCTCATCGGCATAATCGTTGTTCTTGGCGAGGATGTCGCGCTCGATTTTCACCATGCGTGTCTGGCTCATGCCGGGGGCATGCGTACCTGCCGGTCCGGCCCCGAAATCGAGGGTGTCAGGGAAAAGAGCGGGGGCGCGCACCGGTGCCCGTATCACACCCTCTTCAGGTGCTCGATAGCGCAGTTCCTTGCCGGGTTTGTGCTGTCGGGCGAAAGCATGGCCACCCCCTGGCCTGCGGCCTCCGACGAGTGTTTGACCCTTTCCGCATCCGCATGTCGTACACATCACTCCACCTCCAGTTCCCTGACTCTCATCTCGTCGCCGCCCGTCACTTCCATCCGGAAACTGCCGCAATCCGGGCAAGGTTCATAACGGGAGGTCACCACCCTGTTGCAGGCGCACTCCATGCACCAGCCAAGTCCGGCGGTCTCGATGATTTCCAGGCGCGCGTCCAGGGCAATACTGTCGCGCGCCACCACGTCGAAGCAGAAGCGTAGCGACTCTGCCTCCACGCCAGCCAACTGGCCGATCTCCAGCCACACCACCTTGACCCTTGCGTACCCCTCAGCCCGAGCCGTATCCTCGATGATCTGAAGCACGCTCTCTGCGATCGATATTTCATGCATGGCAAGTCTCTCTCATGGCAGCTCATGTTGAACCCATAGGAAAAAATTGGCAACTCCCTGCCCCGGTCTGCCGTGCAAAACCCGTGTTCCTGCTGTTCGCACCAATCGTTGTGTCTGGGGGTAGAATGGGACTTGGTGTGCCCCGTGCTGTATGGTTCTGTCGTCCCAAGCACTTTTTGAGCGATTTTCCACCCTGAAACCTGCATGAACACTGTCGACCAGCCTCTTTCTTCCCGACCCGTCTCCCGTGAAGCCCGCCGCTGGTTGATGGGCGGTCGGGTGCAGGGGGTGGGCTATCGCGCCTTCGTATTCAATCTGGCGCTACAGCTCAAATTGACGGGCGTGGTGCAGAATCTCACCGGCGAAGTCCTGGTGGAAGCGCAGGGTGAACCCGCCACACTGGACGCCTTCGCCGCCGCCCTGATTTCAGGCGCCCCCCCATTGGCTCGACCGCACGTCGTTTACTGTCAACTCATCCCGGTTCGCGATTTGCGCAGTTTTGAAATCCTGGCCAGCGCCATCGCTTCGCAACCCGACATACACATACCGCCGGATTATTCCCTTTGCGATGATTGCCGACGCGAGATGCGGGATCCAGACGACAGGCGTTACCGCTATCCGTTCATCAACTGCACGCAATGCGGGCCGCGCTATACGCTGATCACCGCCATGCCTTACGACAGAACTCACACAACGATGGCGGATTTCCCGTTATGTCCGCGTTGCCGTGCGGAATATGAAGACCCCCATGACCGTCGTTTCCATGCTCAGCCACTGGCCTGCCCGACGTGCGGACCGCAACTGAGTTTCGTCGCGGCGCCTGAACGCAGCGAAGGCAATACGGCATTGCAGGCGTGCATCGAATCCTTGCATCGCGGTGAAACCGTCGCGGTGAAAGGCATAGGCGGCTATCACCTGATGTGTGATGCGCTGAATCCCACCGCCATCGCACGACTGCGCGCCAGCAAACACAGGCCGCACAAGCCCCTGGCCGTGATGTTCCCGTGGCAGGGGGAAGACGGTTTGCAGCGCGTACGCGAGGAGTTGCTGCTCGACCCGGCGACTGAAGCCGCGCTGTGTCATGCCGCACGCCCCATCGTGCTGATTCCACGGCACGCGGATTCAACCTTGCCGGATGCCCTTGCGCCGGGTTTGCGCGAAATCGGCGCAATACTGCCCTACAGCCCGTTGCATCATCTCTTGCTGGAAAATTTCGGATCGCCGCTGGTCGCCACTTCCGGCAATCTCAGTGGCGAACCGGTGCTGACCGATAACGCCGAAGCCGAGGCGCGGTTGGGCAAGGTAGCACAGGCCTTTTTGCACCACAACCGTCCGATCGCGCGCCCGGCGGACGACAGCGTCGTACGCGTGGTCGCGAACAAACCGCGCCTGTTGCGTGCCGGGCGCGGCATCGCACCGCTGGAATTCGATCTGCCCTACACCTTACCGCAACCGCTTCTGGCAGTCGGTGGCCACATGAAAAATTCCATCGCACTGGGCTGGAATAACCGCGCAGTACTATCGCCGCACATCGGCGACCTCGACACGCCGCGCAGCCAGGAAATCTTCGCTCAGGTGATCGAAGACCTGCAGAAACTATACGGCGTCGTGGCCCAGGCCATCGTCTGCGACGCGCACCCCGGCTACGCAAGCAGTCGCTGGGCGACGAAACAGGACTTGCCGCTGCGGCGCGTCCAGCATCACCACTCTCATGCCTCGGCGCTGTCATTTGAGGGCGGGCTGGATAAAACCTGGCTGACCTTCACCTGGGATGGCGTGGGACTTGGCGAGGACGGTACTCTGTGGGGGGGCGAAGCACTGCACGGCAAACCAGGCGCGTGGCAACGCGTTGTCAGTTTCAAGCCGTTCCGCCTGCCCGGTGGTGAACGCGCCGGACGCGAACCGTGGCGCTCGGCTGCCGCACTCTGTTGGGAGAGCGGACTCGACTGGCCGTCGGAAAGACGCGATACGTTACTGCTGAAAAGCGCGTGGCAGCATGGCGTGAATGCACCGCTCACTACTGCGGTGGGCCGCTTGTTCGATGCCGCATCCTGCCTGCTTGGGCTGATCGACACGGCAACTCATGAGGGACAGGGGCCGATGCGGCTGGAAGCTGCTGCAACCCTTGATCAGACCATGGGGGTAATTGAATCCCTAGACTTGCCACTTCATGAAGACGGGCAGGGTTTGCTCGTCGCCGACTGGACATCGCTGCTGCATGCGCTGCTTCGCGACGAGGTGCCGGTGGCACACCGCGCGATGCAGTTCCACCTGAGTTTGGCGCATTCCATTGTCGCTCAGGCAGAACGCATCCACACCCGCAGGGCATTCGAGGCCGTGGGTTTGACCGGCGGCGTGTTCCAGAACAAACTGCTGGCTGAACTGGCGATACGACAACTGAATGCTGCCGGATTCGAGGCATATCTGCCACAGCGGGCTCCATGCAACGACGGTAGTCTGGCACTCGGTCAATTGATCGAAACAGCGTCAAAAATGGGTATCCGGAATCTGTGATTGACTTCCGCATTTTGGATTCGTAAAAAAAGATGAGACGTTGAAATGAATGAGGGGTACATCAGCCTCGCACACGGAAATGGCGGGCATTACATGCGCGAATTGATCGAGAAGTTATTTGTGCGCCACCTCGCCAACCCGTTGCTCAATGTGGATACGGACGCTGTAGCCCTGCCCGAAATGGAGGGCGAACTGATGGTAACCACCGATGGCTTCACGGTACAGCCGCTGGAATTTCCTGGCGGAACGATAGGTTCGCTCGCGGTGTATGGCACGGTGAACGACCTTGCAGTAACGGGCGCCGTGCCCCATTACCTTACGCTCGGCACATTCATCGAGGAAGGCTTCGAGATTGCGCAACTCGAACGCATCGTCATCAGCCTGGCTGAAGCTGCGCGCACGGCGAACGTCGCCGTGGTGGCAGGGGACACCAAGGTGGTGAGGCGCGGCGAAGGCGGCGGCCTGTATCTCTCCACCACCGGCATCGGCGTGCGTCCCAGACATCTGCAACTCGGCCCCGAGCGTATCCGTCCCGGCGATGCAGTACTGGTGAGCGGCCCGGTGGGCGACCACGGCATCGCAGTGATGCTGGCGCGCGAGCAGTTCGGCTTGCAGGGCGAACTGCGCTCGGATGTGGCGAACGTGCTGCCGCTGACGCAGGCGCTGCTTGGATTGAACGGCCTGCGCTTCATGCGCGATCCGACGCGCGGCGGACTGGCCACGGTGATCCACGAAATCTGCCGTTCGACGAAATTGCAGGTGCGATTGAATCAATCCGCCATCCCGGTGCGTGAGCAAGTCACGGCAGTGTGCGAGATGCTGGGCTACGATGCGATGTACCTGGCCTGCGAGGGGCGCGTGGTGGCGGTGGTGGAAGCCGCCCAGGCCAGAGATGCGCTGACGCGCTGGCAGGCGCTACCGCAGGGTTGCGATGCCGCGATCATCGGCAACCTCTGCGAGGGACAGGCGCATGCGGTGCTGGAAACCGAACTGGGGGGTCATCGAATGCTGGAAGAACTGGAAGACGATCCGTTACCGAGAATATGCTGAGGTCGACCGCCAGATCCGGCAGGCGCCTTCCTCCGACACCATGCATGGCCCCACCGGTGTGCGCGGGGTGCAGGCAGTGCCAAAAAGTTTGCATTCATTCGGGTAGATCTTTCCCAGTATCACCCGCGCACAATCGCAACCTGGCGGCATTTCGCCGACACGCTTGTGCCTTCCTGTTTCAAACGCGCCAAATTTTTTGCGCGCATCGTGTCGCTCGAAGCGCGTGGCGAGTGCAAAGCCTGACGCCGGAATGATCCCGATGCCGCGCCAGTTTGCATCGCTGACCTGTAGCGCCTGTTTGAGTTGTGCCCGTGCCGTTGCGTTTCCGCCGGGACGCACCACCTCGGGATAACAGTTGTCCAGAAAGAATTTTTTTTCGATCAGTTGGCGCAATACTGAATACATCGCCGCCAGCAGCGATACGGGGGTGAATCCGGCGATCGCCGTGGGAATGGCCTGTTGCTCCACGACGAAGGCCCATTCCTCCGGCCCCATCACCGTAGCGACATGGCCGGGCGCGACCAGCGCGTCGAAACCGGGCTTTCCCGAGTCGAGCAGCATCGCGACCGCAGGCCAGGTAAGGCGGCACGACAGCAACAAAAATAGGTTGTCAGGAATGCCTTCGATCAGCATCGCCGCCACCGGTGCGGTGGTGGTTTCGAAACCGGCGACAAAGAATACCACTGACCACTGCGGATTTTCTCTGGCGATTTTCACCGCCTCCTGCGGGCTGGACACCGGCCTTATGTCGGCGCCAGCGGCCTTGGCCTGCTCCAGTGAGTGCGGCTCGGATTTTGGCCCATTCACCGGCACGCGCAGCATGTCGCCGAATGCAACCAGAATCACGCCTGCGTGCAACGCCAGTTGAATGGCGTGAGATACGTCCTCTTCAGGACACACGCACACCGGACAGCCGGGGCCGGGGATCAGTTCGACATTCTGCGGCAAAGCGCCGCGCAGGCCTGCCATCGTGATCGAACGCTCGTGACCACCGCACACATTCATGATGCGCACGCGGCCGGCCAGCGGCAAGGCGCGAATATTTTCCAGCCAGTCCCTTGCGCTCAAAATGATAGCCAGACCTCAAGCACTGTGCTGGTCCGGGTCACAGGCCGACACTTCATCGAGCAACTCCCAGGTCGAACGCGCTTCCTGCTCGGTCATTTTCTGTAATGCGTAACCCACATGCACCATCACGAAATCATTCACAACGATTGGTTCATCCTGTAGCATGAACAGGCTGACCTCGCGCATCACCCCCCGGGCGGTGCAGCGTGCGTTGTAGCCGTCGATTCCGACGATTTGCATGGGAATACCCAGACACATGGCCATTGAGGGATCATGAAGGTTTCTCAGTATAGTCCCGAGTGGAGAATCTGTTTGGTTTTATGGTTGGATGAACCGGTTGGTTGAAATTCCCGGGTAAAAGTAATAGGCTGACTCCAGTCAGGCGACGCAATGTGCAGGGGGTGAGTCGGGGACCTTCGGAATTGCAGACGTCGGGAAGGCATTCGAAACAGTGTCCGCGCACATCACGCCGGAGGGAGCGCCATGAACGAAACGACACCCCTGTTGTCACCCCGCTTTGCCGCGATTCTTGCCCAGGCAAGCAGCCATCCTCCCTTGCGGGTGGCGGTGGCGAATGCGCAGGAAGCACATGTATTGGCCGGGGTGGTGGAAGCCAGCGATCACGGTTTGATCGAGCCGGTGCTGCTGGGACCGCGGGCACAGATCGAAATCGTGTGCCGGCAACTGGGGTGTCCCAGTGATCGTTTTCCCATCGTCCATATGGCGTCGTCTCTGGAAGCGGCCGAGGCGGGCGTGCAACGGGTGCTGGAGGGCAAGGCGGAAGCCCTGGTGAAAGGCTGGATACACACCGACGAACTGATGAGGCCAGTATTGCGTCAGTTGCGCACGGCGCGGCGCATCAGTCATGTCTTCGTGGCAGACTTAGCCAGTTACCACAAACTGCTGTTCATCACCGATGCCGCCATCAACATCGCGCCGGATCTTGCCACCAAGGCGGAGATTCTGCAAAACGCCATCGATCTGGCACGCATCCTGGGTGTGGACAGGCCAAAAGTCGCGGCGTTGTCGGCGATCGAACTGGTCAAGCCGAGCATTCCGTCTACTCTGGACGCCGCCTGCCTCAGCAAGATGGCCCAGCGCGGCCAGATCACCCATGCCGAGGTGGACGGCCCGCTGGCTTTCGACAACGCCATTTCGCACGATGCCAGCATGGTCAAGCAGATCAACAGTACCGTGGCGGGCGAGGCGGACATCCTGCTGGCGCCAGATCTGGATGCCGGCAACATTCTTGCCAAGAATCTGGAATACCTCGCCGGGGCAACCCTGGCAGGTATTGTCATCGGCGCCAGAGTACCGTTGATGCTTACCTCTCGTTCTGATCCCCCCGCTGCCCGTCTGATCTCCTCCGCCATTGCCGTGTTGTTGCATCAGCATTGGGACGGTGAAGGCGTATCGGTCACGGGCATACCTGATACGGGAGATGAATCATGACTGCCGACGAACGCATCACATCGTCTGTCAAACATATTCCTATTGCATAAGGGGCATGACATGAACAAGATCTCGCACATCCGCTGGTTCGACGAGATTGGCCTCGACGATGTACCTCTGGTCGGCGGAAAGAATGCCTCGCTGGGGGAAATGTACCGAAACCTGACAGCCGAGGGTGTACGCGTCCCCAACGGTTTTGCAGTGACCGCCGAGGCCTATGCCTATGTGCTGGAATACAACAACGCATGGCGGTTGCTACATGCGGCTCTCGACGGGCTCGATCCTGACGACGTCAGAGATTTACAGGCTCGTGGAGAAAAAGCCCGGGCGATTGTCTACGGCTGTCAGATTCCTGATGATTTAAAGGCGGCCATTTTACAGGGCTATGCCCAGCTCAAACGCGAGTATGGGGACAAGATCTCCCTTGCGGTACGTTCTTCTGCCACCGCCGAGGATTCGCCGGAAGCCTCTTTTGCAGGACAGAATGACACCTATCTCAACATCGCCAGTGACGATGCGCTGCTTGACGCCTATAAACGCTGCCTGGCGTCCAACTTTACCGACCGTTCCATCCATTACAAATACGACAATGGGTTTGATTACTACAAGGTCCACCTCTCTGTGGTGGTCATGAAAATGGTGCGCAGTGACATCGGCGCCAGTGGCGTGATGTTTTCACTGGACACGGAAACGGGATTCAGGGATGTGGTCTTCATCAATGCCGCTCTGGGGCTTGGTGAAAACGTCGTCCAGGGAACGATCGACCCGGATAGTTTTTATGCGCATAAACCCGGCTTCATCAAGGGATACCGCGCCGTTCTGAAACGCCGCCTGGGCAGCAAGGAAAAGAAGATGATTTTTACCGATATCCTCAATACCGGCAATATCGCGGTGGAATACACCAGGAATATCGATACCAGCAGCGAAGAAAGGAATCGCTATTGCATCACCGATTCGGATGTCATGGTGCTGACCGACTATGCCATCAAGGTTGAAGACCACTATTCCAGGAAAGCCGGTCAATACAAGCCCATGGACATGGAGTGGGCCAAAGATGGACTGGATGGGCTGTTGTATATGGTGCAGGCGCGACCGGAAACGGTGTCCTCACAAAAGAAAGGCACCATCCTGGAGATTTACCATCTCAGGGAAAGGTCGACTGTCCTTCTCCGGGGCAGGGCTGTCGGTACCAAGATTGGTGCCGGGAAGGCGCGTGTCATCCATGACGTCAAACACCTGAGTGATTTTCAACCGGGAGAAGTGCTGGTTGCCGATACCACGACACCGGATTGGGAACCTGTGATGAAGACTGCCGCTGCGATCGTGACGAACCGGGGGGGCCGTACCTGCCACGCCGCCATTGTGTCACGCGAACTGGGCATTCCCGCCATCGTGGGAACCGAAAGCACGACGGAGGCAATCCGGAACGGACAGGAGATCACCATCAGTTGCGCCGAAGGCGAAACCGGGAATGTTTATGACGGCCTGCTGGGTTTCGACGTTCAGCAGACGGATCTCAGCCAGTTGGGACACCCCAGGACCAGGATCATGATGAATTTGGGTAATCCAGATCAGGCCTTCAGTCTGGCTTCGTTGCCTGTGGATGGCATCGGACTGGCGCGTATGGAATTTATTATCAACGAATACATCAAAGTTCATCCAATGGCGATCAAGTGTCCTGAAAAGGTGGATGTCGCGACGCGCGCGAAGATCGCCGCGCTGAGTGCCGCTTTTGAAAACCCGGTGGATTTCTTCGTCAAGACACTGGCCGAAGGCGTCGCCACGATTGCTGCGGCAGTGTACCCCAAACCCTGCGTGGTGCGTATGAGCGATTTCAAGAGCAATGAATACGCCACCCTGCTGGGCGGAACATTTTTTGAGCCGGAGGAGGGGAACCCGATGATCGGTTTTCGCGGTGCTTCCCGTTATACACATCCCGCTTACGCCGCAGGATTTGCGCTGGAGTGCGCGGCGATGAAACGGGTACGTGATGAGATGGGACTGACCAACGTCAAGTTGATGATTCCTTTTTGCCGTCGCGTGCAAGAGGGCGAAAAGGTTCTGGAAGCGATGGCTGCGCATGGCCTCAGGCGCGGTGATAACGGACTGGAGGTTTACGTCATGTGCGAGATCCCCAACAACGTCATCCTGATAGACGCCTTCGCAAAACTGTTCGACGGTTTCTCCATCGGCTCCAATGATCTGACCCAGTTGACCCTGGGGGTAGACCGCGATTCCGAGATCGTGGCCTTCGATTTTGATGAGCGCGATCCCGGCGTGAAAGAGATGATCCGCCTGGCGGTGGAAGGGGCAAAGCGTAACGGCCGCTATTCCGGTTTGTGCGGACAGGCACCGTCGGATTATCCCGAGATGGCCGAATATCTGGTGGAACTGGGCATCGACTCCATGAGCCTCAATCCGGATACGGTACTCACCACCACCCGGCTTGTACTGGAGGTGGAACAGCGCCTGTCACGCAATCCCGGATAGCGGAACCGGTTTTCCGGGAAAGGCGCAGCGCAACACCGTGGAAGGAGAGGTTCGTTGAAATTTCAGAGGTGGGAACGGTGAGGTGAACCAGCCATGAATTCAGTCGGCAGAACAGAGCGCACTGAGCCCCTGAATGTAACCGTTGCAGGTGCCTGCGCTCAGTCCAGGCACTTGCTGGAGGTCCTGTGCATTCTCCAACAACAACTTCTGCACCTTTCCGACCAGACTGTGTGCGCAGTTTCCGAACATCTTGGTCTGCCGGTCGGCCAGGTCGAGTCCGTGGTCGAGTTCTATTCGTTTCTTTACAAAACACCGCGTGGAAAGTACCACATCCTGTTCAGCAATTGCCCCAGTTGCGGGTTCAGGCAGGACGGCAGGAATCTGCTGCATGTACTCTGTGACCGCCTGCACGTGGTTGCTGGTGAGACGCGTGCCGATGGGTTGGTCAGCGTGGATGAAACATCCTGCATCGGCATGTGTGATCAGGGCGCTGCCTTGCTGGTCAACGGTATCCCGATCACCCGTCTGGATTCCGTAAAGATCATGCGTGTGGCTGAACGGGTTGAAACGGAAGTTGCGCTCTCGGACTGGCCTGCCGAATGGTTTCGTGTTGAGGACAATATTCGCCGTTCGGGATTGTTGCTCAAAAATGGCTTTGCTGCAGGTGCTGGTATTCGCGCGGCTTTGGCCCGTGGTTTTGATGCCACCCTTGCCGAAATCACCCGCTCAGGGCTGCGCGGGCGGGGTGGCGCAGGATTCAGCGCCGGCATCAAGTGGGCGCTTTGCCGTGAGGCGCAGGGGACGGCGCATTACGTGCTTTGCAACGCCGATGAAGGGGAGCCCGGCACGTTCAAGGATCGTGTGCTGTTGCATAGCCACGCCGATGCGGTGTTCGAGGGAATGACCCTATGTGCTGCCGTGATTGGCGCAAAACAGGGATTTCTCTATCTGCGTGGCGAGTATCGCTATCTGCTGCCGCAATTGCAAACCATGCTGACGCACAGGCGGGAAGTGGGTTTGCTGGGTAACCATATTCTTGGTCAGCGCGGGTTCGATTTCGACATCGAGATCGTCGTTGGGGCAGGTGCCTACATTTGTGGTGAAGAATCCGCGCTGATCGAATCGCTGGAGGGAAAGCGCGGCGTGCCGCGCAATCGTCCACCCTTTCCGGTGACCCACGGCTATCTCGGTCAGCCCACCGTTGTCAACAATGTCGAAACATTTGCCGCTGCCGCCCATATTTCTCTGCGCAGCAGTGCATGGTTCAGGGCGGCGGGCACGGAAAAATCGATGGGCAGCAAGATCCTGAGTGTGAGCGGCGACTGTTCTGCCCCCGGGATTTACGAATATCCTTTCGGTGTGACCATGCGACAGGTACTGGACGATTGCGGCGCGAGGGATGTTCAGGCAGTGCAGATCGGCGGTCCTTCCGGAACGCTGATTGGCAGCGCGGAATTCCATCGCACGCTGGGCTTCGAGGATTTGCCCACCGGTGGTTCGTTCATGGTGTTTGGCCACGAGCGCGATCTGCTGGCCATGATCGTGAACTTTGCCCACTTTTTCGCCCATGAAAGTTGTGGCTTCTGTACGCCTTGCCGGGTGGGCACGACGCTGCTCAAAAACGGACTCGACAGGATCGCCAACGGTCATGGCACGCAATATGACGTGGATGAAATGAAACGTCTGGGCATCCTGGTCAAACAGCGTTCGCATTGCGGATTGGGGCAAACGGCTGCAAATTCCGTTCTGGACTGTTTGCATCGCTTTCCGCATGTATTCGAGCAGCGTCTGGCGCAGGACAGTCATGAACCCTGCTTCGATCTGGACGCGGCGCTGGAAGAGGCTCGACGGATCACGCATCGTGATGACGCGGCTGCCCACCTGGACTAGCGGGAGAATGACATGAGCGCCGGTGCAAACCAACCAGAGTTCAGCCCGAATACCTTCACGATGGACGGCATCGAAATCCCGTTCAAGGATGGACAGACCCTCATGGATGCGGCACTGGCTGCCGGTGTCTATATTCCCCATCTGTGTCATCACCCCGGACTCACGCCGCACGGCAGTTGCAAACTGTGCATGGTCGATATCGGCAGCGGGCGGGCATCGTCCTGCACGACCCCCGCCGTAGCCGGTCAACAGGTCAGCAATAACACGCCTGCGCTGAATGAAGCGCGCAGGACCCTCACGCAAATGTTGTTCATCGAAGGCAATCATCTGTGCCCATCCTGCGAAAAGACCGGCAACTGCACACTGCAGGCGATGGCCTATCATCTCGGTATGCTGGAGGGCCATTTTCCTCAGTTCTTTCAGCGCCGCGAAGTGGATGCCTCGCATTCGACCGTGATGCTGGATCGCGATCGCTGCATACTCTGCGAGTTATGCGTGCGTGCCAGCCGTGAAGTGGACGGCAAGAACGTGTTTGCTGTTGCCGGGCGCGGCATCACTGCACGCCTGATCGTGAATTCGCCCAGCGGAAAGTTGGCTGACAGCGATCTTGAAATCGACGACCTGGCAGCGCACATTTGTCCGGTGGGCGCGATTCTGATCAAGGCGCACGCCTATGAGATACCCATCGGGTGGCGCACCTTCGACCTGCGCCAGATCGACGAGATCGGTCCTGAAAAAGTGATCCAGGCCAGGGTGGGGCATACCGATGACTAAGATCAGGATCGCCACGACTTCGCTCGCCGGTTGTTTCGGCTGCCATACGTCCTTTCTCGATATGGATGAACGGCTGGTGGAATTGCTGGAACATGTCGAGTTCGACCGCTCGCCGCTGAACGATATCAAGCATTGCGGGCCGTGCGACATCGGTTTGGTGGAGGGAGGACTGTGCAACGCAGACAATGTGCATGTGCTGCGCGAGGTTCGCGCCAATTGCCGGGTACTGGTCGCAGTCGGCGCCTGTGCCATCAATGGCGGCATCCCCGCGATGCGCAATCATTTCGGTCTGGGTGCATGCCTTGAAGAGTCCTATCTGAACGGGATCGGCGTGGAGGATCCGCAGATCCCCGACGATGCGGAACTGCCACTGCTGCTCGACAAAGTGCATCCCATCCATGAAGTGGTGCGGGTTGATTACTATCTGCCGGGTTGTCCGCCGTCACCAGAGGGGTTTCTGAGCGTGCTCGGCGATCTGCTGGAAGGTCGGGAACCCGTGCTCCCAAAAAAACTGCTGCATTACGACTGAAGATGGCCCGCCATGAAACAGGACACGACAGTTCCCTCCGGCAATAACCACCAGCCCGGTTTAAGGCGCGTCGCCATCGACCCCCTCTCGCGGGTTGAAGGGCACGGCAAGATCACGCTGATGCTCGATGCAGAGAACCACATCCATGAAGCGCGCCTGCACATCGTCGAATTTCGCGGCTTCGAAAAATTCATTCAGGGGCGTCCCTACTGGGAAGTGCCCTTCTTTGTACAGCGTCTGTGCGGAATCTGTCCGGTGAGTCATCAACTGGCTGCAGCCAAGGCGGTGGATCAGTTGGTGGGTGTCGAGCAACTCACGCCCTCGGCCGAGAAATTGCGCCGTCTGCTGCATTTCGGCCAGGTTCTGCAATCGCACGCCCTGCATTTTTTCCACCTGTCATCGCCCGATCTGCTGTTCGGGTTCGGCAGCAATCCGGCGCAACGCAACATCGTCGGCGTGCTGGACAAATATCCGGAACTCGGGCTGAAGGGCGTGAAGTTGCGCAAGTACGGACAGCAGATCATCGCGGCAATTTCCGGCAAGCGCATCCACGGCACGGCCACCGTGCCGGGGGGCATGAACAAGCCTCTCACCGTTGCCGAGCGCGATACCCTGCTGGCCGGTATCGATGACATTCTGACATGGTGCCAGGACGCGGTGGGGCTGAACGAACAGATACATACCGCACACCCCGAGCACCATGGTTACGCCGCCATCCGCAGCAACTTTCTGAGCATGATCGGCAGCGGCGGAGAATTGGAACTCTACCATGGCGGGCTGCGTGCGAGTTTGCCAAGCGGCGCGCATGTTTTCGATCAGTTCGATTACCGGGGTTATCAGCAGATCATCCGCGAGGAAGTACGACCATGGAGTTACATGAAGTTTCCCTATCTGGTCGAACTGGGCAAGCAACAGGGCTGGTATCGCGTCGGTCCGCTGGCCCGGATGAACAACTGCGACATGATTGTCACACCCCTGGCAGAAGCATCGCGCAGGCGTTTCAAGGAGTTCGGTCAGGGTGGTTTCGTGCATGACACGCTCGCCTACCACTGGGCGCGCATGATCGAAGCCCTGCATTGCGCTGAATCCATCAACCAATTGCTGCGGGATCCGGAAATCACCGGAATCAAACTGAGGGCGGAGGCGGGCGAAATGCGCAGCGTCGGTATCGGCGTCATCGAGGCGCCGCGCGGCACGCTGTTCCATCACTATCAGATTGACGAACAGGGCTTGGTGGAGAAGGCCAACCTGATCGTTTCGACCACAGGCAACAATCAGGCGATGAACGAATCAGTGCGTTTGGTGGCCCATGAATACCTCGACGGTCACGAGATCACCGAAGGTTTGTTGAACCATCTGGAAGTTGCCATACGCGCCTATGACCCCTGTTTGTCCTGCGCCACGCACGCGCTGGGCAAGATGCCATTGCAGGTTGAACTGGTCGACCCGGACGGTGTGTTATTGGACCGGTTGACCAAGGGCGGCAATGGCCTGATCGAAAGAATAGTCTGAACGCCATGGCCAACCTGCTGATTTTCGGATATGGCAATCCTGGGCGCGGAGATGATGCACTTGGTCCTGCGTTGATCGAACGCATGGCGCGATTGCAGTTTGCCGGGGTCGAGTGCCAGAACGACATGCAATTGCAAGTCGAGCACGTCACCGACCTGGACGAGTGCAGGCGGGTATTGTTCATCGATGCCGACACTTCCTGTACCGAGCCATTCGAGTTTTCCGAAATCGGCGCGATAAAGGATGACAGTTACACCAGCCATGCGATGACCCCGAACGCCCTGCTGTACGCCTATCGTCAGGTGTATCAGGAACCGGCACCGCGCGCATTTTTGCTGCGCATCCGAGGCTACGATTTTGAATTGGGCGAAGAATTGACCGACAAGGCATCGGCCAATCTGGACGCGGCAATGGAATTGGTGGTCCACTTGTGCGCGACATCAACCTGCCTGTCTGAGGGGGGGTGGTTGGTAAACGCAGGGTAATGGAGTAAGGTTGGGACATCTGGGCCAAAAGGGAAATCAGATATGTTCGAGTTGCGCATACATGGTCGAGGGGGGCAGGGCGTCGTGACGGCGGCAGAGATATTCTCGGCTGCGGCCTTTGCCGAAGGACGCAATGCCCAAGCCTTCCCCAGTTTCGGTTCGGAGCGCATGGGCGCGCCGGTGATGTCGTTTTGCCGCATCTCGGACCGGGAAATTCGTCTGCGCGAACCGGTCATGGAACCGGATGCCCTCATCATCCAGGATACCACGCTGCTGCATCAGGTCGATGTGTTTGACGGGCTGAAGAAGGACGGCTACATCCTGCTCAACACCGGGCGCAGTTTCGAAGCGCTGGGGTTGGGCGAACTGGCCGCCGACAGTTTACCCGAACGGCTATGCACTTTATCAGCCACTGAAATCGCTCTCGAACATATCGGCCGTCCGATACCCAATGTGCCTTTGATCGCGGGTTTTGCCGCCCTTTCCGGGCTGATACGCCTGGAGTCGGTGATCAAGGCCATTTCCGAAAAATTTTCCGGCAAGGTTGCGGATGGCAATATCGCCGCAGCCACTGAAGCCTACAACCGGATCAAAGCCCGTGCCCTGGAGGTTACCCTGGATGCTTAAGCAAATCGAAGGCTCTCGTGCCGTAGCCGAAACCGTTGCGCTGTGCCGTCCCGAGGTGGTCTGCGCCTATCCCATCACACCCCAGACACACATCGTCGAGGCGCTTGGGGAAATGGTGAAGAGCGGGAAACTGACCGGATGCGAGTTCATCAATGTGGAAAGCGAATTCGCCGCGATGTCGGTTTCGATCGGCGCTTCCGCCACGGGCGCACGCGCTTATACGGCGACCGCCAGTCAGGGCCTGTTATTCATGTCGGAGGCGGTCTACAACGCGTCCGGCCTCGGTCTGCCCATCGTGATGACGGTGGCAAACCGTGCCATCGGGGCACCGATCAATATCTGGAACGACTATTCCGATGCCATGTCGCAACGCGATTCCGGTTGGATGCAGTTGTTCGCAGAGACCAATCAGGAGGCACTGGATCTGCATATTCAAGCCTTCAGACTGGCTGAGGAATTATCACTGCCCGTAATGGTGTGCATGGACGGTTTTGTACTCACCCATGCCCACGAGCAGGTAGACCTGCCGAGCCAGCAACAGGTTGATGCCTATTTACCGCCTTACGAACCACGCCAATTGCTGGACCCTCGAGAACCGGTCTCCATCGGCGCGATGGTTGGGCCGGAAGCCTTCATGGAAGTGCGCTATCTGGCCCACGCCAGGCATATGCAGGCCCTGGAGCGCATCCCGCAACTGGCGGCTGAATTCAAGCAGGTGTTTGGGCGCGATACGGGTGGCCTGATCCATACCTATCGCACCGAGGACGCCGAGACCATCGTGGTGTCCATGGGCTCGGTGCTGGGTACCATCAAGGACACCGTCGACGAGATGCGTGATGACGGTCACCGGATCGGCGTGCTGGGCATTACCAGTTTCCGCCCCTTCCCACTGCACCTGGTGCGCGCTGCGTTGCACAAGGCCAGGCGCGTGGTGGTCCTGGAAAAGAGTCTGGCGGTGGGCATCGGCGGAATACTCTCCACCGATGTGCGCATGGCCATGTCCGGGTTGCACATGCCAGGCTACACTGTGGTGGCCGGGCTGGGAGGTCGCGCGATCACGCGCAAGTCGCTGCACCAATTGTTCCGGAAGGCGGAACAGGGCTTGCTGGAACCGCTGACCTTTCTGGATCTGGACTGGAATGTGGTCAACAAGCAGTTGGCGCGGGAACGCAGCGTACGCCGCTCCGGGCCTGTGGCGGAAAACATTCTGCGCGATATCGGTACCGTCGCCTCCAAAATTGCATAAGGAGACAGCATGCCATTCCAACCTGTCAAGTTTTACCAGACCGGCACTTTCACCGTCGGCAACCGCTTGCTGAAACCTGAAGACCGCAGCGTCCAGTCGCATCGGGATCGCAGCAATGCCATCAACTCGGGACATCGCGCCTGCCAGGGATGCGGGGAGGCTTTGGGCGCGCGCTATGCGCTGGATGCGGCGATGGAGGCGACCAAGTCACAATTGATCGCGGCAAATGCCACGGGTTGCCTGGAAGTGTTCACCACGCCCTATCCCGAAACGTCATGGCAGTTGCCGTGGATGCATTCCCTGTTTGGAAATGCCGCAGCGGTGGCGACTGGCATTGCGGCGGCGTTGAAGGTCAAGGGGCGCAACGAAATCCGGGTGATCGCGCAGGGCGGCGACGGTGGCACCACCGACATCGGACTCGGCTGCCTGTCTGGCATGTTCGAGCGCAATGATGATGTGTTGTACATCTGTTACGACAATGAGGCGTACATGAATACCGGCGTGCAACGTTCATCGGCCACGCCTCCGGCAGCACGAACGGCAACCACGATGCCGGTGGGGCCGAATCCTGGCAATCCTTTCGGGCAGGGAAAATTCGTTCCTGCGATCGCGATGGCCCACGAGATCCCCTATGTTGCGACGGCCACCGTGGCCGA
The DNA here is from genome assembly GCA_021796835.1 of Pseudomonadota bacterium. Lineage (GTDB taxonomy): Bacteria > Pseudomonadota > Gammaproteobacteria > Burkholderiales > Ferrovaceae > Ferrovum. The sequence goes on along the minus strand of JAKABO010000003.1, from coordinate 12,160 downwards.
TTTGCACGACCTCGAAGCCAAAGTGAAGCGCGCGATGGAATTTCGCGGTGCGCGCTACATCCATATCTTCGTACCGTGCCCGCTGGGTTGGGGAACGGCTTCGCACGATACCATCCGCATCGCACGGCTGGCGCATGAAACCGGCTTGTTCCCGATATTCGAGGCGGAGCATGGCTTGCAAGTCAGCGCATTGCCGATACGCAAGCAACTGCCTGTCGAGGAATATCTGAAACCACAAAAGCGCTTTGCCCATTTGTTCGGTGCCAAACCTGAACTGGAGGTCATCGCGCGCATACAGGCGCGTGCCGATCGCAATATCCGCAAGTATGGGTTGGTGAAGCAACAGGAGACACCATGAGGGACAAACCATTTGCCATCACGCTGGATCCCGGCTCCTCGCTGGCCAATCACACCGGATCATGGCGTACCATGAAACCGGTTTATCTGGACAGGTTGCCGCCGTGCAATGCAGGTTGTCCTGCCGGAGAAAATATCCAGGGCTGGTTGTTCCATGCCGAATCGGGAGATTATGAACAAGCCTGGCGTGTGCTGACCCTGGACAATCCGCTGCCTGCGATCATGGGGCGGGTCTGCTATCACCCTTGCGAAGATGTCTGCAATCGAGGCCATCTGGACAGTGCGGTCGGCATCAATTCGGTCGAGCGATTCCTCGGCGATGAGGCGATCAGACACGGCTGGAAATTCGATGAGCCCGCCGCAACCTCCGGCAAGAAAGTGCTGGTGGTTGGCGCCGGTCCATCCGGACTGTCCGCCGCCTACCATCTTGCGCGTCTCGGACACCGCGTGGAAATTCACGAGGCCGGTCCACTGTCTGGCGGCATGATGCGTTTTGGCATTCCCAAATATCGTCTGCCTCGCCAGGTGCTGGATGCCGAAGTGGCGCGTATACTTGATTTCGGCGTGACGCTCAAACTCGATACCAGAGTGACGAACATCGAGGACAGCATGCGCAGCGGTAATTTTGATGCGGCATTTCTCGCCGTCGGGGCGCACATTGGCAAGCGCGCCTTCATTCCGGCAGGCGACGCGGCACGCATCATGGACGCGGTTTCCGTGTTGCGCAGCATGGAGGGTGAGGAGAGGCCGCAGTTGGGCCGCCGTGTGGTGGTTTACGGTGGGGGCAATACCGCGCTCGATGTGGCGCGTACCGCCAGGCGGCTGGGGGCGACTGAAACCATCATCGTCTATCGTCGCACCCGGGAGAAGATGCCGGCACATAATACCGAGGTGGAAGAAGCGCTGCAGGAAGGGGTGATGATCAAATGGTTGTCCACGATCATCCATGCTGGCGAACATGACCTCACCATCGAGAAAATGGTGCTGGACGAAAAAGGCTATCCGCAACCCACGGGCGAATTCGAAACCATGGCGGCGGATTCGCTGGTGCTGGCGCTCGGGCAGGATGTCGATCTGTCTCTACTGCAAAACGTGGCAGGCCTCGAGATCAAGGATGGCATGGTGCAGATCGACGGCAACATGATGACCGGGCATCCGGGTATTTTCGCCGGAGGCGACATGGTGCCATCGGAGCGCACTGTGACAATGGGAGTCGGGCATGGCAAAAAAGCTGCGCGTCACATCGATGCCTGGTTGCGCCACAGGAGTTATGTGCCCGCAGCCAAACATGAACCGGTTACTTTCGATATGCTCAATCCATGGTATTACTCCGATGCCCCAAAAATCATGCGTCCGGTGCTGGATGCCATACGCCGCCAGTCTGGCTTCGAGGAAGTTCAGGGCGGCCTGGACGAGAATAATGCTCTGTTCGAGGCGCGTCGCTGCCTGTCCTGTGGCAACTGTTTCGAGTGCGATAACTGCTATGGCGTGTGTCCCGACAACTCGGTGATCAAACTTGGCCACGGCAAGCGTTTCCAGATCAACTACGACTATTGCAAGGGTTGCGGCATCTGCGTTGCCGAATGTCCATGCGGGGCAATCAAGATGGTTCCAGAGGATGCCTGACGGCCCTCTTCGGACCGATTCTGATTTTCGGTAACAGGATGGGTGAGGGCTGCGTGGGAGGGTCGCTTGGGAGAGGGGGCGGGTGAGATTGGATATTCGGGGTCATATGAGCGCGGATGATCAGGCCAGGGCATTGCTCGATATTGCAGGGACACTCGCTGCCGAATTGCGCCCCGGTATAAGGACGGTAGTGACCCTCGACAGCGCGTTGGACCGTGACATCGGCTTCGACAGTTTGGCACGGGTGGAGTTGGTGCTGCGCTGTGAGCGCTTCTTTGATGTGAGTCTGCCGGAGCGGACGTTGGCGACGATCGAGACGCCACGCGATTTGCTGCGGGCCCTGTCGTCCGCCGGTGCCGCACCGCAGCCGTTTGCGGCAGCGGACATCAGGGAGATCGCCGTCGGGGAGGTAACGGACATCCCAAGCCGCGCCACCACCCTGCTGGAAATGCTTGACTGGCACGTGTCCGCCCATGGCGGGCGCACGCACATCGTCCTCTCTGAAGAGGCAGGAGAGGAAATACTCAGTTATCAGACCTTGCGCCAAGGGGCGGAGGCGCTGGCTGCGGGGTTGCAACGCCATGATCTGCAGCCGGGCCAGACCGTGGCGATCATGCTCCCGACCAGTCGCGACTATTTTTACGGTTTTTATGGTGTGCTGCTGGCCGGCGGCATCCCTGTGCCCATCTATCCGCCCGCGCGTCTGTCGCAGATCGGGGATCATCTGCGCCGTCATGCGGGTATCCTGAACAATGCCGCGGCCACTCTGCTGATTACCGTACCGGAAGCAAGGCCGCTGGCGCAACTGCTCAAGTCTCTTGTCGCAAGCCTGCGCACCGTTGCGACGGTACAGGAACTTTCCACGCCAGGGGCAGGGCTTGCCCGTCACGTCAGCAGGGCTGAAGAGATTGCCATGTTGCAGTACACTTCCGGCAGCACCGGCAATCCCAAGGGAGTGGTATTGACCCATGCCAACCTGCTTGCCAACATCCGGGCGATGGGACAGGCGGCACGGGCAGATGCCTCGGACGTGTTCGTGAGCTGGCTGCCGCTCTATCACGACATGGGCCTGATCGGCGCCTGGCTGGGCAGTTTGTACCATGCCATCCCTTTCGTCGTCATGTCGCCGCTCACCTTTCTGGTCCGACCCGAGTGCTGGCTGTGGGCCATCCATCGTCACCGCGGCACCTTGTCGGCGGCACCCAACTTCGCCTATGAGTTATGTCTGCGCAAGATCGACGACCGTGCCATCGAGGGTTTGGATCTGAGCAGTTGGCGCATGGCCTTCAATGGCGCCGAACCCGTCAGCCCAGACACCGTTTACCGTTTTCAGCAGCGCTTTGGTCGCTATGGCTTGCGCTCGGAGGCTCTCACGCCGGTTTACGGTCTCGCCGAGTCTGCGGTTGGTCTGGCCTTTCCGCCTTCTGGCCGCGGACCGATCATCGACCGGATCCGCCGCGAACCGTTCATGCGCGGCGGTCGGGCCCTGCCTGCCGCCGAGGACGAGTTGGAGGTGTTGCGCTTCGTGGCCTGTGGCCAGCCACTGCCCGGCCACGCCATTCGCATCGTCGATCGCGCGGGTCATGAATTGGGTGAGCGTGAAGAGGGGAGACTGGAATTTCGCGGTCCTTCCGCCACCTCGGGCTATTTCCACAATCCGGAACAGACAAGCGGCCTGTTCCACGACGGGTGGCTTGATTCCGGTGACCTGGCCTACACCGACGCTGGAGAGATCTATCTCACCGGCCGTGTCAAGGACATCATCATCCGCGCCGGGCGCAACATCTATCCCTATGAACTGGAAGAGGCGGTGGGCAATATCGCCGGCATACGCAAGGGTTGTGTCGCGGTATTCGGCAGTCCCGACCTGGTCAGTGGTACGGAGCGTTTGGTGGTGATGGCGGAAACGCGCATAACCGAGACCGAGGCGTTGGACAAACTACGCGAGCAGATTAATACCCTGGCAATGAACTTGCTCGGTGAACCGCCGGATGATGTGGTGCTGGCTCCACCGCATGGCGTGCTCAAGACCTCCAGCGGCAAGATCCGTCGTGCCGCCAGCCGGGAACTCTATGAAAAAGGTGTGAGTGATGTGCCCCCGCATGCGGTGTGGCGACAATTCGCGCATCTGGCCTGGATGGGAATGGTTCTTCAACTGCGCCGAAATTTTTACATGATCGCGGATGCCCTCTATGCCGGGTATCTCTGGATGCTGTTCTGGATGATGGCACCACTCACCTGGCTGATTGCTTCCATTCTGCCGCATCCCGTGTGGAGTTGGGGCGTGAGCGGTATCATGGCGCGGTTGTTTGTGCGCTTGTCCGGCATGCCGTTTCTGGTGCGGGGCGCAGAGAATCTGCCGACCGGCGCGTGCGTACTGGTGGCCAATCACGCCAGTTATCTGGACGGCATACTTGTGGTCGCTGCACTGTCGCGGCAGTTCAGTTTTGTCGCCAAGCGCGAACTGAAAGATCAGTTCATTCCCCGCATCTACCTGCAACACATCGGTACGGAATTCGTGGAGCGCTTTGAATTCGAAGGAAGCGTGGAAGGTGTGAAACGGTTGCTTGAGAGAATGCATGCCAGCCAGTCGCTGATCTTCTTTCCAGAAGGAACCTTTTACCGGGCACCGGGTCTGCTGCCATTTCGCATGGGTGCGTTTGTCATCGCAGCCCAGGCAGGAGTTCCGATCGTACCAATGACCATCCGCGGCTCCCGCGCCGTATTGCGCGATGGCCAATGGTTTCCGCGGCGCGGCGCGATCAGCATTACCCTCGGGGTACCGATCCTTCCCGACGGAACGGATTGGGCCGCTGCCCTCAAACTGCGCAATACCGCCCGTGCGGAAATCTTGCGCCACTGCGGGGAACCGGACGTGGCAGGGTGATGGCAGATTCCATACGGGTGTTGGGTTTTATGAACGAGAGGGTTTTTCCATTACTGGTGGTCGCAAACTGAAAGTTGCCCTATGAATGCTTTTTCCAATTCCAATATCTGGTGCTTATGAAGCCTGTTGTCCAGGAAGAAATCACGGGTTGCGGCATCGCAAGTGTGGCCGCGCTTGCTGGACTCTCATACCAGGAGGCCAAATCCGTTGCGAATAGCCTGGGCATCTTCGCCGACGATAGCAGTCTTTGGTCAGATACTCGGCATGTGCGCGGTCTTCTCGGGCATTTGGGTATTTCTGCCGGTGAGGGTGAATTCCCCTTTTCATCTTGGGAAACATTGCCAAATTTGGCGTTACTATCTCTCAAGTGGCACTTGGAAAAGGGGCGACCCTTTTGGCATTGGGCTGTTTTCTGGCGAAGCCAGAACGGCCCGATGGTTCTTGACTCGAAGACATCACTAAAAACGAACACGCGTACCGATTTTTGGCGAATCAAACCAAAGTGGTTTATTCCCATTGAGGCCAAACATTTTCCGCTTGCTTGACCTGACATACTTACCAATATAAATTGGTGGAGGGGTCGCAACCCGCTGCAAACCACTGCAACTCAACCGGTTAGGTTCTGTGCAAGGTGGTGCGGAAAGGTACAAATCCAGTCACTGTTGCAGGCTGTGGTAGCACTTTCGGCTGCCATTGGAATTAGCCATGTGCCTGAAAACATTTGCCAGTTCTATTCCCATGTGTGAATTGAACCGAAGCCCTTCAGATTGCTACCTTCCATTCTCGCAACTGGCCAACGGTCTGCGTGAGTCCCTGTTTGAGCAGGGTGTCGAGGTACTCGTCGGCCGTCTTGGGTGGTTTCTTCAGAGACCTGCGATGGTTGGCCGCCGCCTCGCACGCTTGGGCTGCGTGCAGATCCAGTAGATCGAAGATGAAATCGTCTGGATGCTGTGCGGCCAGGTTGTAGGGCTTGAGCCGCTCGGGCGGGAAGTCCTGCAGGTTGAAAGTCACGATCAGGCTGGCGCCGCCGTGAAAGCGGCGGCAACCACATGACGGTCGTCAGCGTCCGGCAGTTCGACGGATGTGATCAGGTGCTCGAAGCCAGTGACGAGGCTATCCCGCACATGGGAGTTCATCAGAGAACGTGTGCGCTCCAGATCTTCGACCTTCAGGTCTGGCCGCTGTTTCAGAACGTTACGCGTCCACTCATCGTGAATCATGTTCGTCCAGCGCGCCCGGTACAGGTCGGTCAGTGCCAAGCGCATCAGGAAGTCGCGCAACGGTGCCGGGTAGAGCACGCACGCGTCGTAGATGACAGTAAAGTTCGAACTCATTCATTCGTACCCCATCTTGAGCGCCTGGGCTTGTTCGGCCAGGGCATCGAGGGCTCTGCTGCGCTCAGCATCGATGCGCTTTTTGTACGCAATTACGTCCTGGTAGCGGACGCGCCGATGCGTGCCGATCTTGTGGTATGGGATCTCGCCGCGCTCCAGCAACTGCACGAGGAACGGCCGCGACACGTTGAGCACATCCGCTGCATCCTGAGTGGTCAGTTCGGCGTGGATCGGAATGATATTGACCGCGTTGCCCTCACCGATTTCGGTCAAGACGTTCACGAGCAGCCGCAGCGCTGATACTGGGACGCGAACCAGATGAGAAGCACCTTTGTCATCGAAGATCTCGATCTGCTGGGTTTCCGCACGGATCTGAAGGTGGGCAGATAGTGCCCGGCCACTCTCACGAGCAAGGGCAACTTCTTCGGCCGTCGGCAACGAATGCGTGGGTGAGAGTGTGGTCATAGCAACCTCATGGAAGTTTGAATCAGCATCATGGGACGAAGTATAACCGAAATAAACGAATAATCGCAATATCCGAAACGGATGTAACACCTGGCTGGTCTGATACACCCACGCCTAACGGGCATTGCAGTTGCCGCCATCCCTGATGATGAAAGAAACTACAGGCTGGAAGAGGCAGGTTGAGGTCGCGCAATTTTTTGGTGGCTTGTCCCTGCAACCTAACGTGACCCCGCCGAACTGACTCGTACCCCGGATTGCTTCCTATAGAGAGTGCACGTTAAACAGGCCGTTGGCGACTTATCGCCTTCAGACAATTTCAGTTCGGCACCTGCCACCTTCCGTTTCCAAGTGTAATTCAAAAGGAGTATGGAATGGAACTATTGGTGGCAATTTTGAAACGCGTTATCGGTCTCGATGTTCATCAGGCGCAGATCACGGCCTGCGCAATTATCGAAGAACCTGACGGAACGGTGCGTGTTGAGCAACGTCAATTTGGTGCGTTCAAGCGGGATCGGCGTGAACTGGCCAGGTGGTGCGCATCGTTTGCCCCCGATGAAGTCGTCATGGAAAGCACAGGCATCTACTGGAAGAGTCCATATGCCGCGCTGGAGGCTGCCGGAATTCGTGCAAAGGTCGTCAATGCACGACACGTCAAGAACGTTCCGGGCCGCCAGCCGTACCAAGTCGGTATTTAAGTCAAAATTCGAAGCCTTGATCGTTCGCCGTGGGCACAAACGATCCATCATCGCCCTGGCTCATAAACTATTACGCACCATCTTCTTCATGCTCGACCGTGGCGAATATTACCGGGATTCCGCCACCGACTATGAAGCGCTTTCCGTTCAACGCAATGCCGCTCGCTGGATCAAAAAACTGATTAGTTTCGGCTTCATTCCGAAACCGGCCTGATCCGTAGTGTTTCCAATTTCCATGGCTTTCAATGGCCAAGATTCGTCACGCCCAGAGTATGAGTTCTTTCACGTTAAAAACTCGAAGACCAGGTGGACAGCCCCATCGTGCGCAAGTCCGGACGTGGCATGGTGCTTACCCCCACCGGCGAAATTCTCTTCGGGTACGCCAAGCGACTACTTGCGCTGAACGATGAGGTAGCGACCGCCGTGCGGGGTGCCGAACTCGAAGGCTGGGTGCGACTCGGCCTACAGGAGGACTTCGGCGAGAATTTACTCACTGAGGTGTTGGGCAGTTTCGTTCGCGCCCATCCGCGTATCCGCGTCGAGGCTCGTGTGGCGCGAAATGCCGAGTTGCTGGAACTCGTCACTAGCGGCCGTCTTGACCTAGCACTGGCCTGGGATTCAGGGAGCAGCAGCCCGCTTTGCCAGTTCGTCGCAGACTTACCCATGTGCTGGGTCGGGAGTGCAGATTGGATGTGCGTGGTCAACGGTGAACCTTTGCCCCTGGTTGCTTTTGAGTCTCCGTGCCTTATGCGCAGTGCGGCAACAAAAGCCCTTGACCATGCCGCCATTCCATGGCGCCTTGCCTTCACAAGTTCCAGCCTGAGTGGTATATGGGCCGCCATCGGCGCGGGCCTCGGGATTACTGTCCCCGCACCCGGGTGGGGCTCCCCGCGCACCTGCTCGAGCTTGATGGCCTGCCCCCACTGCCAAAGATCGGCTTGATGTTGCACTGGGCTGAATCCAAACCGTCTCCCCCAGTCAGGCGGTTGACCGAGATATTGCTGGCGAACCTGGACGACTCATTAACTTTCGATGGTCCAGTAGTGCATGCAACAAAAACCCACGGAACGACCGTTCGACCGTCGATAGACCATCCACCAATGGGGATGTCTCCTTTGGGTAACCAATTCCGACATTACAGCGATGACTCCGCTTCGGTGCATCAGTATTAAAGAACATACCGTGTCAAATAGGAGCCCTCTGATGGAAATAAAACCACCCCTTCCTCCCTTCTCGGAAGAGTCTGCCAGACAAAAAGTTCGTCTGGCGGAGGATGCCTGGAATAGTCGTGATCCTGAACGGGTTGCGCTGGTGTATACCGAAGATACGCAATGGCGAAACCGGGCAGAGTTTCCGGTCGGGCGGGATCAGGTGCGCGAGTTTCTGACACGAAAATGGTCTCGGGAATTGGACTATCGCCTGATCAAGGAACTCTGGGCCTTTTCCGGGAATCGTCTGGCTGTGCGTTTTGCTTACGAGTGGCATGATGACTCGGGTCATTGGTTCCGTTCCTATGGCAACGAAAACTGGGAATTCAATGAGCAAGGGTTCATGGTGCGCCGCTTGGCCAGCATTAACGATCTGCCCATCCAGGCCAATGACAGGAAATTCTTCTGGCCTTTGGGGCGTCGCCCTGAGGATCACCCTGGATTGAGCGAGTTGGGGTTATAGTCGCGGTTGAACCTAGCGAGGAAATATCGTGTATATCCCACCCCAATTCGAAGAATCCCGCGTCGAAGTTTTGCATCAACTGATCCGTACCTACTCCTTGGGAACTCTGGTGACGCTCTCGGCTTCCGGGATGGAGGCCAATCACATCCCCTTCCATCTCACGCCTGAACCAACTCCCTTTGGTACCTTGCAAGGCCATGTGGCTCGCGCCAATCCGACGTGGAAAAGTTTCAATCCGGAATTTGAATCCCTGGTCATATTCCACGGCCCGGGTGGGTATGTTTCACCCTCCTGGTATCCCACCGCAAGGGAGCATGGCAAGGGGGTTCCCACCTGGAATTACGCAGTTGTCCATGCTTATGGACAACTGCGCGTGATCGATGACGCGGCATGGGTCCGGGAACAGAGCAGTTCTCTCACTGCACAACAGGAATCGGCCTTCGATTCACCCTGGTCGGTTGCGGACGCTCCCCAGGACTTTATCGAACGACTGGTGGGTTCCATCGTGGGCATCGAACTCACCATTACCCGTTTGATCGGAAAATGGAAAATCAGTCAGAATCAACCGGAACAGAATCGGGACGGCGTGATTCAGGGGCTGCGTGCTCAAGGAACCCATCAGGCACTGGAACTGGCAGAATCCATGGAAAAGTACTTCGGGAAATGATCATGCTTTGGACTACAACATGAACCTCAACATGAACCTCGACATTTTTCAGATAGATGCCTTTGCCACCCGACCTTTCGAAGGGAATCCCGCTGCTGTTTGTCCCCTGGAACATTGGTTGGATGATGGCCTGCTCCAGGCGATCGCAGCGGAAAACAACCTTTCGGAAACCGCGTTCTTTGTCTCTTCCGAAGAAGGCTTCGAACTGCGCTGGTTTACTCCGCTCAAGGAAGTCGCTCTTTGTGGCCATGCCACCCTGGCCACGGCTCATGTAATTTTTGAACATCTTGGTCATACCGGACCATTGCTGGTTTTTGACACGCTCAGCGGAAAATTAACGGTTCAAAGAAAAGAGCAGGGCCTGGAAATGGATTTTCCTGCCTTGCCGCCCAGGCAGTGCGACTGTCCCGAACGGTTGGCGGAAGGTTTGGGGGTCTCACCAGTGGAAGTATGGTGCGCCGATGATTATCTGGCTGTTTTCGAGGATGAGGAGACGGTTCTCGCACTTCAGCCCCGCCAGGAATTATTGGCTCAACTGGATCTGCGGGGTGTCATCATCACTGCCCCAGGGAAAACAGTGGATTTTGTCAGCCGTTTTTTTGCGCCCAAGTTGGGGGTTTCCGAAGATCCCGTCTGTGGCTCCGCCCATTGTGAACTTGCGCCTTACTGGGCTCGGAGGTTGGGCAGAACTGTCCTGAATGCCAGACAGGTTTCGAAGCGTGGCGGTTCAATAGGGTGCGAAGTCAAATCCGATCGGGTATTGCTGACCGGTCAGGCAGTGACCGTCATGAGTGGCGTTATAATGATTTGAATGCCCGGTTGGGAGAAAGTTTCTGAACCTTGCCGTTTATCGTCTGGTTTTGGCAATGGTCCTTGATGCCAGATAATCGTCTTGCTGGAGATCCATGATCAGAAAATGCGCTGGCTTCTGATTGACATCCTTGTGACACTCTCCCCGCAGAGTGAATCCCAGACGATGATACAACTGGATGGCCCGTGGATTATTTTTACGCACGATGAGATGGATGCGTGTCAGACCGATTTCACCAAAGCCTTTTTCCAAGGTTTGCAAAGTAATGATCCGGCCCAGTCCTTGACCGGTTTTATCTGGGCGTAAAGCAATCCGAAATTCAGCTTCTCCCACCTTAGTGGTGGCGAGAATTGTGAAGGCGACCAATTCTCCCGATTGTTCGGCGGAAAAAAGCCAAGTGTTTGGCCGGTCTTGGAATTCTGCAAGCCACCCGTCCTGCCTCAGGGCGTAATCCAGATCGTCGAACTCAGCCGGATACTTCGGCCAATTTTCAATGGTAGCGGCATCTTCCGCTGTGAGGGGACGCAATTGGATCATCGTGTTTGTCCGCATCTGTTCACGAGGCAACCCTCATACCGCGTGCCCGCTGGTTGGATCCATAGATGTTATCGCCAGGAAGTGCTTCGCCTGTTTGCAGTGCTGTAATCCATTCATCAGTGGTCGCCACAGCAGCAAAACGCGACTGCATGACAACCGAAAAAACCCGATGAATTTCCTCGGCAGTGGCCCGGCCCGCACGGTTCTCGTAGGGTAGTGACCCAGCGGCATCCGTGAGAAATTCCACGGACAGGCCAGCGTGCAAGGCATGTTTGATGGTTGAGTCATCACAGTTGTGGGTCATATAGCCGACCACTACCAACGTGTCGATGACATTTCTGTTCAGCCACTCGGCCAGATCAGTACCAGCGAAGGCGCTGGGCAGGGTCTTCTCGATGTAATGGCTGTACGGACGGGAACTGACAGACGGATGCAGTTCCCAGCCAGGAGACCCTTTGGCAAAAACAGGCGCCCCAGCGGGCAAAGTGTTCTGGATGACGATAATGGGTATGCCCGAGAATGTTGCGGCATCCATGGCTCTGCCGATATTGGTCAGGGAGTGCCGGATATCAGGGAATTCGATAGGCAGGTTGCCGGTGACATATTCATTCTGCACATCAATGACGAGCAGGGCACGGCGTGGGGCAAGCATGGAGATTCTCCTTCTGAGCCATCTTCGTTACGGCACTCACAGAATTGTGGCGTCATGGGGATATTATTTATCCAGTCACTCTAGGCTGACAGTGACCTGTAAGACAATCTCCGATAAAATCGGGCCAAATTCTCAGTTTTGGAAACAGCATGACCATCCGTACCATCGCCGTGATCGCTTTCGAGGGCATCACCCCTTTCCATCTCTCTATTCCCTGCGAGGTCTTCGGAACAGACCGTAGCGCGGCGGGGGTACCGCGTTTCGACTTGCGAGTATGTGTGGTGGAAGCGGGGCCACTGTCGACCTCGTGCGGTTTCACCCTCACAGTACCTAAAGTGGTCCCCAATTTTTGGACAGTGATTTAAGTTATGATCTGACCCATTGATATGGAGTAATTGGGATGGGTGATAGGAAGAAGCGCCAGGTATTTTCGCCGGAATTCAAAGCCAAAGTTGGGC
>JAKABO010000042.1 GCA_021796835.1 Pseudomonadota bacterium | reverse complement strand
GCGATGTTCCCATAGGGAAGATACCCGAGGATATTGATCCGGTGAGCCAGTTGCCGATCGTTTTCATGATACAGATGCTCGATTTTGGCAGCCCGGGCGCTGGTCCCCAGGACCAGGATGTTTCTGCGCATCCGTTTCAGTCCCATCCAGTAAAGCGCAACGATTCGTTGGGTGGTGATGATGGTCGCGGACAGGACGAGGGAGACGGCCAATACCCAATGGTCGATGAACAGGTTGGGGAAGGCATAGAACAGGAACAGCATGACCGCGATGCCCAGGGAGATGGCCAGCAGGAGGCGCTTGAGGAGGCCAAACAATCCGCCTTCCCACCCCCAGGACTCGTAAAGCCCCCCGGCCGTCATGCTGGACACCATGACGGCGGCAAAGATGAAACCGCGTCCCATGAGGCCTTCAGTGTCGTGAACATGGAAATAATGGCTGCCTACCAGACTGGGGGCGACATACACCGCGCAGAAAAAGAAACCGGCATCTCCCAGGATCTGGAGGAGGGCAGAACTTGAAATGTAGTGCCTGAAAAATCTTATCATGGTTTGTGAGGTGACTTTATTCTTGATTCTTAGGCCTGGGGAGGAATGACCTCGACCAGAAAACCTCCAAACGGGTCGTTGAGTCTGCGATGAAACCCAAGGGCCGTCTGTTCGGTGTCGCACAGACAATGCAACGAATTCGGACCCTACTCCTTACCTTAACGGAAGATTAAGTGATGGCCGGATTCTATCGTGGTTCCATGAATTCCGATATCACCGGAACAGGTGATCCCGTATCCCGATCCGATGCCGAGATTTCATTGTCCCGGCTCTCCATGACACCTTCTTTACAGGGTCAGGCGGCAGGGGGATCCAGGTAGAGGGCGGTGACCCGCTTGCGGTCTATCTTTCCATTGTTGTTTCTGGGCATGGGGCTTTCCCGGCAGCAGGCAATGCGTTGGGGCACCATGAATGCGGGGAGGCTCCGTTGACAGGCCCGCAGGATTTCTGCCTCATTCAGGGGGGTATCCGTTCCCTTCGGCGGGGTCGCCACCAGGGCGATGCTCTGGCCCAGGATCGGGTCGGGCAGGCCCACGGCGATGACCTCATCCACACACCCGGTGGCATAAACCACTTCCTCGATTTCCGTAGGGCTGACCCGGTAACCGGAAGTTTTGATCATTTCATCGCGCCGGCCCACGAAATACAGGAAACCGTCCTCATCCCGCCTGACGGTATCTCCGGACCACACGGCGATCTCCGTCAGCATGAGTTGGGCGGGCAGGGAGGGGGCAGGTTTGAACCGTTCTGCGGTTTTGTCCGGATCATTCCAGTACCCCAGAGCGACCAGGGGTCCCCGGTGCACCAGTTCTCCGGGTTCATGGGCGACGCATGGGGTTCCGTCTTCGCGGACCACCAGGATCTCCGCGTAGGGAATCGCCTTGCCGATGGAGCCGGGGCGGCGATCCACCTCCTCCGGCGGGAGATAAGTCGAGCGAAAGGCCTCGGTCAGTCCGTACATGAGGTAGGGACGGGCCCTGGGAAGCTTGCGGCGCAGCAGTTCCAGGGTACGTTCGGGCATGGCCCCGCCCGAGTTGGTGTAATAGCGCAGGGTACAGGTTTCGGGATCGGGCCAGGTCAGGGAAGACAGTTGTATCCAGAGCGGCGGGACGGCAGCCAGGCCGGTAATGGATTCCCGACGAATTTCCTTGATGATGTCCAGAGGGAGCAGATGGTTCAACAGAACGGCACAGGCACCGCTCAGGAAAGCCGTCGTGATCTGATTCAGGCCATAATCGAAACTGAGGGGCAGCACGCTCAGAAGGCGGTCTTCCTGGGTGAGTTCCAGATACCGGGCCACGCTCTTGGCCCCCGTGACCAGATTCAGGTGCGACAGCACCACGCCCTTGGGTTTTCCCGTGCTTCCCGAGGTATACAGGATGGCGGCCATGTCCGTCGGAATGGTTCGGTGGGACGGCAGGGCGGGGGCGGTGATTTTCCAGGGGTGGCAGGGCGGGTGCGCCATGGCTGGCGGCTGGAAAGGGTCCACCAGGATCGTTGCGGTCAGGGCGGGGCAATGGCTGAGGATGTCGCCCATCGCTTCGAGTCTGGGGGCCGAGGTGATGAGAAACCGCACCTGGCAATCGTTGAGGATATGCGCGATTTGATCGGGTTTCAGGATGGGATTGACGGGAACGAAAACCGCGCCGGCATGGCTGATGGAAAAAAAGGAACTGACGGTTTCCGGACGCTTTTCCAGATAGACGGCCACACGATCCAGTCGTTGCAGGCCCAGTTGGAGCAAACGGGCCGTGATTTGGTAAACTTCCTCTGCCAGTTCGCCGTAATTCAGACGGGTTTCCCGATAGACCAAAGCGTCACGCCGGGGGGTGCGATGGGCAGTTTCGAAGAGAAGATCATGAAAAAATTCGGGCATATTTTTGAGTTTGTGGGTTATTATCACCAGCGCATCAAAAAAAATTATACCCCCCCGTTTACCCTGAAGGGAATAATCGTGATTTCTGAACAAAAAGCCTGGGTCCGGTACCTGCTGATCTTTGGTCTGTTAGGGTGGGCGGGGCTGGCAGGACCCTGGGGGAGGGGATGGGCCTCCGGTTTTTCGGACATCGTGGCTCAGGTCAAGCCGTCCATCGTGGCTGTGGGGACGACCAATCCCATGCCTGGTACTCCGCCCAGTTTTCTGGGGACGGGGTTCGTGGTGGGGGACGGCAATTATGTGGTCACCGCCGCTCATGTGACTTCCCTTCCGCTCGATTACGAAACCAGACAGACCTTGGCGGTGTATTCGGGAAACGCCCGTCATCTCCGGACCACGGTGGCGGAAATCAGCGCGAGCGACCCCGAACATGACCTGGTTTTGTTGCATGCCCCGGGGTTGAATCTCAAGCCCCTTCTTCTGGGCGATTCCACCCGCATCCGGGAGGGAGATGCCCTGGCGTTTACGGGTTTTCCCCTGGGGTATGTGCTGGGGTTCTATCCGGTGACGCACCGGGCTACGCTGTCTGCCCTGACACCCATCGTCATGCCGGCGGCTCATTCGACCGAACTGACCGGTCGTGCCATCCGGCAGATGCCGACGCCCTATCTGGTCTTTCAACTGGATGCAACGGCCTATCCGGGCAACAGCGGCAGTCCCCTGTACGAGGCGGCCACCGGACGGGTGATCGGTTTGCTCAATCTGGTGATGGTGAAAAGCACCAAGGAATCCCTGCTGACCGATCCCTCGGGGATCGCCTACGCCATTCCGGGGGAATATATCGTGCAATTACTGAGGTCTGCGGGAATCAACCCCTGACGAGGAGTGTGGTTTGGAAACACTGTTATTGGTTGAGGACGATGTCGGTCTTCAAAAACAGTTGCGCTGGCAACTGGAGGGATTTTCCCTGCAGGTGGCCGGGTGTCGGTCAGAGGCCATCGCCTGCCTGCGGCGTTTCGAGCCGAAAGTGGTGTTGCTGGACCTGGGGCTTCCTCCCGATGCGGACGGTGTGAGCGAGGGGTTGAAAACGCTGCAGGAATTGCTGGATCTGGTGCCGACGACCAAAGTGATCGTATTGACGGGAAATACGGATCGGGAAAATGCCGTCCGGGCAGTGGCGCTGGGCGCCTATGACTTTTGTCAAAAACCCTTCGAGCCCCAGGTGCTGGCACTCATTCTGGAACGTGCTCTTGCCCTGCATCGCCTGGAAGCAGAAAATTCCTCCCTGAAAACCCTGCAGACGCCCGCCCCGTTGCAGGGGATATTGACGCACGATCCGGTGATGCAGCAGTTGTGCAAGACCGTAAAACGGGTAGCCACTTCGGAAGTCACGGTCCTGGTTCATGGGGAAAGCGGGACCGGCAAGGAACTCTTTGCGCGCGCCACCCACCACCTGAGTCCCCGCGCTGAACAGCGTCTGGTGGCCATCAATTGCGCCGCCATCCCGGAAAACCTGTTGGAAAGCGAACTGTTCGGGTACGAAAAAGGGGCGTTTACCGGCGCCACCAAACAGACGATCGGGCGCATCGAATATGCCCAGGGAGGCACCCTCTTTCTGGATGAAATAGGCGATCTCCCCCTGTCCCTGCAGGCAAAATTGCTTCGCTTCCTCCAGGAACGGGTGATCGAACGGCTCGGTGGAAGGGCCGGGATCCCGGTGGATGTGCGCGTGGTCTGTGCCACCCACCAGAATCTTGCCGAATTGATCAAACAGGGACGTTTTCGGGAGGATCTGTATTACCGGTTGAGCGAAATCGTGCTCAAGGTGCCGCCCCTGCGGATGCGCTCCGGGGATGTGGCTCTTCTGGCCAATGCCTTCCTCGAAAAATATGCGGCCAGTCAGGGACGATCCCTGCGCGGGTTCAGGCCCGAGGCGATGGCCACCCTGACGCATTACCCCTGGCCGGGCAACGTGCGGGAACTGGAAAACGTGATCAAGCGGGTCAGCGTCATGGCGGAAGGACCTTATGTCAGCACGCTGGATCTGGGTTTGGACGTACCGGCAGAGGACGGGGCAATGGCCACGCTCCCATTGAATTTGCGGCAGGTTCGGGAAGAGGCTGAGCGCAAGGCCATTCTCGATGCCCTCGCCCAGAGCGAAGGAAACATCGTCCAGGCTGCAGAACTCCTGGGCATTTCCCGCCCTACCCTGTACGGATTGATGCGTCAATACCGACTTCGCTGAGGGGGGGCAAGGGCAGGGGGAAGGACAGGCGAAAAAGCGTTCCCTTGCCCACGGTACTGGAGACCGTGACACTCCCCCCCAACTCCTCCACGTACGTGCGACATTCGTAGGCGCCGATGCCCATGCCGGAGGTCTTGGTGGAATCGAAGGGACGAAACAGCCGTTCCTTGACGAAGTCTTCCTCCATTCCCTTGCCGCTGTCCCGGATTTCGAGGATGGCTTCGGTTGGCGTGGAATCCAGCAGGATTTCCACATGACCGTCATAGGGCGTGGCTTCGCAGGCATTCTGAATGATGTGTCCGATGACCCGTTCCAGGCGCTCCGGGTCGGCACGGATCCGGGCGTTTTGCCGGACGGTCAGGGAAGGGACGGGCTTGAATTTGGATTTGCTGAGCAGGGCGGCGCGGACCCGTTGATGAAGGTCGAGCGAATGCTGTTCCTGACCGGTGGAAGCCCCTCTCAGCCGGAGTAACAACTGGTTCATCTTGGTGACGGAATTATCGATGGTGAAGAGCACGTCTTCCTGAAACTCGGGATTGTTTTTGTGTTTCTCCGCGTTTTCCAGGAGCAAACTCAACTGGGCGATCAGATTTTTCAGGTCGTGCACGATGAAGGCCGACATCCGGTGAAACGATTCGAACTGGCGGGCCACCAGCAGGGCTTCGCTGGCCTGTTGCTGGGCCAGACTGTTGGCCAGTTGGTGACCCGCCGCCTTGAGCAGGTCGCTCACCTCCCAGTTGAATTCGATCTTGCTCAGGGGTTGGGCCAGCAGGATGAAGCCGATCAACTGGTTGTAGAGCATGAGGGGGACGATCAACCAGGCATCCTCTATCTCCGAAAGCCAGTCGGGAATCACCAGGTCCGGATAGGGCGGGAATCCCGGACGGTACTCATCCAGATCGATGACCCAGCGGGAACGGGACAGAAACCGGATCAGGGAAGAATCCGGCGCCAGGGGGCGGAGTGCCCTCCCTATCCCCAGGGCAGCCACGCATTCATAGGGCTTTCCGGGTTCGCTCTCCATCCACAAGGCCCCTTTCTGGCACTCCACCAGGGTTCCGAGCGCTGTGATCGCCGCCTCGTAAATTTTTCCCGGCGAATCGGAACTGAGCAGCGTGCGGGTAAACTTCATCCATTCTTCGCGATAGTCGTACTGATAACTGAAAAAATGTTTGTTGATCCAGACCTTGAACTTGGAGCGGATCTTTCCTGAAAACATCACGATCAGCAACAGCAGGGTTGCCGCAGCCAGGAAGGTGAATTGCAGGACAGGTCCCCAGTCGCCGCCCACGGAGCGCAGGTAATACCCTGCTGCAGCCATGAACAGCAGATACAGACCGGAACCCAGCAAACTGACGGAGTGGAACACCAGATGTCGGGAAACATGGATTTGTCCGGCCCATTCCCGATTCCGCAGGATGGAAATCAGGATCAGGGGGGCCGTCAGGGTGTTGATGAAGCCCCGGGTGATCCACAGCGTGCCCCGGACGTGAGAAAACAGCAGGCCTTCGGCGTAGAGCAAAAAGTCGTAGACAAACAAGGTCCCCAACCCCAGACACAGAAATTTGATCCCCCAGCGGGCATGGGCGGGGGTGTTTCTGAAATACTGCTCCACCAGCGTTATGCCGAAGATGGACAGGGCGACATGCAGCACCAGATCCGACTTTGGCATCGTGTTGAGTGCATTGGCCCCGCTCCACTGGTTATAGAGGAGGGTGACCAGAGCTGTGCCCAGCAGGATCCAGAGCAGGCGGCGGAGTGAGCCGAGCAGGGCCGGGGGAGGACTGTCGGGGGTCGTCATGGCCTTCAGAAGGAAAGCCATCCAGAAATAATCCCGGACGAATTCTGCCAGGTCGGACGGGAAGGGGATGGTGTAGCGCAACGGAAAGAGCACGAGCATCAGCGCCCAGGCACTGTTGGCCAGGCAGGCCAGGGCCAGGGCCGTGCGGATGGGGTTGGCGTTCTTGCGGCCGAGCAGGTACAGCCCCAGCAGCCCGAAAATGGTCAGGGCGCTGAGTTGGCTGGCGAGATCGATGGAGGAGATCAAGGGCGGAGGGCCACAGTCGGGGAGGTGAGGATCATGCTTTCCCCAACAGTCCGGGAAGAAACCCCCAACGGTATTCGTTGATATGGTAGAGGGTTCGGATTTCATCGGTCCAGCGCGTGTGCCACTCCAGGACCTTGCCGTAGAATTCTATCCGGTCCAGGGCGTTTTCTTCAAAGAGGTGCTGGAAGGATTCCTGGCGCATCAGGAAGGCGGGCGAGGTCCCATGGCTGGCTTGCTCGTTATAGGCGGTCTTGAGGATGATGAGCGAGGATTCGTCCGCGATGCAGAGATCCATGGCCGTGACGACGTCACCGAACCAGTAGCGATAGACCCTTCCCTTGCCGCGGGCACAAAAACTTTCGAGAACCCGGGTATAAAACCGTCCCTGCGCGTTGTCCCGGTGAATGGCCGTACCCTGATCGTTTTTCCAGCCGGAACTTTCAAGTTGTCCAAAATCCCTGACGGCCTGGTCCATGTCCTGTGCCCGGGTCAGGATTTCCAGGCGGGGTTCCAGTCCCAGTTTGGTCAGCGCATTGCGCTGTTTTTTCATGTTGGCGCGCAGGTTCTTGCCGCGCGCCTGCCAGTAGGCCTCAAAGGGACCTTGCAGGGTGACGCATGCCGTCTGGATATAGTCCAGGGTTTTGAGGGTGCGCGAAGCAGGGGGGCGGGGAAAAAGATCCGGGTCCTGCTGGGTGATTCCCAATACCACAGGGAAACCGGGAAGCGATCGAAGCAAGGGGGGAAGCACGGCCTGCCAGGTGAGTGACGGATGGCTTACCCAGGATCCGAGCGGGCATTGGGACGGTTGAAAGGTTTCCCAACCCCGGCGTCCGGTAGGACGCAGCAGCGCCATGGCGCCGGGGGTCGAGCCGCCGAGCACGGCCAGCCGCTCCTTTCCGGTGCCAAACAATTCCAGCGCCGGCGCGAGAAAGGCGGGGTCCAGCAAGGCAGAATTCCTGCCTTGCTGGTTCAGATGTTGCCAGGCGTCCTGGAACTCGCTGAAGCGGGCGGCAGGGTAGAGGGTCCAGGAGGGGGTCATGGGGCGGGTTGATCCGGGGGGGGTGGAGGGGAGCCGGTGCCGGCAAGGGTGGCGGACAGTACCTGGATCATCCAGTCCAGTTCATGCTTTTTCAGGCTCTGATGACAGGGAAACTGGAAAATGCGGCGCGAATAGTCTTCGCTGACGGGGCAGGTCCCCTTGTCCATCCCGTCCCACAGGAACTCGCCAAAGCGTATGACCGGGACTCCGGCAAACTTGAGTTTGCCAAACACGGCCATGGGCTGGTCCATCACCAGCGGAAAGACATGGGGGACGACCCCGGCGGGCAGATGGGGAAACAGGGGGCGACAGCCGGGAAGGGGGAGAGTGGCTTCCAGAAGGGCCTGATAGTTTTCCCGTCTTTTCTCGGCGATGAAGGAAAGGGCGGATTTTTCAGTGACCCAGCGTGCCCAGCGGGAGCCCGAGACGGTGGTGCGGTCGGGATCGAAGCCCGAATGAAAGGGGGCGGGGACAAAATCTTCCGGGCGGGGCGGATCCTCTGTGCGTTCCGGAGAAGGCGCGGACGAACCGGAACGTAGTCCCTGGACCACTGCATCCTTGAAGCGAAAAGCCTTTTTGAGCCAGGGGTTGAAGGATCCGAGACGCCCGTAGCGGGAGGCATATTCCAGCGTATTGACCACCGCCTTCAATTCTTCGGACAGGCTGGGGGCACGAGTTTCAATGGTGTTCAGGGGATGCCGGAAAGAAACCAGGCAGCCGCCTTCGTTGAGCGGAAAAAATTTCCAGTTGCTGCCGATGGCGTAGTCGCCCTGGGTTCCCACCGGGCATCCCTCCGTTTCGCCGAAGAAAGCATGGGCGCAATCCTCGATGAGGATCAGGTCATGGGCATCGCACCAGGCGCGGACGGCTTTCAGGGGTTGCAGAAAACCAAAGAAATGGGGCACCAGGACGACCCGGGTGGCGGGGGTGAGACGCCGGGCCATGTCCTCCAGATCCACGCGGGTGTCGGCGTGAATCCGGTAGAAAACCGGAAGTCCTCCTTCGGCCAGGATGGGTTCGATCATGGCGCCGCAATGGTAGGCGGGGACAAGCACTTCATGACGCCCCGACAGACCGATATGGCGCAGGGCCAGGGCAATGGCCAGGCTGCCCCGGTTGACCGTGCGCTGGTAAGGCGCGTCCCGCAAACTGGGCGGGGAAGACGTTCCACCCGAAGCCCCGGTCAAGGCGGCGGACTCGAAGACGGGTTGCTTGGGGATATGCTCTGGCGGTGTGAAGGTCATTCGGTCTGGATGGGAACTGTGGTCGTATGCCCTGAGAACGAACGGCGGCTCATTCCATAGCGGAAATCGCCGACATTCAACCCGGTCGATTGTACCAGTTTTGAAGAGGGGCCAGAAACTCTGGCCCCCGGATGCGTCCTTCCCCGTGCGGACCAAAGAGAGCGTGATTAAGCGGTGGCGCCTCGAGGTCCGGAAACGGCCTGTCCGGTGAGCCTGAATTTGCGTACGCCCAACCCCAGACCCAGAGCGCCAATGCCCACGAGAAAGAGGCTGCCGGGTTCGGGAACATTGATGGTGGCTGGCGGGGCGGAAAAGGCACCGGTGTATCCCAGGGCGCCTGCATTATCGATGAAGGTCAATCCCACGGAAGCAGGGGAAGAAGAGTACTTGCCCTGGGCATCGGCCACGGTTCCAAGAATGATGACGCCAAGTTCGGAGATGTTGCCCAGCGAGACGCTCG
>JAKABO010000002.1 GCA_021796835.1 Pseudomonadota bacterium | reverse complement strand
TTCCGATCTCGGCGCCACCCTTCGCCTCCCTTCCAGCAGCATTCAGGGGGGGAATCTGGGCGGGTTGATGGCCTTTCAGAATCAAAGTCTGGTTCCGACCCAGAGCCAGTTGGGATTGATCGCCACCGGTCTGGGCATGGCCATCAATACCCAGCAACTTCAGGGTCAGGATCTCAACGGCGCCCTGGGCACCCCGCTGTTCCACATTGCTTCGCCGGTGGTCATCGCCAACCAGGCCAATACGGGGACCGCCACGGTCAGCGCGACCATCACCCAGGCCAGTGCATTGACGGGGAGCAATTACACCCTGTCCTATAACGGGAGCCAGTACACCCTGACGCGACTGTCCGACCACACGACCACCACCAGCAGCACGATGCCCATGAGCGTCGACGGAATTTCCCTGAACGTCTCAGCCACGCCCAATGCTGGGAACAGTTATCTGATCGAACCCACCATCAATGGGGCCCAGAATTTGAGGGTCACACTCACCGATCCCACAAAAATTGCTGCCGCCATTCCCGTTCAAGGCAATGCCTCCGCGAGCAACATCGGAACCGGGAGTTTGTCCGCACCTGCCGTCACCTCGGGCCTCCCCCTCAACCCGAATCTGCAGGACACGGTCACCCTCACCTTCACCAGTCCCACAACCTACACCGTCGCAGACAGCACCACGGGAACGACGCTTGCCACTGGCGTCCCCTATAACCCCGGCGGAACGATCAGTTACAACGGATGGAGCGCCACCCTGAACGGAACGCCGCAGACCAATGACGTTTTCACCATCAGCGCCAACACCGGTGCGAGCACGGACGGCAACAATGCCGTGGCCCTGGGCGCGCTGCAAGCCCAGAACACCTTGCTGGGCGGAACCACCAGTTTTTCAGGGGCCTACGCCCAGTTGGTCAGTCAGGTAGGGACGCAGACCAGTCAACTGCAAGTCCAGTCCACCGCCCAGGCCAACCTGGTCAGCCAGACGACCCAGAGCCAACAATCCATCTCGGGGGTCAACCTGAACGAGGAAGCAGCCAACCTGATTCAATTTCAGCAAGCCTACCAGGCCGCCGGAAAAGCCATCCAAGTGTCCAACACCATGTTTTCCACCGTCCTCGGTATGCTCAACTAAAGGAGGACGTCATGGTCCGCATCAGTACCAACACCTATTACGATACCAGCATCCAGACCATGAACCAGCAGCAGTCGGCCCTGCTCAATACCCAGTTGCAACTGTCTTCTGGAAAACGGATCAACACCCCGGCAGACAATCCCGCCGGCGCCGCCCAGGTCATCGATCTGACGCAGGCTGCCGGCATGAATACCCAATATCAGAACAATATCACCGCTGCCCAGAACCAGATGTCCATGGCCTCCAGCGTCCTGCAGAGCATCACAACCCTGGTACAAAACGTCCAGTCCACCGCCATCTCAGCCAATAATGCGTCCCTCAACGATTCCAACCGACAGACTCTGGCCACCACCCTCCAGCAGCAACTCACCCAACTGATCGGGCTGGCCAACAGTCAGGATGGAACGGGAAACTATCTGTTTTCAGGCACCAAAGGATCCACCAAGCCCTTTGTCGTCACCTCGAGCGGGGTACAATATCAGGGCAACAGTGGACAGCAACAGATGCAGGTGGCCGATGGGCGCAGCATGCCCACCAACGTCAACGGAGCCGACCTGTTCATGAACATTCCCAATGGGAATGGATACTTCGTCACCAGCAACTCTTCCAGCAATGCGGGTTCTGGCGCCATCAGTCAGGGCGGCCTGGCCTCCCCACCGCCTACTCCCACCCAGCAGGGCAACCATTACACACTGACTTTCAGCATCACCGGCGGGGTCACGACCTACACGGTATCCGGCACGGACGCCAGTGGCGCAGCCCTGCCTCCCGCCAGCCTTCCATCGCCCAACCAACCCTACACCAGCGGTCAAACCATCGGTTTCAACGGCATCCAGTTCAACATCCAGGGTCAACCGGCCAACGGAGACAGTTTCAACATCGCGCCGAGCACCCATGTCCCCATTTTTCAGACCATACAAAACCTCATCAATCTGCTCAACACGCCCTTACCGGCGGGAAACCCTACGGCGGCCAGCAATTTCACCCAGCAACTCCAGACCGCCGAAGGAAATCTGAATCAGGGACTCAATGCCATCCTGACCGGCAATGTCACCCTGGGGACCAACCTCAGCACGCTGACCAACCTGACGGCGACAGAAAACAGTCTGAACATTCAGTATCAGTCGACCATATCCCAGATACAGGACACCAATTACACTTCGGCCCTCAGTCTCCTGTCTCAGGAAAAACTCAGTTTGCAGGCCGCCATGCAGTCCTTCACTTCCATCTCCAGTCTGTCCCTGTTCAACTATCTGCGCTGATCGAATTTTCCCAAAGTCAATGCAGCAACCCGGCGGTCATTCGCAGCCCCATCTCGATACCGGAACGAATCATCCGTTCCGCCAGAACCGGCAGGACAGGCAATGAGAAGTCCAGCACGATGAACCCCACCGCCAGGGTCAACGGAAAGCCTACTGCAAAAAGATTCAACTGGGGAGCCGCGCGCGTCAATACGCCCAGCCCCAGATTGGTGACCAGCAAAGCCGCCAGTACAGGCAAGGACAGGCGCAACGCATCCACGAACAGCGACCCCGCCCAGACCAGCCCGGTTTGCCACCCCTGAGAATCGAATTGCAAGGCAGGATCCAGGGGGATTTGCCGAAAACTGTCGGCCAATGCATCGATGACCAGCAAATGTCCGTCCATGGAAAGAAAAATCAGCGTAAAAAGAATCGTCAAGAACTGTCCGACCAAGGGTCGGAAAGTCGCATGAGCAGGATCGTAGAAACTGGCGAAGCCCAGCCCCATTTGCAGTCCCATCATGTCTCCGGCCATGGTCACTGCCGCAAAAACGACGTTCAGGCAAAAACCCAGGATGAGACCAATCCCCACCTGCTCCAGCAGAAGCACCACACCTTCGGGCGAAACCAGACTCACGGAGGAATGGGCGGGCGGAAGGGCCGGCGCAATGATCAGGGTCAGGACCAGGCCAAGACCAATCCGAACCTGTGCCGGCGCGGGCGATTGTCCCAGCACGGGCGCCGTGGCCAATACGGACAAAATTCGTGCCAGAGGGAGAAAAAACTGTGCGATCCAGGCATCCCACTGCGTGGAGGTGACCGTCAACAGGTCCATGATCAACCCACCATGGCGGGGATTCCTTCATAAAGACGGTGAATGTAGTCCACCATCAAACTGATCATCCAGGGTCCGAGAATGACCAGCACCAATACCAGACCCAGCATTTTTGGAATGAAGGACAGGGTCATCTCATTGATCTGGGTCGCCGCCTGAAAGATGCTGATGATCAATCCGATACCCAGCGCCACCAGCAGGATGGGGGCCGACACGACCACCGCCAGGGTCAGTGCCTGCTGACCCAGCGTCATGACACTTTCAGGCGTCATCATGGATTGAAACTCTGAACCAGGGAACCGATGAGCAGGTTCCAGCCATCCGCCAGAACGAACAGCATCAATTTGAAAGGCAGGGAGATCACCGAAGGGGAAACCATCATCATCCCCATGGACATCAGCACGCTGGCCA
The DNA here is from genome assembly GCA_021796835.1 of Pseudomonadota bacterium. Classification (GTDB taxonomy): domain Bacteria; phylum Pseudomonadota; class Gammaproteobacteria; order Burkholderiales; family Ferrovaceae; genus Ferrovum. The sequence goes on along the minus strand of JAKABO010000002.1, from coordinate 121,045 downwards.
CGACCATGTCGATGATCAGGAATGGAATGAAGATGACGAATCCAATCTGAAAAGCGGTTTTCAACTCGCTCGTCACAAAGGCCGGAACCAACACCTTGAAGGGCACCTGATCCGGGGTCTGTAACGCTGCGCTGCTGGAAATCTTGACGAACAGAGCCAGGTCACTTTCACGGGTTTGATGGAGCATGAATGTCTTGAGGGGAATACTCCCCCGATCCACCGCTTCCTGGAGAGAGATTTTTTCCTCGCTGTAAGGGGCCCAGGCTGTGGTATACACCTTATCGTAAACCGGAGTCATGACAAAAAAGGTCAGAAACAGGGCCAACCCGATCAGGACCTGGTTGGGCGGAGAGGTCTGGGTTCCAAGCGCCGAACGCATCAACGAAAGTACGATGATGATGCGTGTAAACCCGGTCATCATCAACAGCAAGGCCGGCAGAAAACTGAGGGAAGTGAGCAGGATCAGGGTTTGCAGGCTGAAAGAGTAGGTTTGCACCCCGCCTGCTCCGGGGGTACTGATCACCCCGACGCCCGGGAGAGGCGCCCCCCACGCACACCCGACACACCCGCCCAGCAAGAGCCCCAGACCCCACTTCACCGAATTTCTCAACCTTCCAACTCCCCATCCTTTCGCCCTGGCTTGGGCAATATGTGCAGGGACCGGACCTGACCCGGTGCGACGCCCACCACCACCCACGTATCCTGGACTTCCACCACCACCACCCGTTCGCGCTGACCCACGGCCAGGGAACTGACGATGCGCAGGGGCTGCCTGCCGCCACCTGCGGACGATGATGACCACTGAAACTTTTTCAATGCCCAGGCCACTCCCGCCATCAGAGCCAATACCAACCCCAAACTCAGAACGATCTGTACCCCGGTCGTCCAGGTCAACACGGTCGGAGGCGCGTAAGTGGCATGTCCACTCCCGGATTCCAGGGCCCAAACCAGTTCCGGTCCCAGGACCCACAGCCCCATCACAAAAACAGGAAATTTCATCGGTTCAAACGACGCATACGTTCCGAAGGCGTAATGATGTCCGTCAGACGAATGCCAAATTTTTCGTTGACCACCACCACCTCCCCCTGGGCAATCAAAAACCCGTTCACCAGAACATCCAGAGGCTCGCCCGCCATCCCATTCAATTCCACCACAGATCCCTGAGCCAACTGCAACAGGTTTTTGATGGGCATCTTGGTGCGCCCCAACTCCACGGTGATATTGACCGGGATGTCCATGATCATTTCCAGATCCTGGTGCCCGGACACCGGCGGCTCCTGCCCAAAAGTCTGAAAGACATGGGGTTCCGTGTGCGGCGGCGAAGAAAAGTGCTGCTCTCCGGCCCCACCGGGGGACACCGTCAGCGAAGGGCTGCCTGCCCCGCTGGACGCCGCCTGCTCCGCCATGGCCGCACCCCAATCGTCCGCACTGATTTCCTGATCTTCTTCATTCATCGTTTCATTCCTTCTCCGTTGAGCCCCTCCGAAGCAGACAAAAGACGCTCGACTTTCAAGGCATACTGGTTGTTGAAAACGCCGTAGTGGCACTCCATGACGGGCACATTGTCCACCTTCCCCTGTACCAGTTCATTCATTTCGAGCGGAATCACATCGCCAGGTCTGAGGTTCAGAAGTTGCTCCACGGTAACGCGCGCCTCTGCCAATTCCGCCACCAACTCGATCATGGCGGATTGCACCTGAAGCGAAAGCAGTTGCATCCATCGCCGATCCAGGGACAGGTGATCTCCCTGCATGGAACTGTAGAGCAGTTCCCGAATGGGTTCGATCATGGAATAAGGCAAACAGATATGGACCCCTCCCCCACCACCGCCCCCGAATTCCACATCGAAAGTGGTCGCAACCACCACTTCATTGGGAGTCGCGATGTTGGCAAACTGGGGATTCATCTCGGAACGAACGAACTGGAATTCCAGCGGATAAATCCCGTCCCAGGACTTGCCGTAAGCCAGGAACAAAGCCTCCAGCATCTTCTGGATGATGCGGTGTTCCGTCTGGGTAAATTCCCGTCCTTCGACGCGCGTATGAAATCGTCCGTCCCCCCCGAACAGATTGTCCACCACCAGAAAAATCAGATTGGGATCAAAGACGAAGAGGGCATTTCCCCGCAACGGCTTGGCTTGAACCAGATTGATGTTGGCGGGGACCTGCAGGTTACGAATGAATTCGCTGAACTTGAGGACGCGCAATTGCCCTACGGAAACATCCGCCGCACGCCGTACCAGATTGAACAATTCGATTCTGAACAAACGCGTAAAACGTTCATTGATGATCTCCATGGTGGGCATGCGCCCACGCACGATGCGTTCCTGCTTTCCCAGATTGTAGAGGCGTGCCTCTTCATGAGAGTCCTCCTTTGCCTCGGCAGTCTCCTCCACCCCCTCACCCGTTACACCGCGTAACAGGGAATCGACTTCCTCCTGAGAAAGAAAATCGCTGTTCATGGTCTACTGGATGATGAAATCCGTGAACAAGACGTCCACCACGCCATCCCGGCTCCCCCCGTCCTCGTCGGGCTCGGGCAAGAAATCCCTGACCGATACCGGCTTGGGAGGCGCGGTGACCACGGCTTTGGCATCAGCCTGTTTCAAAGCCGCAGCCAACCCTCCTGAATTCCCCAAGGCAGGAGGGGTAACAGGGGCTTGTGCCACGGGGGCCGCAGACGGGGCAAGGTCGGGTGGAGGGTTTTTCTTGAATCCCAGAATCTTGTTGGTCAGATAGAGGATTTCTGCGGCCAGCCGTTTCTTGCCCTGCAGGGTTTGCAATTCCGAAGCCCGTTTACTGGACAGCAATTCCAGCAGGCGACTGCGGATCTCCGGCATTTCTTTCTTGATTTTTTCTTCCAGTTCCGGGTCGTAGGTCTTTAAGGTTACACCCAATTGCATCACCTGATCTCCCTGCTCCTGGACCAGATTGACCGTGAATCGATCCAGAGGAACGAATAAGGCAGGCGCCGTGGATTCGGACGGTTTTTTCTTGTTTTCCTCCGCATGGGATTTGTTCTTGACCAGAAAAAACCAGGCGGCACCACCGCCGGCTGCCAGCACCACCACAGCCACGAGGATGAGGATCAGAATTTTCTTGGACTTGCGAGGAACTTCCTCTCCCTCAGCGGATGCTTTTTTGTCATCTTTTTTCGTTGACATCTCGTCACTCGTCCCCAAATAAGGTCCCTGTCACGCAAAGGTATCGACCAACCCAACGCCTTGCCGGATCGCTCTGCCCCCTACGCCCGTGGGCACAGAGGATACCTCAAGCGTGCGCTTCGTGGCAGAGAAATTTTCTCGCGCCATCTGCCGCTGTGAGGGAGAACCCCGTGCCCCCTGGTCGCTCACGGTTGCCTGACCGAGCGACAACCCGCTCCCGGCCAACATCTCACGCAAATGAGGCAGTGCCTGTTGAATGGCCTCGCGCACAGCCGCGTGAGGCGAACTGAAGAAAGCATCAGCCTGTGCCCCTGACACTTGCACCACGACGCTCAGAGGCCCCAGATCCGGGGGATTGAGATGCAACTCGGCGCTTTGCTGGGACTGCCCGACCATCCAGGTCACCTTTTGAGAAAATTCCTGCCCCCAACCCGCTTGCCCCACAGGAACCATCACACTTGAAGAGGACGTCCCTGCGCCAACGGAGGTACCGCCCGAGGACATCAGGAGGGCATTGAGTTCAGAATGCCCCGGTGCCGTGTGCGCAGAGGGTGAGGACAAGGAAACCGCCGAAGAATCGGTGCCCCCAGGCCCACCAGAAGTCCCCGGGTTGGCGGATGAAATAAAAGCCCCGTTTCCTCCTCCCATCGAAAGCGAAAAATTCGCCTCGTTTCCGGAAGTCGGGGACGTCGCTTCCGCGTTCTTCTGCACCACCGAACCTTGCGGCCCTGCACCACCGCTCTCCGAGGGCGATGACAAGGCTCCCTCGATGGCAGTCCCTGAGGGTGCCGCGGGCGCTTGTTCCGGTTTCGCGGGCGGCATCCATACATGGGAGGGCATCGATGCCGCCACGCCCAATTGCCCTGCCAAAGCACTCTGAAGAGGCTTTTTGGGGGCCGGTTGAGCAGGTGCCGTTCCGCTGGCCGTGGAAATATTCGACCCGGCTGCCGTTCCATTGGTAGAAACGTTCGTTCCCGGGTTTGCAGCCGCTGTGGTAGCGATCATCCCGGCCGCGACGGTACCACCGACCAGAGGAGGCGGAACAGTGACCGGCGTTTGAGCCTGATGGGATGGCTTCTTTTCCACAGGAGGAGGCGCAGAACCTGTTTGAGCAGTTGATTGCTGACTTCTGGTGCCCCCGGAACGGGCGGTGACCTCTGACCGCAAACCCTGCGCGGAAGGGGGCCGGCCCTCGGAGGCCTGGGGAGGATTTGCCTCTGAACCATGAACCGGGACAGGGGTGGCCGACACGCTTTGCGGGCGTTGAGCCGAGGCGCCACTGTCCGACAGATGCTGGGACAAGAGCGCCGTAAAACTTTCTCCTCCGGGCGGTTGGTCCGTGGAACGGACGGTTCTGTTGGCCCCGGAAACTGGCGTGCTACGAACCGCGGGTACGGGTTGCATCATGACACTCCTTTCACTTGGCTTCCGATAACAAATGCGCGATCCTCTGCCCCACCTGCTCGTCCAGGGCTTTTTGTTCGCTTCGGTTCGTCCGTTCCTGTTCTCTGGCGCAATGACGTTCGGATAACACCTCCATGGAGCGCACCTGACGATGTGCCTCCTGAACCATTACCTGCCCCTGACTCACTTCGCCACCCACTTGTGCCACCACGGCCCGCTGCTGCCGGACCGCCTCATCCAGTCGCTCCAGAAAATGCTGGAAATTCATCAAGGTTTCAAAGGCACCGCCCGCCCGCATCACCGCCTGGTAACGTCCTTCGTAGTCTGCGCGAAACCGGATCAACATATCCAGTTTTTTTTGTTCTTCATGGTGTCGGCGGTTGACCTGACCCAACTTCCGGCTCGCCTGATCGCTCCGTGTCCTGGAGAGCGTCTTCAGGGTTTCCAATGGGAAAGGACGTGTCACAGCGCAACGCTCCCAAACAGGTTAAGAAATTGCTCATTCCCAGACTCCAGGCTTGCCTGCTCCTGAATCCCTTGTACCAGATAATGCTCCATGTCAGGATACCTCTGTATGGCTTCATCCAGCAAGGGATCCGAACCCGGAACGTAAGCCCCCACACTGACCAGATCGCGGTTGCGCTGGAAGTGCGCATACAGTTGCTTGAAACGCTGCACCTGCGTCATCTGCCGCGCAGGAACCAGTTGATTCATCGCCCGACTGATGGAAGCCTCCACGTCGATGGCCGGATAATGGCCCTGTTCCGCCAGACGGCGCGACAACACGATATGCCCGTCAAGAATGGCGCGCGCACTGTCTGCGATCGGGTCCTGTTGGTCATCCCCTTCGGTGAGAACAGTATAAAAGGCAGTGATCGATCCGCCCCCTTCGACTCCATTCCCTGCGCGTTCCACCAACTTGGGCAGGCGGGCAAAGACCGAGGGAGGATAACCCTTGGTAGCCGGCGGCTCTCCAATCGCCAGGGCGATTTCGCGCTGGGCCATGGCATAGCGCGTCAGTGAATCCATGATGAGAAGAACATTCTGTCCCTGATCACGAAAGTATTCCGCGATGGTGGTGGCATAGGCGGCTCCCTGCAGCCGCAGGAGCGGACTGGTATCTGCCGGGGCCGCCACAACCACGGCCCGTGCCATCCCCTCCTCACCCAGAATATCATCGATGAACTCGCGTACCTCGCGCCCCCGTTCCCCGATCAGGCCCACCACGATCACTTCAGCCTCGGTAAAACGGGCCATCATGCCCAACAAAACGCTCTTGCCGACGCCGCTACCCGCAAACAACCCCATTCGCTGACCCCGGCCAACGGTCAACAAAGCATTGATGGCGCGCACCCCCACATCCAGAGGGGTGCTGATGGGCGTTCGATCCAGAGGGTTGATGGGACGGCTTTGCAGCGGCGCAGCCTCTCCCTCCCCCAGAGGACCCAATGCGTCCAACGGACGCCCGGCCCCATCCACCACACGCCCCAACAATCTTTCCCCGACGGGCAGGTGACGCACCCGGTCACTGAGACGACGACGGGGAGGGAGGCGTTTACCCAACGGGGTAAACGTGGGCGGAATTTCTGCCGGAACGACGCGCGCTCCGGGAATCAAACCATGGACTTCATTTTCCGGCATGAGAAACAGGCGCTCTCCCGAAAACCCCACCACTTCCGCTTCGATCCGGTGATGGGGCAATTCGATCATGCAGGTGCTCCCCACCGGAAGGCGCAACCCCACCGCTTCCATCACCAGTCCCGTTGCCTTGACCAACTGTCCGCTCACCTGCAAAGGGTTGGCCAGGGTCACGGCATCACGGGCAGCCGCCAAACTTTCACGCCAGCCTTCGCTTCGATCGGAAAAAGACATCGTCATGATCCGTTTCCTTCCAACCAATCGGATCCCAGACCCAGGGTGGCCACCACACCCTGCCAGCGGTGCGTCAACGAAGCATCGATCTGACTGTGGGCCGTATCCAGCCGGCATCCTCCCCGTTCCAAGGTGGCATCTTCCAGAATCTTCCATCCGCTATGGGACAGATGCTCGCCCAAACTCTCCCGGACCAGGACCGCGTCGGCCGGGTTCAAGGTGAGGTGGGCGGCCTGGTTGAAATGAGGCAACATCTGCAAGGCTTCCCGAATCACCGGCAAAACCAGTTCGGGGCGCACTTGCAGCGCCTGACGAACCATCTGGCGCGCCACCTCGAGGGACAATGCCAGAAGATCTTCCACCACCCGGTGATCCACCTCCTGTCGTTGTTTCGTCAACGAGTCCAGCGTGGCAGTCAGATGGGAAACCACCTCGTTCACTTTGTTTCGGCCCTCCGCGTACCCCTCTTCATAACCGGTCTGGTAGCCCTGGCGATGCCCTTCCTGTTCGGCTTGCTGGTGAATGCGTTCAAGTTCTGCAGCCGTGGGCAAAGCCAGCGGGGATGCGACTGTCGCGGACGATGGAGATGGAGCGAGCGCCGAAGGGCTTCCCCCGGCATGCGCCGGATCAAAGTTCGGCAATTCCCAACGCGTGAATACGCCGACGGGCGTCCGGCCTTTTCCGCCAAATTCAGACAAAAGCGTCATCTCCCTTTCCTCCCAGGGCAATCTGCCCTTCATCGGCCATGCGCCGGATGACCTTGATGATCTCCTTCTGCTCGGCTTCCACGTCGCTGACCCGCACCGGTCCCTTGGCATCCAGATCCTCACGCATCATTTCAGCCGCACGCTGCGACATGTTCTTGAAGATTTTTTCACGCAACTCGGGACTGGCGCCCTTGAGCGCCACAATCAACGACTCGGACTGTATCTCACGCAAAATCAACTGGATGCCCCGATCATCGATCTCCATGATATTGTCGAATACGAACATCTCATCGAGAATCTTCTGGGCCAATTCTGGATCATAGGCGCGCATCGCTTCAATCACCGAGGCTTCCGTCGTTCCTCCCACATAGTTGAGAATTTCGGCCGTCGCCTTGGTTCCCCCCTTGATGCGCTTTTTCGTGGTCGCCGACCCCATCAACAACTTGGTCAGTACATCATTGAGTTCACGCAAGGCCAGGGGTTGCACACCATCCAGCGTAGCGATGCGCAGAATCACATCATTCCGGGTTCGCTCCGTCAGCGCATTCAGGACCCCCGCGCACTGATCCGGTTCGAGGTGCGCCAGAATGGTCGCAATGATCTGCGGATGTTCATTGCTGATCAACTCGGCAATGCTGATGGCATCCATCCATTTCAGGCTTTCGATCCCGCTGGTATCCCCTCCATGCAAAATCCGCTCGATCAATCCGGCAGCCTTGTCATCCCCCAGCGCCTGATTGAGCATTTTCTTGATGTAGTCGGACGAATTACTGCCCACCGATGTTTTTTCTCCTGCCAGTTGGTGGAATTCATCAAACACCGTGCTGATCTGTTCCCTGGTCAAGGACTTCATGGAAGCCATGGCCGTACTGATCTTCTGAACCTCCTTGGGAGACAACTGCTTCAAAACTTCAGCTGCCTCGCTCTCTCCCAAGGCCATGAGAAAAACCGCACATTTGTCGACGCCCTCGTCGCTCATTCCCCGTGCATCCAGTCTCTGAGCACCGAAGCCACGATCGCCGGTTCCTGAACCGCAATCGCGCGCGCCTTGGTCAACCTGGCTTCATGGCGGGAAGTATCGGAAAGCGTCTGCCCATCGGACCCATACCCCGCACCTTCCAGCGCCTCCTCTCCTTCCCTCCCCTGCTCGAGCACATCCGCGACTGGAGCCACCGGTGCCTTGAGCGCCTGGTTGAAATTACGCAGGGCTGGCCGGATGATTCCCAGCATCAGGTACAGCGCCACCCCAAGGATCACCAGGTATTTCAAGGCGTTCTTGGCCAGAGCCACGCTTTCCGGCTGTTTCCAGAGAGGAATTTCCGATTCTTTTTCCTTCTGGTCAGCAAAGGGACTATTGAGCAGACTGAGCGCGTCGCCACGTTTCGCATCGAAACCCACCGCATCCTTGATCAGCAGAGACATCTGGTTTTTTTCTGCCTCACTGAAGGGCCGCACACTCACTTTCCCGGCACTGTCCGTGACCCGATGATTGTTGAGGATGACCGCGACGGACAAACGCCGGACCATCCCCACGGGCAGACGGGTATGGCTGATGGTCCGATCGACGTCATAGTTGGTGGTCATTTCCTTGTGCGTATTTTCAGAATTCTGAACGGCTGTCCCATTGGCCGGGCCAGAAGGCGGTTGGCCCAATTTCACACCGGGCGCCGTGGGATTGGCCCCAGCCACGGGATTAGCAGGATTGGGCGCGGCATTGGGTGCCGTCAGTGGCGCCGCTGCCGGAACGGGAGGCTGGTTGGTCAGGGCACCGGGAACCCCCCCCACAACAGGCGCATTGACACTGCTGGATTCCGTGGTTTGCTGGCTGACCACGGCTGCCTGATTGGGGGGTTGATTGGGTTTGTAGGCCTCGGTGGTTTGTTCCGACTGGGTAAAATCCACCTCGGCAGTCACCTGAGCATGCACGTTGGCCAACCCCACCAGTGGCGACAGAATATCCTCGATACGCTTGATATCGTCCTGTTCGATCTGATGCACATACTTCAACTGCTCCGCATCCAGAGCCGAATTTTCTCCAGAAGGAGGAGCACTCAACAGATTGCCGCTTTGATCCACCACCGTCACATTGTGCGGAGTCAGTTTGGGGACGCTGCTGGAGACCAGATGGACGATGGCGTTCACCTGCCCGGGATCCAGTACCCTGCCCGGATATAACGCCAGGACGACAGATGCCGTCGGAAGTTCCTGCTCGCGCACGAACACCGTAGGCTTGGGAATGGCCAGATGTATGCGCGCCGCCTGTACTGCCGAAAGTGTTTGCACCGAACGGGCCAACTCCCCTTCCAGGGCACGCTTGTAATTGACCTGCTCCAGAAATTCGCTGGTTCCGAATTTTTCGTTCTCCATCAACTCAAAGCCAACGGTACCGCCCTTGGGCAAGCCTTGACCCGCCAGATGCAGCCTCACTTCGTGAACCTGGTCGGCCGGAACCATCAAAACCCCGCCGCCCTCAGCAAACTTGTAGGGTACATTCATCTGTTGCAGTGAATCGATGATGGCCCCGCCGTCCCGATCCGAGAGGTTACTGTAGAGAACCCGATAGTCTGGTGCCGCCCCCCACAACCACAAACCTGTGACCAAAGCCACCAAGGCTGCCAGGGCCACCCCCAGACCCATTTTCTGGCCCGCCGTCAAACGCCCCCACGCTTGATTGAGAAGCGAGGGAGGCGGCGCGTTTTCTACCAGTTCAGCCATGGCGGTCTAAAGAAATACGGAGTGGTCAACCCCTTTATTATGCGTTCTTTCCATCCCCTCCGTCCGTCAAACAGAAACGGAAACCTCAAGGTAATTCACCGATCAAACCCACGGAGACAAACCTACACTCTGGGCATGAGGATGGAGGAGTCCAGATCATGAATGTTTCGGCGGTTGACAGTCTGTTGGCGCAGATGCAGGCGGCGGCCACAACGGCCCAGGGTGGACGCTCGCCCACCCGTTCCGGTCCCTCCACCGCCCCGGATTTTGCCACCCTGCTCAAAAATTCCGTGGATCAGATCGCCCAATCCCAATCCCAGGCGGACTCTCTGACCCAGAAATTCACCTCGGGAAGTTCCGACGTCAGTCTGAGCGACGCCATGATGGCCCTGCAAAAAGCCACCATCACCCTTCAAACCGGCATCCAGATCCGCAACAAGGTCGTCACGGCTTATACGGATATCATGAACATGCAGGTCTGATCAGGGCAGTTGTTCTCGCTGGCGACGGGTAATATACCGTTGCAATTGCATGGCCATGCGGGAGGACAGGGTGATGAAGCGACACCCGAACACGGTCAACTCCTCGCCGGAGGGCATGCGTGTCAGCGCAGAGTGACGCACCTGAATATCAAACACGATCTCGCTGCCATCTTCAAGAATCAAACGACAGTCCTGAACCTGATCGCCCGGTTTGAGCGGGGAATTCTCCGCTCTCTCACTGTACAAAGCCACCCCCCCTTCGCTGATATCGCGCACGGCAAAACGCAGAGGTTCCTGTCCAACCTGCGCTTCCACCTGACATTTCAGCAACCCCGGAGGAAGATACAGCCGAAAAAAATCCCTTCGCTGAAGCCTGGTCAGATACTCGGGAAAGGGCACATAAAATTGGTTCGAATCGTCTCGTCGCTGCAGTTCAAGTTGTTTCACCGGAAACTGGATCTTGGCCTGCAAGTGTGCGCTCACAAAAAATTTTCCCGGACTCGCCTCGATGCGCTGATTGACCTCGGCATCGCGCGTCGCATCGAGCCAGAATCCGCCCGCCTCCAAATCCAGAATGACCGTGACGATCACCCCCCCGGCCTGGGCTCCATAGTACAAAGCCACCCTTTCTCCGTGCCGGGCAATGTCGCGCAGGATTCCGCGCACGGCCATGGGCGCATCGATTCGAAAGGCGTGTTCCTCATCCGGCGTAAAAGATTCTATGGTCAGGGCAACATCAGGATTGATCATACCAACGGGTTCTCGCTGTAAATGGATTGCTTACCTTCCAGACGATACAACCAAGCCAGCAATTCGGCAACTGCCAAATAGAGTTGGGGGGGAATATGACGATCCAATTCCACCTGCATGAGCAGACCCACCAACTCTGCCGACTCGTGTACGAAGACGCCATGCTCCCGAGCCTTTTCGATGATGGCTTGAGCCAGCAGTCCTCTCCCCTTGGCCACTACCTTGGGTGCGCTGCCGTCTTGATCCAGATAGGCCAAAGCCACGGCCATCTGCGGGTGCGGTAGGTTTGTACTCACTCTTCTCCCTCCGTCGGAGGGACAGAGGTCACGACGGATAAATTTGTGACCTCAAGTCCACGGGACTGCAGGGATTCCACCAGATCCGGCCCATGTTGTGTCAAGGTGGCACGGGTCGAAGCGGAGACAGTCCCCAAACGCACCTTCACGCCTCGGGAGTCCAGGGTCAGGTGGGCAGTGACGGCACCCAGCACCGGCAACCCCAGATGCACTTCCGTGTGCCAGGTCGAGGTCGTCTGGTCCTGCGCCGAGCGAGAGGAAGACTCCGGCCAGATCTGCCATTTCAGAGCCTGTTGGGATGTCAGCATTCCCTGCCAAAGCACACGCCCCGATTCCAGAATGCCCAACTGTTGCTGGACCAGCGTCTGCAGGTGCGCCGGTACCCCGGGCGCGACCACAGGGGAAAGGATCGCGCCCGCAGTATCTGTTCCGCTCACCGACCCGGCGTTGCCCGGCAAGGGCTGGACCAGTGCCTGCCGAGGGGCTGGCGTCCCTGCCGCAAGTTCGGAGGAAGGGACCGCTCCTGCAACGCCATTTCCGCTCATCGGCCCGGAATGGCCCGACAGAAGCACAGCCTGGGGCTGGTTCTGGGGCTCGGCGCGCAACTGCGCGGTACTTTGTTGCCCACTCACCCATTGTCCCTGATGGGATTCGTAAAACAAACCACTGGCGGTCAGGGCCTGCTGAAGCGACTGGGCCAATGCCACGGGATCCAGAGTCCCGGAAGATGCGACCAGAGGGGCACGAGACAAGGGGCCTTGAACCTGGGACTGTGGTGCCTGCATCAAGTCGGACAACATGCGCGCGGTGGTTCCCAGTTGTGCGGTGGTTCCCGCCTCCGGCGTCGAGGAAGCATTTACCACCCCAAAAGTCAGGCGGGGTTGCAAGGTCAATACCTGAAGGGTAATGCCCGAACCCGCCGGCAAAGACATCGGCAAAGGCAACTGGATCACTTGCGTGTTCACGCGCACCGTATAAAGACCGGACGAGATCTCCGCCAGAACCGTCCCCTGAACCTGCTGCCCCAATTGCAACGTGCTGGCCAGCGAAGGCGATGGCGCAGAAGGCGCAGGGGAGGTTCCCGAAGGCAATGGATCACGGTTCAGCGCATAGGCCTGCAGCGCGCTCAGGAGGTCGGCGGGCAGCATGGTTCCAACTCATCCCTCCTCAACGGGAAGGCGTATAGGCTTGACGCACCTTTTTTTCCTGGCGCGTATTGCGCAGGGCCCATTGCAACTTTTCCATCCACGGCTGGGTATTCTGGCGAATACTGGCATCGTCCGCCAGGATCTTGAGGATCAGAGTTTTTTTGCGCTCGCGTGCAGATTCAGCCAGCGCACTCTGGGCATCGACCTGACGCATGATCTGCACCCGTTCCTGGCATTGCTTTTCCAGCGCCACCAGTTGGTCCCACTGACCGGAGGCCGCAGCCTCGCGCATCAGTCCCATCAACGAAGACAGGGCCTCATAGTTCTGAATGGCGGCTGGGAAGGCGAGACTCATGGGGGCATTATACCTGTTTTAGATTTGTTGATAGGCATTCAGGGCCTGGCGCACGCCCGGGGACACCCCTTCGTTCCCCCGGACATTCAGGGCCACGACATTCTCCCGAACCGCAGGGGAGGATTGAGAGACTGTCCCGCTTTCGCCCGGACGAATGGCTTCCCAGCCTCCCCGCAATTCGATCAGAAGTTTGGATATCTCATCCAGCAGGGCCACATCATTCCTCAGATTGGCTTCGAGCAGACGAGCGCTCATATAGGCATACAATGCGCTCAGATTTTGCACCAGTTCCCCCCCCACCGACAGGTTCAAACTGGCCATCAACCCATCTTCGATGATGGAAATGGCCTGGGAAATGGATTTCCCTTTGGCGGCAATCTCATTGTTCAACAAATGATTGCGGGCCGCCGCAATGGAAAGCAGAGCGCCTTGATAGAGCAACAGAACGAGTTTATGCGCATCTGCCGAATGGACACTGGAATCGATCCCCACTTCTTCATACTTATTGAGTTTCGACAACATACTCATGCTGATTTCTCCTAACGAAGTTGGGCCAACTGGGTGGACAGATAACTACTGGTTTGGCTCATGGTGCCGAGCATGACATTCAAGGCAGTATATTGGGCGGTCAAGGACTGTTGAATACTGGTCAAACGGCTTTGCCAGTTGGTGATCTGGCTTCCGATATTGCTGATGCTGCTGTTGAGTCCACTGATCTCGGCGGCAATCGGTCCGCTGATGGGATCCAGCAAGGAAGTTGCGAGGTTGCTCAGACTGACTGCATAGCCCTGCGAGAATGAAACCGTCCCGCGACTGCCCGCACTGCCCCCATTGATGGTCAGGGATAATCCCGAACTGTTCCCCGACGTGGAGGTCAACAACTGGCCCGATCCCGTCGCCGCCGCCCCATTGATACTGCCCGCCACATCCAGCCCGTTGGTCTGGACCGGCGCACTGCCCAATAGCCCGGAACTTCCGTTTCCGCCAGTCACCGCCACGGAAGAGGCAGATCCATAGACATTGCTGGTCAGATTCAGATAGCCGCTGGCATTGACGGTGGCATCCACGAATACCCCGGCCGCAGACAGAGTCGAATTGCTATTGATGGAAGACTGTAACTGAGTGGCCAGGGCGCTGGCGCTGCTATAAGTTCCCGCCGGAAGAGTCACCGCCACCGAGTTTCCGTCCACGTTCAAATTGATCGTGTCGTTGGACCCCGCCGTGATGGCCAGATTCGGCGCCGCCGAACCGGTCAATTGCCCCTGGGTGGCCACCTGGGTAACATTGACGGCGTAGGTCCCGGGCTGGGTGCTGGGCGTGGACCCCGAAAATTGCACCAGACTGTCGGTGGCCTTGCCCACCGTGCCAAACAAACTGGCGATGTCCGAAGGTTGCGTGGCAATGGCCGTATTCAACTGATTGCTGTTTACCGTCATGGACCCGTCTTGCTGAAAGGTCACGCCGATTTCTGCCAGGGTCGAATAAACCGATGTGGTGCCCGAGATAGGCGTATTGAGAATGCTGCGGATCTGATTCTGAATGTTATTGACCATGGGGTCCCCAAACAGGGGCCCCGCCTTCTTGCTGGTACTGTCGTAACTGGCCACCCCCTGAATCGCCGTGTTCAAGGCGTTGTAAGCAGTCACCAACTGGTTGACCGCGCTCGTCACCGCCCCCGTATTCTGGGACACTGAAACCGTGGCGGGGGTAGACGTGACCCCACTCAGGTTAAAGGTGACCCCTTGAATGACATTGCTCACGGTATTGCTGCTTTGCGAAACAGGAATCCCATTGACGGTCATCTGGGCATTCAGCGCCGCGCTCGATTGAGTCAGATCCTGAGTCCCGGCCGGATTCTCGCTCAGAAGCGAGGTCAGGGTGGCATCGCCAGAGACACCGATCTGCATGCTGTTGCTCACGCCCGTCGGACCGGTCAGCACCAGATGATAGGGGGTGCTGCTGCCATCGTTGACGATGGTGGCAGTCACCCCCATATTGGCCCCGTTGATGGCGGCAGCAATTCCCTCCAGCGAATTGTTGCTGCTGTTGATCGTCACCGTTTTGCTGCCATTCCCATTGGGCGTGAAACTCGCCCCAGTGTAGGTTCCGCCGCTCAGGGTCCCACCACTGATGGTTCCAAAAGTAAACGTCAGGGTGGTGGACGCCCCACTGCCGATGGGCGCCGTTTCGCTGGTCTGCCCTGCTGCCACCAAACTTTGCGCCTGCGCCAACTGCGACACCGAGACGCTGTAATTTCCCGGTGTCGCGGTGGAAGATGCTGTGGCACTGACGGCACTGGAACTGGAGGTCGTCGAATAGTTCTGATACTGCCCGAGCGTCGTCAAACCCTGAATCGCTTGCTGAAAGGAAGAGACCGCACCCTGAACCGTGTTCAGCGCCGTGATCTGGGACTGAAATCCCGATTGCTCATTCTGAAGTTGGGTGACCGGTTGACTTTCCACCTGCATCAACTGACTGACGATGCTCGCCACATCGATGGAACTTGAGGTTACCGAGCCACTGGGGATGATCCCGGAACTGGTTGCGGAAGAGACGGTCATGATCGTTTACGCCTTCTGGTTGAGCAATACCCCTTGGTGCTGGGGCAGAGCATCGATGGCCTGGGCAATGGACAAGGCCTGACGGGAAGGAATCTGGGCGATTACCGCCCCGGTCCGTGCTTCCACCACTTTGACCACCGTTTCATGAGTGGTTTTATCCACACTGAAGGTCAAGTCGCGGTTGAGAAAAGGGGATTGATTGAGGGTATGAACGGCGCCGTTCACCTGCGCGGACGGCGCCGCCTGGCCCGAAGTCACAGGGTTGCTGGCTGCTGCAGCGGTTCCTGCGGTCGAAGGAGGTGAATCCCCCGAGGGGGCGGGAAGAACCGCACCCGTAGCCGCAGGAACTCCTGTTGGATTGACCGACTGGATAACCATGATTATCCCTCACTTTATATAGAGAGGATGAAGCATCGGACCGAGAAGGACTTTCCTCGGTCCGAACTTCGTCCTACCGTATCGCCCCGCTTACTTCAACAGGGTCAATACTGCATTGGGCATGGCGTTGGCTTGCGCCAGCATGGCCGTGCCCGCCTGTTGCAAAATCTGGGTACGGGTCAAAGTCGCCGTCACTGCGGCAAAGTCCGTACTCTGAATCTGGCTTTGGGCCGCCGTCAGATTTTGCGTACTGGTGGCCAAATTGCTCACCACCGAAGTCAACCGATTCTGTATGGCCCCCAGCAACCCCTGGGCCTGCAACACCGTATTGATCGCCCCATCGATGGTGGTGATGGCCTGCTGCGCGTTGGCCTGAGTACTGACATTCATGGCGGCGATACTGTTGACCCCTGAAGTGATGCTGGCGGCGGTGGTCCCTGCCGTAAATCCTCCATACGAGGTTCCCCCACCCGACAGCACGATCCCACTGGAACTGTTGCTGGTCAACGTCACCGTACCATGCACCGCAGACACCGTACCAGACGTGGGCAAATTGGTATTGGTCTGCGCCCCGAAGGTCATCGCAGTCCCCGATGACGTCAGGGTAATCACCCCGGTAGAACTACTGGATGCTGTAATCCCGGCCAGCGCCGTATTGCTGGCGGCGGCCGTATTGAAGGCATTGACAAAAGCCGCGGCCTGTTGAGCCGCCGTCGTACCTGTGGAAGCGGCCGTGACTGTTACGCCGTTGATCACAGAACTCTGGGCCGTCGTCGCAGCGACTGCTGCCGTCCCCGTTGCCGTATTGGTGGCCGCCGTCAACCCGGTATCTGCTGTCAATGTCGTGTACGTCGAACTGGGTGTGATATTGATGTCCTGCCCCGCCGATGCCGTCAGGGTAACCGCCCCCGTCGTCGCATTGGCTGTGGCAGTGACTCCTGATTGGGCAGAGACGGCATTGATCGCTGCCGCCACATTCGCACCTTCCCCTGCGGCATTCCCTCCCGCTGCAACGGCCCCGACCTGAATGCCATTGACGGAAAATGAGCCCGCAGCCACTCCGGTAAAAGCGGTGGCCGCAGCCCCCGTATCCGTCGTTGCATTGGCCGTGGCAGTGACACCCGATTGCGCCGTAACGGCATTGATGGCATTGGCGATGGAAAAAGCGCTGGCGGCACTTTCACCCGACCCGGCCCCGGCCACGGAAGCGCCCACCTGTATCCCATTCAGGGTCAGCGACCCAGCCGACAGTTGGGTCGTCGTGGCGGTCCCATTGACCGTCGACAGATAACTATTCCCTGCACTGCCCAACTGGCTGGTCTGCATGCTGGAAATACCGGACAACTGGATGACGGAATTGGCGGTATTGTTGGCCCCGATCTGAAAGTTCTGGGCCGTAAAGGTGCCATCGAGCAGGTTCACCCCGTTGAATTTTGTGGACATGGCCACGCGCTGGATTTCCGACGACAGTTGTTGAACTTCGGCGTTCATGGACGCGCGGTTGGCGTTGGAATAGGTAGAGTTGGCAGATTGCACGGCCAGACTGCGCATGGTCTGCAAGTTATTGATGATGGACTGCATGGCGCCACCAGCGGTCTGTGCCAGGGAGATGGCATCGTTGGCATTGCGGGTGGCCTGGGCGTACCCCCCAAGCTGACTGCCCATCACGGTGGCGATGGCATAGCCTGCCGCGTTGTCCTTGGCACTGTTGATCGACAACCCGGAGGACAGTTGCTGAATGGCCGTGGCCATTTGCGTCTGGGCATTGCTCAGGTTCTGCTGCGCCATCATCGAGACAATGTTGGTATTGAGGTAGATAGCCATGATAAAACTCCTTATTGGTTGATCCTGGCGCAGGCCTGACTGCCTTGCTCCTGACTCGGTGACCGGTCGGAATGACTGGCCCTTTGACCCAGTTATCGGACAACCCCTGAGAAACTTTAGGGAGATTTCATGATTCCGCCTTGACCACACGATTCTTGCCCGCAGCCTTGGCCTGATACATGGCCTGATCGGCGCGCCCAATGACTTCTTCAGCGGTCTCATTC
Organism: Pseudomonadota bacterium; assembly: GCA_021796835.1. Taxonomy (GTDB): domain Bacteria; phylum Pseudomonadota; class Gammaproteobacteria; order Burkholderiales; family Ferrovaceae; genus Ferrovum. The sequence goes on along the minus strand of JAKABO010000002.1, from coordinate 103,166 downwards.
AAACCCCGCATGGCCACGCCGGCACTGAAGGTGATGATGATCTCCTCCCCATCATGGACAAACAACTTCTGGGTCAGCAAACGTTGCAGGCGTTGCAGAATGTCCACCCCCTCATGGAGGTGTGTGGCAGGAAGCACCAGCAGAAACTCTTCTCCGCCATAACGGGCTACCGCATCCGTGGGGCGCAGAGCGTTCTTGATGGTTTCAGACACGTGCATCAGGGCCAGATCCCCGGCTTTATGTCCCAGAAGGTCGTTGAACAACTTGAAATTGTCGATATCCAGCAAACTAATGCACAGCGGCGATTGCGTGCGGTCAGATCGGGTGATCTCACGCTGCAGCACGTCCTCCATCCCCCGCCGGTTGAGAGTCCCGGTCAACTGATCTTCACGCACCAATTCACTGACCTGTTCCAGTTCCTGCTCCAGCAGACGAATTTTTTCCTGGGCTTCCACCGCCTGCCGGCGCGCCACGACCAATTCTTCGTGGGAGCGCAGGGTACTGGCCTGGATGACTCGGGTATCCTGCATCAGGTCTTCCAGAATATGTCCCAACTCGGTAAGATTGTCGGCCAGCCCGATCTTGAGGTTATAGCCTTCGATCTTGGCCTGGTAATCCCCCGTGCTTTCCGTCATTTCACCCATGCGGTCGATAAAACTGGTCATCAGGCTCTTGAGGGTATCCTTGGCGTCCGCCAGACTTTGCTTGAGGGAACTCTGCTTGACCAGGGCATCGCGCAAATTCTTTTCCGCATCGGCAATACTTCGTTTGTCGAGGGGTTGTTCCATGATGTCGCGCAAAATGGAAATTTGCCCGTGCAACCATTTATCGTCCGCCACCAATTCACCCACATTCTCCACCAGCAAACGCAACAGACTGAGCAGACCTTCCTGGATCTTTACCTTGTCCCCTCCCCGCAATTCCATTTTGACCCAGAAATGGCGCAATTTCTTGGCGACATCCGTGACCTGATCTCCATCGACCGCCGCCCTGATCTGCGTCACCAGGGCATTGATCTCCTCGCCCAGTTCCGGTTGAAGCAATTTGTTGCTTTCCAGCGTCTGAGCCAATAAGTCACGCAAATGCGTCATGACCACCGGATCGATGGCCGTATCCATGCCACTTGCCGCAGACGGCGCAGAAGCACCGGGTACAGCGGGGGAGGAAATTCGGGGGCTGTTTTCGGCGGGTTCAGCGACTTCCCCTGAAGTGTCGCCTGTCCGCCCCCAGGACAGTATCAAACCCTGCATTTTTTCATAAAGGAGATCCGAATCATTGCCAAAGCGCGTCAATACGGTATTCACCCCTTCTTTTTTGCGGGAGAGAGTCATCCCCTTGTGAGGCAAATCGATTTGTCGCAATAAGTCGCGAATCAGGGCAGCCCAGGACGAGGAGGGAACCGTCGAGGAACCGGCGCTCATCCCGGAAGAGGGTGCAGCGGGCCGAAAGGTTTCCTTGCCACTGATTTCCGCGTAAAGACGGACGTAATTCTCCGGGGTGGGGGACAGTTTTCGCGCCACCAGGGCTTTCAGGGTTTTACCCGCCAATTCGGCGGGGGTGGGTTCAGAGGCCATGAGGTACTCTTGCGTGACAGTTTTTGGCGTCAGATCAGAAAGGAATTGTACTCTGGCTCAGTGCAACCCGAAAAGGATTTTGAACCCAACAGAAACATTTCCCCCCCAGGGCTGCCAATACCCGATGACCCCAATGAAAACCATGCTTCCCAAGGCGACCCACAGTACACGATTTCTGCGCCGCACCTGACGCAGTTGTACCTCCATGCCCAACACCCGTTGGGCCCATTGCATCTCGTCGATTTCCGCCCTGACGGTGGTGTGCAACCGTGCTTCCAGGGTTTGTTTCTCCATGGCACGTTCCAGAAGTTCCTGTTCTGCTTCGATGCGCCGTTCCATTTCCTCCCGGGCACTCTGCTCCTGCTTCTGGCGCGCCTGTATCTGAAGCGTCAGGGCAACTTCCTCCTCCTGTCTTGCCCGTGCCGTGCTCATGGCTTCCTGTGCCGCACGCAAACGCTCCGTTGCCAGGACCGTGGCCCGTTCCTCTTCCAAAATCCTTGCATTATCGGCCTCGATGGCACGCAGGGCTATTTCCATTCGCCGTTCGATGGTTTCGATGGCAAGCCGTTCCGCCTGCTGTCGTTCTCCTTCCAGCCGTTTCAGATCCCCGTTGCGCGACTGTACCAGTTGATCCACGGGAACCGCCCGCAAAACGGCTTCCGCGCGCAATTTGGCCTGTTCTTCCAAAAAGGCATGGGTTTCGGCTTCCACCTGAGACCGGGCAGCCCGTATGGTCGCCAACCCCTCTTCCAGGTCTGGTGACGCCTCATCCTGAATCCAATGTCTCTGAAGTGCCCTGCTCATGATCATCTCCCCCCTTTTTTTCCTGCTTATTACTTTCGGACCGCCCGCAAAAACCCCGCCTCTGACAATTCTTTTGCCAACGCTGCGTAATCTGACGCGCCCCCGCTGTGCGGGGCATAACGAAAGACATCCTGACCGACGGAAGGACTGGTGGCCAATGCGACGTTTTCCGCAATTCTGGTTTTGCAGACATCCTCTCCGTAGCGTTCACGCAATTGGCGATCGACCTCGAATGCCAGTCTGCGGCGCGGGTTGAATCGGGTTACCACGATTCGTCGCGGGTAGGTCCGTTTGAGACGTTTTTCCAGAACATCCAGAGCGGACTCGATCCGATAGACCCCCTGCAGGGACAAATAGTCGGCGGCCACCGGAATCAGGACGTAATCCGCTGCCAGCAACGCATTCAAGGTCAGCACCCCCAGATTGGGACAACAATCCATCAGGATGGGTGAACGTTCACGTACTACGGCATTCATGCCCCGGCTCAAGAGCGTAGCCGCCTTGGGATCCCCTCCCTTGAGCGCATCGATTTTGGAAAGATCTGCGGTGGCGGGGATCAAGTCCCAACCCGAACGCGTCCTTTCGAGCAAGCGCAAGAGGGGCGTTTGGTGTTGGAAAAACGCAGCCATCCCTGCCCCGGGTGGTGCCACCACCCCACTGGCCAGACTGAGATGGCTTTGAGGGTCGAGGTCGAGCAACAACGGATTCGCGCCGGCACGCACCCAGGCAGCCGCCAGATTGAGGCAGGTCGTGGTCTTTCCTACGCCTCCCTTCTGATTGAATACCGCAATGACACCCATGCCGCTCCTTTCACGCCTCAGAAAATCCGCTCCCCAGAGTCGCCCTAGTATGCGGCCCAGCCCCCCATACCGAAGGGGAGAAATGAAGCAGTTTTTCCGCTCAATCCGTTGAAAAGTCGTGTAGAATCCATAAAAAGTCGGTTCGAGCATCAGAATTCGCCCTAAAGTATCGCTCTGGGTTGCCGATAACCCAGCCATGAGCAGCCTTACTGGGAGACTCCCGTGAAAATAGACAAAACCGTCAAGTCCGCCCCACCCACCCCGATCCAGGGCGGTTCCGGTCGAACTTCTTCCGCTTCAACCTCTTCTTCCTCATCACCGCAGGGGGCCCGTACGACCAGTGAAGCCGGTACCGCCGCTTCAGGGGCCGCTTCGGGAACCACCGTTCATATCGGCGGAACCGCAACCCAACTGAAGGCAACCATTGCCGCGACCTCCAGCGTCGACCTCAGCAAGGTCGCTGCGGTACGCCAGGCCATCAGTGAAGGGCGCTTTCAGGTCAATGCCCACGCCGTAGCCTCTGGCCTCATTGCTTCGGTCAAGAGTTTGATTCAGGCGAGTGGGCACTGAGACCTCGATGTCCAGTTCTTCCATCTCAGCCTGGGAAGCGGCTCTGGATGAAGAAATTCTGGCTCTGGCACAATTTCAGGCCCTTCTGGACGAAGAGCAAGGGTTGTTGATGTCCGGGGAGACCCTCCCGCTCATTCCCCTGGCCGAAAAGAAAAACCGGCTTGCCCAACGGTTGATCGACCTGACCACCTACCGTCGTGAACTGGGGACGCCACCGGTTGGACACAATATCGACCGCCTGAATGCCCTTCTGGCCAATACCCAGAAAGCCGAAACCACCAACCGGACCAATGGGGAACTGATTCAGATTCGCCTGCGTCACAATCAGCAAGCCCTGACGATTCTTCAGCAAGCCGCCCAGAAAGCCACACTTTATGGCCCGGATGGCCAGACTCTCGCGCCCGCCACAGGGTCGGGACGCCCCCTGGCCTCGGGTTGATCACTTTCCCCAATAGTCGCCCTGTTCCACGGGTTTGAGCGTCGGCGTCAGAACCGTGACGGTAACCCGACGATTGCGCGCCCGATCCTCCGGAGAATCATTCGGCACAATGGGATCGTTCTCCGCATCCCCTGCTGCGGTCAAACGCTGGCTGGCCACGCCATCATCGATAAAGAAACGAACGACCCGACTGGCACGGGCAGTGGACAGTTCCCAATTGGAGGGATAAAGAGCGGTGCGGATGGGAATATTATCCGTATGCCCCTTGACCTCCACCGCCAGCCGGTTGGTATTCAATACCCTGGCCACCTCGTCCAGGGTGGGACGGGCATTGGCCTGAAGTTCCGCATCTCCTTCCTGAAACAGTACCTTCGCATTCAAGTCGATCACGATGCCCCGTCCGGTTTGCAGAACCCGTACCATACCTTGCTTTACCAGTGGGGCCAGCACACTGCCCAACTGATGGAGCATGGCGCGGATACTCTCCTGTTGGCGACGTTGAAGTTCAATGAATTGCAAATTCCGCTCGTCGATCAACGACTTGAGCACCGAGTCCTGCTCGATGACCAACACGCCGGAAGATCCCTGACGAATATTTTCCTTGAACGCCGAATTGATGGCACTGTGGAAACGTGCATATTTCGTCTCGTTCACCGCAGAAATGGCGTACATCACCACAAAGAAAGCAAAAAGCAACGTAATGAAGTCCGAATAGGACACCAGCCAGCGCTGTTCGCTGTGATCCCGTTCGGCGCGGCGGGAATGCCGCGCCAACTCAGGAGAGATATCCCTCGAGTTTACCTTGGACAAAATGTGGGTTCTCACCGCGCGAGATCAATAAAAAACCGTCCACCACCATTTCGTAGGTGGCGATTTGCTGCTGAACCAGGAATTTCAATTTATTGGCAACGGGAAAGAAAAACAGGTTGGCAAAGCCTACTCCGTAAATCGTGGAAACGAAGGCTACCGCAATCCCTGCACCCAACTGGGCAGGATCCCCCAGTCGTTCCATGACCTGCACCAGCCCCAACACCGCGCCCAGCATACCGATGGTGGGCGCATAACCGGCTGCCTGTTCCCACATTCGCGCAGCTGGCCAACGCAGTCGCTCGTATCCCTGAATATCCACTTGCAGGGCCGCGCGAATATGCTGCGCATCCAGCCCGTCCACCACCATCTGCAGCCCCTTGCTGATCAGCGGGTCCGTTTGCCGCGCCACATGAGGTTCCAGCGCCAGCAACCCGTCCCGCCGCGCAATCTTGCTCCATTCAACCACCTGGCTGTGCAGTTCTGCCGTATGAAACACGGGTTTCCACCATACCCAAAGCAGCATTCGCATGCCCAGCGAGAAGACATTCCAGGGGGTCTGCAGAAGCATTGCCCCCAGCGTCCCGCCCATCACGATCACAAACGCAGTCAACTGAAACAGGCTGGACAGAGCCCCACCCTCCAGCCATTGACCGATCAGAACCGCCATCAGCCCGAAAACCAGCCCGAAAATACTCAGAATATCCATGCTCAGTGATGACTCTTGAGACGGCTGCGCAGACGCGTCACTGCCTGGGTATGAATCTGACTGACGCGCGACTCGCTAACCCCCAGGACTTCGCCAATTTCCTTCAAGTTCATCTCCTGTTCGTAATGCAATCCCATCATCAACCGTTCACGTTCCGGCAACTCTTCGATGGCCTCCACCAACGCCGTCTGAAAACGTTGATTTCCCAGCAATGCCAGGGGTTCGAGTTCATGCCCGAACTCATGGCGATCAAAGAAGGATTCTTCACCGTCCTGTTCACGAAAATCTTCGTAGTACAGCAACTGCGCGCCCCGCGCTTCAAACAGCAATGCCTGGTAATCGGCCAGACTCATCTCCAGTTCGCTGGCCACCTCGGATTCACTGGGAGTCTTGCCTTGCCGTTGCTGGAGACGGCTGATCGCCTGTTCGATCCGTTTGGTGTCACGCCGCAAATTACGCGGCATCCAGTCCGACTGACGCAGTTCGTCCAGCATGGCTCCCCGAATGCGTTGCCCGGCATAGGTCTCGAACTGTGCGCCGCGCAACTCGTCATAGCGCGTCGAAGCCTCCAGCAAACCCATCATTCCCGCCTGAATCAGATCATCCACCTCCACGCTGCCTGGCAATCGGGTCATCAGGTGATGCGCAATACGCTTGACCAGAGGCGCAAAGGTTTTCAGACAATCTTCCTTGTCTTCCAGACCTGCGGGTGTATACATCCTTACCTCCCTCCCCAAGCCACCCGCGCTTTCCTCTCCCCCCATGAAAATCCGTCGCTTTCATTCCTCTGGGCGGTCCTCTGGTTTCGTACCGCCGGGTCCCAGGACAAGATCTGAGTCCTGAGGCGCATCAAGGATTGGGACAGGGATACCGAGGGCAACCCTCCCATCGTGTTAAAACGCCATTGTGTGTCATGAGCAGGCCTTTGAGCAAGGGGCAGGAAACCAAAATCACGGTACTCCAGCCCGATGGACTGGACCAGGGCACGGCAGCGTCCTTGCCATTCAAGCACCCTGTCCCCATTCGTTGCCCGGTTGATGACCCCTCCCACTGCCGTCGGCGAATGGGACAACAATTGACTCAGGCGTTTCTGGCAGGCCGGCCATGAATCGGCTTCGTCAATCACCCATAGAACGGAAGCGCGGGTATTTTCGTGATGGCCCCGGATGCGACGGGCCAACTCCAGTGAGGCACTGTCCACCAGCACATGGGTACGTTGGTGCGCCAAGGCAACCAGCCCTGACCAGGGCACGGCTGCGGGCGTTGCCTTGACCCGCTCCAGGTTGAGATAATCCACCTGCGGCCCGATCGATACCAGGGCCTGAGCCCAGTCGAGATGTCCCGCCAGGACCTGTCGTGCGTCGTAGCGCAAGCGAAGGTTGAGGATCCGGCCCAAATGACGGGGTCCCCGGTGTTCATCCAGCACCAACATGGGCGAAGCGTGATCGCCGATGCAGGCCAGCCCCGCCACCACCAGGGAGGCGCCCGCCCCCGGACGACTGCCCAGAACGGTAAGAATCCGACAGTGCGGAGGGGAAATCAGGCGCCGCAATCCGCTGGCCTGGTCGCACGCTCCGGGGTCAGGCATGGCTCAGGCCCCCATTCTCCAAAGAAAATTCGAGGGGTAAGGCAATGTTGTACCCCACCATTTCAAGGCTGTTGAAAGTTGCCTGCAAGAGGGCCATCAGGTTCGCTTCGCGCAAGTCTTCCGGCACCCGTTGTCCGTTGGCGACATAACACAGCGGCAGGCGGTGGCGAATCGCCACGTCGAGCACCCCGCCCATGGCCAACGCTTCATCCAGTTTGGTGGGGATGCACCCCAACACATTGGGCGTACGGTAGACCCGAACCACATCTTCCAGGGTGTGCAAGTTACAGGTGGCATTGAGTAACAACAAGCGTCGCACACCCAACGAATCCAGCTGATCATTCTGTTCCTGAACGCGGCCATCGCGCTGACCCATGCCCATGGTATCGACCAAGACCAGATGTTTGTCGCGCAATCCATTCAACGTCGTCTTGAGATCCGCCGCATCCTTGACCGTGTGCACCGGGACCCCGAGAATCCGCCCGTAGACGCGCAACTGCTCATGGGCACCCACGCGATAACTGTCCGTGGTCACGAGCCCCACCCGGGCGGCCCCATAACGAACCACGGCCCGAGCTGCCAGTTTGGCGGTGGTCGTGGTCTTCCCCACTCCCGTTGGGCCCACCAGGGCAAAAACCCCACCCCCCCCGACGATCGTTTCATCCCCACGCAAGGCGCACAAATTCCGCTCCAACACTTGCGTCACCCAACTCAGGCTGGCCTGTTCGGGCATCTGGTCGAGAATCTGCTCAGTCAGGGCCGAACTGAACCCCATCCGCACCATGCTGCGCTGAATCTTGCCTTTTTTGGTGGCGTGCGCAGTAGGCGTTGCCAGCGAAACCAGTTGGCCCTGCAAATCCGATTGCAACCTTCGGATCTCCTTCATCAACTGGGAGACATTCTCTTTTTCTTCGTTGTTTTTCCCGCCCTGCTCCAGTTGAGCAAGGGCAGCGGGCGCAGCCGCCACGATTTCCACATGGTCGCCCACCCGCCGGTTGGACAGAATAACGGCATCTTCCCCCATTTCCACCCGTACCTGACGTAACGCATCCCGCGCGGTCAGAGCCCTGATGGTTCTTGTTTGTGCATTCATACTCGCCCCCCTACCAGCGATGTCACTTTCACGGTTCTAAACCCAGGCACCTCATCCTGAGCAATCACTTTCAATTGAGGCAAGGCCCGCTTGAGAAAGCGCGCCAGCAAATCCCGCAATTGTCCCGGCACCAGCAGGACCACCGGAAACCCCATCATTTCCTGACGTTCCGCCGCCATTCGTGTCTCGCGCAACAGGGTATCCGCCAGGCCCGGCTCGATGGCCTGCTGTAGTCCCCCGGCCTGCATGGCCTGAGCCAGAAGATGTTCCAGTTCCTTGTCCATGGCAATCACCTGTAATTCCTGTGAGGCGGGATAGAGTTGTTGAATGATCGCCGGACCCAGTGCCACCCTGACCTGAGCCGTCAGGTAAACAGGGTCTTGCGACACAGGCACATATTTGGACAGTGTTTCCAGAATGCTGCGCATATCCCGAATGGGTACTCCCTCCTCCAGCAGGTTCTGGAGAACCTTTTGCAACAGGGCATGAGAGAGAAGTTTGGGAACCAACTCCTCGATCAGTTTGGGACTGGACTTGGCCACATGCTCCAGCAACTGGTGCAACTCCTGTATCCCTAACAGGGAAGCCGCCTGCAGATGGATGAGGTGGCTGAGATGCGTGGCCACCACCGTACTGACGTCCACGACCGTATAGCCCAGCGCCTGCGCATGATCCTTGAGTACGGCCTCGATCCAGATGGCGGGCAACCCAAAAGCCGGATCCTGGGTGGGCGTTCCCTGCAATGTCCCCGTAACCTGCCCGGGGTTGATGGCCAGAAACTGTCCGGGCAATGCTTCCCCACTCCCGATTTCAGCACCTTTCAGCGTGATCCGATAGGCGTTGGGGCGCAATTCCAGATTATCGCGAATATGAATGGCAGGGGGCAGAAACCCTATTTCCTGGGCAAACTTGCGCCGCAACCCCTTGATCCGCCGTAACAGATCCCCATCCCGCTCCTTATCCACCAGAGAGATCAGACGGTAGCCGACTTCCAGACCCAGGACATCGATGGGGGTCACATCTTCCCAGGTGGCCTCCGGCGCCTCGAGGGAAACCTGGGGCGGGGCCTGGGGCAGGGCGGCCTGCACCGCCTCGAGGCGCTGGCGTTTCCACAATGTGGTCCCCCACCCGCCCAGAATGGCCGCAAAGAGCAGAAAAGCAAAGTGCGGCATGCCCGGCACCAACCCCAAGGCACCCACGATGGTTCCGGTCAACATGAGAACCAGAGGCTGGGTGAAGACCTGACCCATCAGTTGCTGACCGATGTTTTCGTCGGTGGAAACGCGGCTGACCACCACACCGGCTGCGGTGGAAATGACCAGCGAAGGAATCTGTGCCACCAGCCCGTCCCCGATGGTCAACAGCGTGTAGTTCTTGGCCGCCGTCGCCACATCCAGATTATGCTGCAGGACTCCGACGATGAACCCACCAATGATATTGATGAGCAGAATCATGATCCCTGCCACGGCATCTCCGCGCACAAACTTGCTGGCCCCATCCATGGACCCATAAAAATCCGCTTCCTGGGCAATGTTGAGGCGACGCTTACGGGCTTCTTCCTCACCGATCAAACCGGCATTGAGATCGGCATCGATGGCCATTTGTTTACCGGGCATGGCATCCAGGGTAAAACGGGCGCCCACCTCAGCAATTCGCCCCGCTCCTTTGGTGATCACGACAAAGTTGATGACCACCAGGATCAGGAAAACCACGATCCCCACTGCAAAATTCCCCCCCACCAAAAAGTGTCCAAAGGACTCGATGACCTTCCCCGCCGCATCCGGCCCGGTATGCCCTTCCAGCAATACGATCCGGGTGGAGGCCACATTCAGGGACAGACGCAGCAGCGTGGTCATCAGCAAGACTGTCGGAAAGGCAGAAAACTCGAGGGGTTTCAGCGTATTCATGCTGACCAGCAACACCATGATCGAAACGGAGATGTTGAAGGTAAAAAAGATATCCAGCAAAAAGGCAGGCAGAGGCAACACCATCATGCTCAATACCAGAATGATGAGCACGGGACCGGCCAATCCCTTGCTTCCGGCCCCTTTGAACAAGCCCTGAACCGTCATCAATGCATTGTTCATGATGTGCTCACCCGGCTTTCGGGATCAAGTTCCTTGGGAACAGGAAGGTTTTGAGGCGGAGGAGGAACATCGCCTCCTTCCTTGCGCTGTCGTTGTAACTGGTAGGCATAGGCCAATATCTCGGCGACTGCAAGATAGAGCGCCTCTGGTACGGGATGTTCCAACTCGGTATGGGCATGTAATGCCCGTGCCAATGCAGGGGCCTCCACCACGGGAATGCGATGTGTGGCCGCCAGCGCGCGAATGCGTTCCGCCACCTGATGGACCCCTTTGGCCACCACGATGGGGGCGCGCATGACGCCCTCCTGGTAGCGCAGGGCCACCGCATAGTGGGTAGGATTGGTCACCACCACGTCCGCACTCGGGACCTGAGCCATCATGCGCCGACGCGCCCGTTCACGCTGCATACTCCGGATCTTGCCCTTGATCTGGGGATCCCCTTCGGTTTCCTTGGCCTCCTGGCGAATTTCATCCTTCGTCATGCGAAGTTGACGATTGTGCTCCCACAACTGAAAAGGCACATCCACCGCGGCCACCAGCATCATCCCTGCCAACATGGCCAAAAAGGCCTGTCCCACCAGGGTCCCCATCTGCAAGGTGGCGGCAGGAATGGACAACGCGGGGAGCATCAGGGTCTGATCCAGATAGTGCCACACCGCCCAGACCCCTGCCCCACCCACCACTCCCGCCTTGGCAATGCTTTTCACCAATTCCACCCCCCCCTGGGCAGAAAACATGCGTCCGATACCGGCCAGGGGGTCCAGGCGGGAAAAATTTGGTTGCAACGGTTTGAAACTGAACAACCACCCATTCAGGAGCAGGGGAGAAAAAATGGCCGTCATCAGGAGCAAACCCAAAAAGGGCAAAAACACGCCCACGATCTCCAGCGACAATCGTGAAAACCGTTCCATCATGCGTACGGGGTCCGTGGCCACCCCCGCATCGAAACTCAGTCCCTGGCGAACCAACCCCAACAACGATTGACGCAGATGCCCCCCCATGAACCACAACCCGCCGCCACCCGCCAACAACGCCATGAAGGTGGACAGTTCGCGGGAACGGGCGACCTGACCTTCTTCGTGCGCCTGATCGAGACGTCGCTGCGAAGGTTGTTCGGTTTTTTCGAGATCACTCTCGCTGTCCATAGGAACTCTCTGAGATTAGGGGACACATCGACACGCCATTATCCAGAGGGGAAGCCCACCTCAAAGGCGGGAACAACCGGGGATTTACCCCGTCATTTCTCCGGACGGTGCAAGAGAGAGACACTTTTTGCCTTTATTTTGAGGGTGAAAAAATTTTTTTATTTTTTAAAAAAACCCTAAAGTTTTCCAAAAGTCTGCCGATAACCTGTTCATAGACGAAGCAGAACACCGCAATCGACTGAAAATATTGATTTTTTATTTTACCCGCTTTTTTTGCCCCGATGGCAAAGCGGGTGTTTGTGTCGCCCATAGGTTTTATTCCTACGACAAATTCATCAAATTACTGATTTATTCTCCTTTTTTCGTTCGGCACAATGGGCCCATCGTGACCCGTGGTCACCGGCGCAGTCCAACACTAAGGAGAATTTCCGTGAACCCCACCCAATTACACGCAGAGATCAAGGACACCAACCTTTCCTATCTGATGCTGGCTCAGAACATGATCAATCAGGACATGGCCGCCGCCCTGTTCCGACTGGGGATCAACGCGGAAATGGCCGATCTGATCGCCAGTCTGACCCCTGCCCAGTTGATTAAAATGGCCGCATCGAATATGCTGGTGTGCCGTTTGCGTTTCGATGAGAACCTGCTGCTCAACATGATCACCGACCACACCAAAGACCGGCTCATGGCCCAACCCCATGCAGCCATCCTCATGGCCGGCCAACCGGCCGAACAACTGGCGATCTGACCTCCCTTGGTTGCTCCGCGCAGCATCGTTGCCGAAGCCCAGGAGGTCCAGTGGGCCGTCGAGTTGATTGAGTTGGGGGCTCGTCTTCAGTTGTTGCAGGAAGAGACCCATCTGAGCCGCGAGCGGCTGTTGCGCCTGTATCGGGAAGTCGCCGGGCATTCTCCTTCCAAGGGCATGTTGCCCTATTCCACCGACTGGTTCATCACCTGGCAGCCGAATATCCACGCATCCCTGTTCCTCGGGATTTACCGCTACCTCGAAAAGAACATCGACCTCCCCCCCCTTGAATTGCTCATCAAGAGTTATCAGCTCTATCTCGAGCAAAATGTCATCAGCAAGGAAGAAAACATTCTCAGCGTCACCCGCGCCTGGTTTTTACTTCGCTTCTGTGCTGCCGGCATGCTGAAAACAACCCCGTGTACCCGTTGCAACGGGGAGTTCGTGGTCCATACCCACGACCTGACTGCCGATTATGTCTGCGGCATCTGCGCCCCTCCATCCCGCGCAGGAAAAACCAAGAAACTCAGCCAAAAACCCGTCTCTTCCGAACCTTCCCTGTAAAGTTCAAAAAAAATTAGCCGAAAACCCCGAAAACGGGATGCGCGCGCGCTCGATTCATGGTTGAATGGCGCCTTGTAAACCCTCCAAGAATTTATAACGTATCTGGAGCCTTTCCATGTTTGTCATCATCGGCTATGTCGTCGTCCTGGGCGCCGTGTTCGGGGGGTTTGCCATAGGAGGAGGGCATTTGGGCGCCCTCTTCCAACCGGTTGAACTGCTCATGATTGGAGGCGCCGCCTCCGGCGCCTTGTTCGTCGGCAATACGGGAACGGCCGTCAAAGCCACATCTAAAGCCCTCCCCTCGGTATTCAAGGGAGCAAAATACAACAAAGAAACCTATATGGAGTTGATGGCCCTGCTCTACGAGATCCTGGGAAAAATCCGCAAGGAAGGGCTGATGGCCGTGGAAGGGGATGTAGAAAACCCCGAGCAAAGCGCCCTCTTTTCCAAATATCCAAAAATTCTGGGTGACCACCATGTGATCGAATTCATCACGGATTATCTGCGCATCATGGTCAGTGGAAACCTGAACGCCATGGAGATCGAAAATCTGATGGATGTGGAAATTGACACTCATCACCATGAGGCACTGGTACCCGCCCACGTCATCTCCAAACTCGGTGACGGACTCCCTGCTTTCGGGATCGTGGCCGCCGTGATGGGTGTGGTGCACACCATGGAATCGGTGGGCGCCCCCCCTGCCGAACTGGGCATGCTCATCGCGCACGCCCTGGTCGGAACCTTCCTGGGGATCCTGCTGGCTTATGGGTTTGTGGGACCGCTGGGGGGACTGCTGGAACAAAAGGCCGACGAATCCACCAAGATGTTTCAAACCATCAAGGTAACCTTGCTGGCCAGTCTCAACGGTTATGCGCCTGCCATGGCGGTGGAATTCGGACGCAAGGTACTCAATACACCCGAGCGCCCCGGCTTTGCCGAGTTGGAAACCCACGTCAAACAGAAACGCTGATCCTGAGGAACCGGGTCGATGACCGCCGAAGACAAACGCCCCATCGTCGTCAAACGCATCAAAAAGGTTGCGGGTGGCGGGCACCACGGAGGAGCCTGGAAAATCGCCTATGCCGATTTTGTGACGGCCATGATGGCGTTCTTTCTCCTGATGTGGCTACTGGGCTCCACCACTCGGGGAGATCTGCAAGGGATCGAGGATTATTTCAAAACCCCCCTGAAGATTGCCCTTGAAGGGGGATCCGGCAGCGGAAACAGTTCCAGCGTTATCAAGGGGGGCGGGAAAGACCTGTCACGTAGCGAGGGACAAGTCAAGAGGGGAGACCTTCCTTCCAGGAAAAAAATCATCAGTCTCAAGACATCCGATACCGACTTCAAACGTAAGGAGCAGGCCGATGAATTGGCCAAACTCAAGGAATTGAAGACAAGGATCGAAGGGGTCATCGCCCATAACCCCAACCTGGAGAAATTCAAGGACCAGATCCTTCTGGACCTCACCAGCGAGGGATTGCGCATTCAGATCGTGGATCGCCAGAATCGTCCCATGTTCCGGGTGGGAAGCGCCCAACTGGAACCCTACACCCGCGATATCCTCCGTGAAATCGGTAAAAGCCTCAATGATGTCCCCAATTTTATCAGTTTGTCCGGACATACGGATGCGCGCCCCTACTCCGTGGACATGAAAGGAGCCAAAGGTGGATACAACAATTGGGACCTCTCTGCCGACCGAGCCAACGCCTCCCGGCGTGAACTGATCACGGGGGGCATGGACCCCGACAAGGTCCTGCGCGTCGTCGGACTGGCGTCGGCCGTCCTGCTGAATAAAAACGATCCCAACGATCCGACCAATCGGCGCATCAGCATCATTGTCATGAACAAACGGGCCGAGGATACGGCACGCCATGACGGCGGTGTCATTCAGGTGGAAAACAGTGTTCCACCGGCACCTCCCTCTCCCGCCGCGCCGGCTCCCCCGCTGCCCGTCAGCCCGACCCGCTGATTAAAGTTTCCGGCAAAAAAGTCGCTATCCCTTATCATGAAGAACGGCCATGCTCAAAGACAGTGAACCAAGGATGATCCATGTCTGAACTACTTTCCAAAATCGATGCCCGAACCAAGTTGGCGGGAACCAACAAGTTGGAAATTCTGATGTTCACGTTGGGGATCAACCCCCGAACCGAACGCCGCGAAACTTATGGCATCAATGTCTTCAAGGTACGCGAGGTACTGCGCACCCCACCCATCACGCGCGCTCCGGAAATGCCCGAAGCCGTGGAGGGAATGGTCAGCCTGCGCGGCATCCTGATTCCCATCATCGGACTGGCCAAGTACATCGGCATTCCACTCGAAACCGTTCCGGACATCACGATCATCACGGAATACAACGGTCACACCCAGGGATTTCTGGTGGAATCGGTGGATACCATCCTGCGTCTCGACTGGTCGGCCATGCGGGTCCCTCCCGAAATGGTGAATACCCCTCTGGGAGGACTGGTCACCGCCGTGACGGAACTGCCGGATGGACGACTGGTCATGATGCTGGATGTGGAACGCGTACTGGCCGAAACCGCTCAGATCGGCGAGGACGAATCCATCTACCGCAACGTGAGGCCTCTCGGCCTGAACAATCGGCGGGTGTTCTATGCCGATGATTCCTCTGTCGCCCGCAAACAGATTGCCCGTACCCTGGAAGCCATGGGCGTACAGGGCATTTCGGCGGTGAATGGTCGCCAGGCATGGGATGAGTTGCGTCATCTGGCAGAGGTTGCCGAAAGTGCCCACACCCCGCTGAAGGATACGCTTCAACTCATCCTGACCGATGTGGAAATGCCCGAGATGGATGGCTACATGCTGACCCGAAAGATCAAGGAAGACAAACGGTTCGCAGGCATCCCGGTGCTCATGCATTCCTCGTTGTCCGGCAGTTCCAACCAGCAATTGGGCAAGACCGTGGGGGTGGACGAATATATCTCGAAATTTGAACCCAATCGTTTGGCGAGCACACTGACTCGCCTGCTGAAAGGTGCGGAGGCCCCATGACTTTTCAGAATCAGCCCCAAACATTTTCCCCGGTGGGAGATGAACTGCTGGATGCCGTGAATGCGCGGACCAATCTGGCAGGATCCAACAAGATGGAGATCTTGCTGTTTTCTCTGGGGACGGAAGAAAAATTTGGCATCAATGTGTTCAAGGTGCGCGAAGTCACCCACGCCATGAAGGTCACCCGGACGCCCAACATGCCCGCTGGCGTTTCCGGCATCGTCAGCCTGCGCGGACACATCATCCCCGTTCTGGATCTGGTCAGTTTCATGAAGTTGGAAAACGCCCGCGCGCACGAGCGCACCACCATGCTGGTCACCGAATACAGCCGCCACACGCTGGGGTTTCTGGTCGCCGGCGTGGACCGAATCATCCGCGTCGACTGGAGTACCGTCCGCGCACCAGAGAACGACTTCTCCGGAAGTGGTGACAACCTCATCAATGCCATTACCGAACTTCCCACGGGAGAACTGATCTCCATCGTCGACGTGGAGCAGGTATTGGCCTCGGCTTTTGGGGAAAATGTGGTAGGTAATGTTCCGAAAATAGAAAGTGGCCATGAAAAGTGCGTCTTTTTTGCAGATGATTCTTCCGTTGCACGCAAGACAATAGCGGAATTGCTGGATAAAATGGGAGTCAAGCATTTGCGTGCCAATAACGGACGAGAGGCGTGGGAGCGGTTGTGCGGCTTGGCGGACAGCGCTTCGCATGGAAATTATCCCCTGCGCAACCAGATTCAGGTGATTCTGGTGGATGCGGAGATGCCTGAAATGGATGGGTATGTGTTGACGCAACAATTGAAAGCGGACAAACGTTTTGACGAAATTCCCGTTGTCATGCATTCATCGCTCTCGTCGCAGGCCAATCGAGCCATGGGTAACCGGGTCGGCGTAGACTATTACGTTGCGAAGTTTGACGCGGCCATGCTGTCGGAAACCTTGCGCCCCTTGCTGAGTTGAATGATGGAGAATGAGCGTGGTTGATGCCAACATGAAGTTTCTGGTGGTGGATGATTTTTCCACGATGCGGCGGATCGTCCGCAACCTTTTGAAAGAGTTGGGCTTTACCAATGTGATCGAAGCAGAAGACGGGGTGGATGCCCTCAGCAAGTTGCGCGCCGGAGACATCGAGTTTGTCGTGTCGGACTGGAACATGCCCAACATGACGGGAATCGACTTGTTGCGAGCCATCCGCAAGGACCCTTCCCTCAGACATCTGCCCGTACTCATGGTCACGGCCGAAGCCAAGAAGGAAAACATCATAGAAGCCGCTCAGGCAGGGGCCAGTGGTTATATCGTCAAACCTTTCACCGCGGCCACCATGGATGAAAAGTTAAAGAAAATCTTTCAGAACATGAAGAAGTGAGAATGCCATGAGCGTCCAAGACAACGATGATCTGGAATCCCTTTTCGACAGCATCGTCGCCGCCCAGAACGGCATGAATGGGGAAAACAAGGAAGACGAGAGCAGTTGCCCCACTTGCGACACGACCGAAAAAGTATTCAATGAAATTGGTCAGTTGACTCGAACGCTCCATGACAGTTTGCGCGAATTGGGATTGGATAAAAGCCTGGAAACCGTGGCCTCTTCCATTCCCGATGCACGCGATCGTCTCGGCTATGTGGCGGCCATGACCCAACAGGCGGCAGAACGGGTACTCAATGCCACGGATGCGGCCCAGCCCATCGTGGAGAAGATACAGTCGGATTGCCTCCGGTTGTCCAACGAATGGCAGTCCCTTTTCGAGGGCAAGGTATCGGTGGAACAGTTCAAGGCCCTGGTCACCCGCACCCATGCCCAACTGTTCGAAATCCCGAAACAAACCAAAGCGATCCAGACCTTTCTCATGGAAATCGTGATGGCTCAGGACTTTCAGGACTTGACGGGCCAGGTCATCAAAAAAACCCTGGAAGTCACTCAAAACATGGAAAAACAACTCATCGCCCTACTGGTGGAAAATGCCCCCGCCCTGTCCCGTGTGGACGAGGGACTGCTCAACGGCCCCCTGGTGGGAGCGACATCAGGACGCAGTGACGTGGTCACGAGCCAGGATCAGGTAGACGAATTGCTGGAAAGCCTGGGATTCTGACATCATGAGCGACTTTTCCGGAATGGAAGAACTGCTGCAGGATTTTCTGCAGGAATCTTCGGAACTGCTGGACGATGTGGACAGCAAACTCCTGATGCTCGAACAGGCCCCCCACGACCACGGTCTGCTCAACGATATCTTCCGGGGATTTCACACCATCAAGGGGGGCGCAGGCTTCCTCAATGCCACAGAATTGGTCACCCTGTGTCACCTGACAGAAAATCTCTTTGATCGCCTTCGTAACGATCAACTGGCCCTCGATGCCAACATCATGGATGCCATTCTGTCCGCCACCAGCGAAGTTCGTCACATGTTTGGCGCACTCTCTCAAAATACCCAGCCGTCCTCGGCGCCGCCCGCCATCACCCAGGCACTGGAAGCCATTCTGGAAGGAAAACCGCTGGCAAAGGCAACGCCTGCCTCTGCTCCGGCTTCTCCACCCCCCGGCCCAGACTGGAATGCCCTGTTTGCGGCCCTGACTAGCGCTGGTACTCCCCCGGAACCGCTCCCACCCGCCGTTCCCCATGCTCAGGACAAACCCGCCGCGAACGCGCCTCCTCCGTCTCAAAACCTCCACCCGACCCCGGAATCCTCCGCCGAAGCGCCTCAGGAAATCAGAAGTTACGGTCGCCGCGCCACCGATTCCCCGGCCAATGCCAGCCCAGGTGGACGTCGGGAGTCAGAAAACGTCAAGGAAAACACTATTCGGGTCGATACGGAGCGCCTGGACCAGGTGCTCAATCTGTCCGGGGAAATCGGCCTGACCAAGAACCGCCTGAATCAGTTACGCTCCGACATTCTGTTGGGAAAACAGGATGCCAACACCCTGCGCGCGCTCGATGAGGCCGTCAACCAGTTAGACATGCTGGTGGTCAGCCTGCAAAACTCGGTCATGAAAACACGCATGCAGCCCATCGGCCGCCTGTTCAAAAAATTTCCCCGCCTGGCGCGGGACCTGGCGCGGCAGTTGAACAAGGAAGTGGAATTGGTTCTGGTCGGAGAAGAAACGGAAATCGACAAGACCATGATCGAAGACCTGAATGATCCTCTGGTCCACCTGATTCGTAATGCCGTGGACCATGGCGTGGAATTACCGGCAGAGCGTACCGCAGCAGGCAAACCCGTCAAAAGTCTCATCCAGTTGCAAGCGCGCCAGATTGGCGACCACATCAACATCGTCATCGCCGATGACGGCAAGGGCATGGACCCCGAAGCCATCCGGGCCAAAGCCATCGCCAAGGGGTTGATCAGCCCTGAAGTCGCCAGCAGCCTGGACGAAACGCAGTGCCTGGAACTCATATTCCTGCCCGGTTTTTCCACCAAGGAGCAGATCTCCAGCGTCTCCGGGCGGGGGGTGGGAATGGATGTGGTCAAAACCAACATAAAGAAATTGAATGGCAATGTCACCATTCGTTCGGAGGTCGGAAAAGGATCGGAACTGACCATTTCGCTGCCGCTGACCCTGGCCATTCTGCCGGTCCTCATGGTACGCATCGGCGCACAGTCCTTTGCCGTGCCGTTGTCTCTGGTCCGTGAAATCATCGCGCTTGAACATAACCAGATTCAGCATGTGGGCGGCAAGACCACCCTGGTCGTGCGGGGAGAAATTCTACCCATGGTGTCCCTGGCTCAACTTCTCCATTGGGAAGAGTCAAACCAGGCCCATACGGGGGTTCTGATGCAGGTGGAAAATCAGAGTTTCATTCTGTCGGTGGATGGGTTTGACGGCCACGATGACGTCGTCATCAAATCTCTCGATACCTTCCGCCCCAGTGGCGTGGCGGGCGTGACCATGTCCAGCGATGGAGAAATCGTGTTGATCCTCGACATCAAGGAGCTTTTTGGTCTGTCGGGAGGGGTCGTTTCCCACTGAGGCGTTCCCGTAGCGCCACGCAGGGATCTGCCCGGGCCTGCAGGGGAACCTCGAAAGTTTCATCGTAGACGCCCGCCAGTTTGGGGTCGTGCATCTGTTCGGGCTCCAGTATCGCCACACTCACGACCCGAGCGCCCGGATCCAGTTGCTGCAACCACAGAGGAACCGCCGTGTCCTTGCGCAGATGTCCGTTCCCTGCCAGCAAAATCACAGGCTTGCCCGTCTGGTGGTGCCAGGCTACCAGGCTTTCGGCCATGCTGCGGTCGCGTGCCTGCTGCGCGGCCACCATGCCGGGCAACTGGGTTTCCGGTAACAGGCGACAGTGTCCTTCACGCACTTCGTCCGTCAAAATTTCCTGCTGCCGCGCACTCCAGTGCAACGGTTCGGGCGGCATGGGTTCCTTACCGGTCATGAGTTTCATCAGGGTCTGACGATCCAGATTGGTCGCCCCCAGAGGCCAGCGTTGATTCACCGCCAGCGCCAGGACAGGGGCATAAAAATCCCAGTGCCAGCCCTTGAAGTCAAACCCTCCGGCTTCTGCCACGGCATGCAGTGCCGGATCACTCTGGGCCACGGGCCCCCGGACTTTATCCTCGGCTTCGGTGAGGGGGGTTTGGCGCGCACGATTCAACTGTTCCATGGCCAGGACGTAATCCCTGCGCTTGACCAGGGATTCCAGCCAATGCTGGCGCAGTGCATGCCCGGCCTGGTTGTCATGCACCTCGCCCAGCAACAGGTAATCCGCCGCCCCGGCGGAATCCGGCAGATCGAGGGACTGTACCGCAGGCAACGTCCCCTCACAATGAAAACCAGTGGGAGTCCGGTCCAGTGCCAACAGACAAGTGCGGCGGATCTGACCCTGTGCATCCTTTTCCGTCAGGCGCCATTGCCCCCCTTCCATCCGTTCCATGAGCAGATAGCCATAATGCTGGTCGTTGTAAGACTGGGCCACCCGTACGCCGGGGGCCACTTCGTTGTGACCGGGGACCCAGACCGGGAAACCTGGTTCCAGCATGGACCCACCAAAACCGGCGATCAAACCAAGCGCCGAAGTTCCCTCGAATCGGGACAACTCAAAGGTATGGATATGCCCCTGCACCACCAACTGAACGCCGGGAGGAGTCCAGTCGGGATAATGATGTTCGGCCAGGGCCGCGCTGAGTTGATAATTGGCGGGTTCATACCCCACCAGAGGCAGGTAACCGTACCCCAGGATCGGATGATGAAGCGTGAGCCAGTTCTGGGTTGAGCGAGCCGTCAATCGGGCAACCTGCGCAAATTGACGGAAATAGGTCTCCACCGTGGCACTGCCCGGACGCGGTTTCTTTTCCGAAACGGCCGTGGAATCCATCACGACCCACTGCAATCCGTCCCCCAGCAACACGCCATAGGGAGGATCCGGCGCTTCCCGGGTTCCGCCCGACACGGAACAGGAATGAGCGGGATCATAGGGAAAAGGATCGAGATAACGAAACCATCCCTGTCCTGCCCGGGCACAGGACTCATGATTGCCCCGCACCATCACCCAGGGGGCTGCTTCCAGCAAGGGAGCCATGGGTTCGAAAAAATCGGCCTGCCACACGTCTCCCCCGTAACCATGAGGCGTCCCGACACAGCCGCTGGCCAGGCAGGGGCTTTCGCGATACGCATAGTCGCCCACGTGCAATACCAGATCAGGATGTTCTGCCGCCGCACTGTGTGCCACCTGAGCCAGCGGCCACTGAAGCGGATCGTTGCAGGACTGGTAGAAACCGGGCCATTTGATCCGACATCCCGTATCCCCCAGCACCACGATCCTGCGCGGCGGATGAGTCAACGCAGGCAAAACCCGCCCCTGCCACTGCACCGAGGCCGCCGCCGGTATGTGGGCAGCCTCGCAAACACGCTCCGGAAATACCGATCCCGGATGATCGTCACGGGGTTCCAGGCGGGGGCCGACCCTCAAATCCATGGGGCGGGGCTGCCCATCCACCACGAGTGTCGGGCAGGTGGCAGCGGTGGTCAGGAGCCGGATGGTACTCTGCCCCTCCGGCCCCAACGCACGGAAAATCCGGTCGGCCGGTCCCTGCCCTTCTTCCGCCGCCTGCCCCGGCAACCAGCACGCCAGAAGAAATATCCCCGCCCAGAAATGCGCCCACCACCGCTTTCCAGCCCCATCCCAACTCATGCGCCGCCTCCCAGAAACAGTTGGTACGCAGAATTCCGGGTTTCATCCACCCAGGGGTAACCCAGGATGTTCAGGAAATTCCGGAAATCCTCCTGATCCGACGGAGGAACCTGCAATCCCACCAACACCCTCCCGTAGTCGGCTCCGTGGTTGCGGTAGTGAAAGAGACTGATGTTCCAGTGCGCGCTCAGGCGTTCAAGAAAACAGGCCAGGGCGCCAGGACGCTCGGGAAACTCGAAGCGGTACAGGATTTCATGCTCGGCCTGCGGGGCATGCCCGCCCACCAAATGACGAACATGAAGTTTGGCCATTTCGTTGTGAGTCAGGTCAAGCGTACGAATACCCTGCCCGTGCAGACGATTCAATAATTCCGGCAACTCATCGGGCTGTGTCAAAGAGACCCCCACAAAAACGTGGGCCTGCTGGTGATCTGCATAGCGATAATTGAATTCCGTCACCGCTCTCGATCCCAACAGCGCACAGAACTGGCGAAAACTACCGGGACGTTCGGGGATGGTCGCGGCAAACAGGCCTTCGCGCTGTTCCCCCAGTTCGGCCCGTTCCGCCACGAAACGCAGCCGGTCAAAATTGAGGTTGGCGCCGCTGGCAATGGCGATGACGGATTTGCCCCGCCATTCCGCGCGCTGCGCGACCTGCTTGAGTCCGGCCACCGCCAGAGCCCCCGCCGGCTCGAGCACGGCGCGGGTATCGTCGAAGACATCCTTGACCGCGGCACAGAGCGCATCCGTGTCCACCGTCACCACTTCATCCACGTACTTCTGGCATAAACGAAAAGTTTCCTGTCCTACCTGACGAACCGCCACCCCGTCGGCAAACAGTCCCACCTGATCCAGCACGACCCGTCGCCCTGCCGCCAGGGACTGACGCATGGCATCGGAATCCTGGGGTTGTACTCCGATGATGCGAATCTCGGGGCGCAGTTGCTTGACCAGGGCGGCCACGCCCGCAATCAACCCTCCGCCACCGATGGGCACAAAAATCGCCTCCAGTGGCGCAGCGTGCTGACGCAGGATTTCCTGTCCGATGGTCCCTTGTCCGGCGATGACCTCGGGGTCATCATAGGGATGCACAAACGTCAACCCTTCCTTTTCCACCAGGGTCAGAGCATGTTCGTAGGCCTCCGAGTAAGACACCCCTTCCAGCACCACTTCACCGCCCAGGGCCTGCACCGCTTCCACCTTGATCCTCGGTGCGGTGACGGGCATGACGATGAGCGCACGCACGCCCATGCGCTGCGCAGCCAGAGCCACGCCCTGGGCATGATTTCCGGCACTGGCCGCGATCACCCCACGCGCCAGTGTCTCTGGCGAAAGACTGGCCATCTTGTTGTAGGCCCCACGCAATTTGAAGGAGAACACGGGCTGCAGGTCTTCGCGCTTGAGCCAGAGTTCGTTGTCCAGTCGGGCAGAGAGACGCGGCAAACGCTGCAAAGGGCTCTCCATGGCCACGTCATACACGCGACCGGCGCGCAGGATGCGTTCCAGATAACGATCCGTCATGAAATTTTCCTCACTCAATACCCGAAGATTAACAAACTTTATGCCCCTCCCCCACTCCAATCGCCAATAAAATGGAGAAACACGGGTTGAGTCTGTCACAAGTTGCAGTTATGCTGGAAGTTTTCAGGGAGAATTCATGAATCAGGACGAACTCAAGAAAGCGGCTGCCCAAGCTGCCTTAGACTACCTTCCCGACGATGCAGTCATCGGCGTTGGCACCGGTTCCACCGTCAATTTCTTCATCGAAGCCCTGGCCTCACGCAGGCATCGCATCGCGGGAGCCGTCTCCAGTTCCGAGGCATCCACAGCGCGCCTCCGGGCTGCCGGCATCCAGGTTTTCGACCTGAACGGCGTCGACGATCTTCCCGTCTATGTGGACGGAGCGGACGAAATCACGGCAAGTCTGGCCATGATCAAGGGTGGGGGAGGAGCCCTCACACGAGAAAAAATCGTGGCCGCCGTCGCCAGAAAATTCGTCTGCATTGCGGATGAGAAAAAGCAGGTGTCACTCCTCGGCAAATTTCCTCTGCCCCTCGAGGTGATTCCCATGGCACGCAGTTACGTGGCGCGCGAAGTGGTTCGTCTGGGCGGACAGCCGATCCTGCGCGAGGGATTTACCACCGACAATGGCAATCTCATCCTGGACATCCATAATCTGCAGATCCTCGATCCCGTGGAGATGGAAACACGCCTGTCTGCCCTCACCGGCGTCGTGATGTGCGGCCTCTTTGCACGCCGCCCCGCGGACGTACTGATTCTGGCCACATCCTCGGGAATCCGGGTCTCGACACGTTAATTTCAGGGAGGTTCACCTTGCCTCAAGAACATATTGCCAAGCAGTTTGATGTAGAACTCGAGAATGTCCGCGCCAAAGTCCTGCGCATGGGCGGCCTGATTGAAGAACAGATTGAATCGGCAGTCAGTGCGTTACAGGATGGCAATGTCTCCCAGGCCCGCCAGGTCATTGAAACCGACCGTCGGATCAACGGACTGGAGGTGAGCATCGATGAGGACTGTACCCACATCATCGCCCGGCGGCAGCCTGCAGCGGGCGATCTGCGCCTGATTCTGGCCATCATCAAGACCATCACCGATCTGGAGCGAATCGGTGACGAGGCAAAGAAAATGGCCCGCATGGCCATCCTGCTCCATGACAGCGACCGTCTGCTCCAACCCCATCTTCCCGTGGATCTTCGTCATGCAGCCCATTTGGCTGTGCAGATGCTGGGACATTCCCTCGATGCCTTTGCCCGTCTGGATGCCACCACCGCTGCCCAGGTATTACGCGATGACCGCGACGTGGATGAGTCCTTCCGGGGCATCCTGCGTCAACTCATCACTTTCATGATGGAAGATCCGCGAACCATTTCCAATGCCATCGACATCCTGTTTGCAGCCAAAGCCGTGGAGCGCATTGGGGACCATGCCAAAAACATGGCGGAATATGTGATCTATCTGGTCAAGGGCAAGGACGTACGTCACACCTCCATGGAGGAGGTGGAACGTACCGTCATCAGCGATTCCTGACCCTCACGAACGAGGGGGGACATAGCCGGAGGCCTGCTCTGCCCCCTCCCCGAAGAAATGAGCCTCCATTTGTTGGGCCAGGTACTTGCGGGCTTCCGGATCGGCCAGGTTGAGACGGTTTTCATTGATCAGCATGGTCTGATGACCCAACCACTGTTGCCACGCTTCTTCCGAGACCTCATTGTAGATCCGAGCCCCCAAGGGTCCTGGATAGGGGGGAAGATCCAGTCCCTTGGCTTCTTTTTTCAATTTGATGCACTGCACGGTTCGGCTCATGGTTCACCTTCGAAATCGACTGAAAAAGTGCATGATACCGGAAACCCGTTCATCCCAGAGGCTTGACGAATACTTTGGAACGGCGCCGGTAGTTGTACATCTGCTGCCGCTGAGGCGGCAGGGCATGCACGCCGGTTTCCACGAAGCCCCGTTCCGCAAACCATTGTCCGGCCCGTGCACTCAGCAGAAAGAGGTGCTTTACGCCCAGAGCGCGAGCCCGTTCTGCCACATAACCCAGCAAAACGTCGCCCCGTCCCTGGCTACGAAACTCGGGCATCACGGCCAGACAGGCCAGTTCTGCACATTCTTCCTCGGGATAAGGGTACAGCGCCACACAACCGATCACCCGCCCGTCGTGCAACAATACCGTGAAACGGTCGATTTCGGTTTCCAGCAAGACGCGATCGCGCTTGACCAAAGCGCCTTCGGCCTCCAGCGGTTCAATCACACTCAACAACCCCGGCACGTCTTCCAGCGTCGCAGGGCGCAACACATCCTCGATGTCCGGAGTGACCAGGGTCCCGATCCCTTGCAGGGTGAAGAGTTCCAGCAACAGTGCGCCGTCGCGGTGACGATCGAGCAGGTGGACGCGCGCCACGCCCTGACGACAGGCCCGCACCGCGCAGGGCAGGTAATACCCCACATCCTCACCCTGCGTACCGGGATGCTGAAGAATTTCTTCGGCTTGTTGGGCTGACAGCGTCCCGATCAATTCGCCAGCGCCGTTGACCACGCCGGCGGCATCCGTCAAAAAAATCAGTTTGGCGGCTTTCAGGGCCACAGCGGCGGCAGTGGCCACTTCTTCCACGGTCAGGTTATATATCTCGCCCGTTGGGGAGTAACCCAGAGGAGGCAGCAACACAAACTCCTCGTCCTCCAGACGACGCCGAATCCCCAGCGCGTCGATCTTGCGTACGCGACCGGTATACTGAAAATCCACGCCCTCCACCACACCCACCGGACGGGCCGTGACAAAATTGCCAGTGGCCACGCGCAGGGCAGCACCCGCCATGGGCGATTCGGCTACCCCTACTGAAAGCAGGGCACTGATTTCGACCCCCAGCGTCCCGGAAGCCTCAATCAGACATTCCAGCGCCACGGCATCGGTGACCCGGATCCCGTCCACGTAATGGGGCACATGACCGCGCTGCGAAAGTCGCCCTTCCGTCTGCGGACGGGCGCCATACACCAACACCAGGCGCACGCCCAAACTGTGAAGGAGGTTGAGGTCATGGGTGAGCGCCACGAATTTACCATCGCTGACCACCTCTCCCCCAAAGGCCACCACGAAAGTGTGGCCCCGAAACCCGTGGATGTAGGGAGCGGCAGCCCGAAACCAGGCCACGAAGTCCTGACTGTTCTTCATCGATAACCCCCAAGTTGCCCAAGCGTGATTCTATCAACGCACTTCCCGGCCGGGAAGGCACCCCCCAACGCATCGATGGGTCCGTACCTGCTTTTTTGTAGATCACAAGGTCCAGTCCTCGTGACGGGACTGAAGGGTCGCCAGTACGGCCAATGCAGCAGTTTCCGTACGAAGGATGCGGGGACCGATGCGCCCATCCACAAATCCGGCCCGGTGGGCCTGGTCTATCTCGGCCGTACTCAATCCACCCTCGGGCCCCACCAGCAGAACCACGGTTCCGTCCGGCAAGACGAGATCCGCCCGCCCGTGGCGTCCCTCCGGGTTCAGCAGGAGACGAAGCCCCGGTTCGGGAAGTTGGTCCCAACAGTCCTGCAGCGCCCCCAGGACACGTAGTTCCGGTACCCGGTTGCGCCCACACTGGGCACATGCCGAAAGGACGACCTTGCGCCAATGTTCGAGGCGCCGTGTCTCACGCTCTCCCTTCAGGCGAATCACGCTGCGCTCCATCGGGACCGCCCACAGGGCAGTGACCCCCAATTCCACGGCTTTCTGGAAGATCCAGTCCATCTTTTCGGTGGCACAGAGTCCCTGAATCAAAACCGTCCGGAGGGGCGACTCACGTTCCACGGGATCAAAGGAGCCCGCCGCCACCGCCACGCGGGGACCCTCGACAGTCAGGATCCGAGTCCGGAACTCCCCCCCCTGGCCGTCGAACAGCACCAGATCCTCTCCCGCCCCCATTCGGAGCACCCGCACCGCATGGTGTGCCGCCTCGAGCGGCAACTCGCCTCCCTGCACCAGAAGGTTGCGGTCAGGGCAATAGAAACGCGGCAGGCTCATCCTACAGGTCCTCTTGGACTGATAGCAGCATGTGCGGGGCCTGTTCCAGCAAAAATGCCTTGAAAGCCCGCGCCACCGGAGACAGGCGCTTGTCCCGATGATGAACCAGATTCCAGTCGCGGATGATGGGCAATCCAACCACCGGCAATACCTTGAGTCGTTTGGTTTCCAGTTCCAGCGTCACCGAATGTTCGGACAGGAAGGCAATCCCCATGCCGGCAATCGTGGCCTGCTTGATGGTTTCGTTACTACTCATCTCCATGCGCGGCTGTATCTCCACGCCATGGGCCAGCAGGAACCGTTCCAGCAACTGGCGCGTTCCCGACCCTTTCTCGCGCAACAAGAAATCTTCCCCGGCCAGGTCCACCACTTCCACACTCTTTTCCGTGGTCAGGGGATGCGTGGGAGGAGCCACGATGATATGGGCATTGCGGGCAAAAGGCTCCATGACCACGCCCATTTCCTCTGGAGGCTGTCCCATGATGACCAGATCCACTTCGTTATGGTGCAACTGCTGGACGATTCCCGCCCGATTCGAAACGGACAGTTTCAATTGGACCGATGGATGCAGCATACAGAAACGGGATAGAAGCGCAGGCGCAAAATATTTGGCCGTGCTGATGATGGCAATGTCGAGACGCCCGCTGATTCCCTCGCGCAAACTCTCCAGCGCCTCCCGGGCATCCTTCAACTGGCGCGCGATCACACGCGCATGCTGGTAGAGTTCCTCTCCTGCATGGGTCAGAAAAATGCGCTTGCCCATCTGTTCGAACAGGGGCATCCCCACAAAATCTTCCAACTGCTTGATTTGCATGGATACCGCCGGCTGGGTCAGATGCAACTCCTCGCTCGCCCGCGAAAAACTGAGCAACCTGGCCACTGCCTCGAAGATTTGTAACTGCCGAAAGGTAAAATGCATGCCCCCCCCTGATGACAAACCCATCATAAAGCCTTCATAATATCCGTGCAATTTTCTATAATAGGGGGAAAGAATCACCATATTCCCCCACCATTGTCAACCTTGAGGAGAAATCACATGGCTGTTCGCGTCGGTATCAACGGTTATGGTCGCATCGGTCGCAATGTATTGCGTGCCCTGTACGAGACCGGTAACAAGCAAGGCATTCAGATCGTAGCGATCAACGATTTGGGCAATTCGGAAACCAATGCTCATCTGACCCGTTTTGATACCGCCCACGGCCGGTTCAATGGAGAAATCTCGGTGGAAGGCAACGCCATGATCATCAATGGCGACCGCATCCCGGTTTTTTCCCAACGCAACCCCGCTGAAATCCCCTGGGGCAGCGTGGGAGTGGACGTGGTTCTGGAATGCACCGGTTTGTTTACCTCCAAGGAAAAGGCTTCAGCCCACCTGAAGGGTGGCGCCAAAAAAGTCGTCATTTCCGCACCGGGCGGAAACGATGTCGATGCCACCGTGGTATATGGTGTCAACCACCACGTCCTGCGTTCGGACATGACCGTCATTTCCAATGCCTCCTGTACCACCAATTGTCTGGCCCCCCTGGTGAAGCCGCTGCATGAAAAAATCGGCGTGGTCAAAGGCCTGATGACGACCGTCCATTCCTACACCAACGATCAGGTTCTGACCGACGTGTACCACTCCGACCTGCGCCGTGCCCGTTCCGCCACCATGTCCATGATTCCCACCAAAACCGGTGCGGCAGCGGCCGTGGGCCTGGTTCTGCCGGAATTGAACGGAAAACTGGATGGTTTTGCCGTTCGGGTCCCCACCATCAATGTCTCTTTGGTCGACCTGACGTTTGAAGCCGCACGGACCACCACCGTGGAGGAAATCAACAACATCATGAAAGAGGCTGCAGGCTCCGCTGCCCTGAAAGGGATCCTGAACTACAACGAAGGCCCTCTGGTCTCCGTGGATTTCAACCACGATTCGGCTTCCAGCACCTTCGACGCCACCCTCACCAAAGTTTCCGGCGGAAACCTGGTCAAGGTTCTGTCCTGGTATGACAATGAATGGGGCTTCAGCAACCGTATGCTGGATGTCACCGCCGCCTGGATGGCAGCATCCTGACCAAGTTCTGCCCATGTGTCACGCATCAGCCCTGATTCTCCAGAGATTTCGGGCTGATTTTTTTGAATTTTTGAGTCACCACAGGAAATTGTCATGAGTATCCTTCGCATGCAGGACATGGATCTTGCCAAAAAACGTGTATTGGTGCGCGTTGATCTCAACGTCCCTCTCAAGGAGGGGCGCATCTCCGACGACACGCGCATCCGCGCCAGTCTGCCCGGAATCCAACATGCCTTGAAGGCAGGCGCCTGCCTCATGCTGATGTCCCACCTGGGCCGTCCCGCCGAAGGCACTTTTGACGAAGCCCATTCCCTGGCGCCTGTCGCCCAGCGCCTGTCCGAACTTCTGGGACAGCCGGTTCCTCTGGTCCGGCATTGGCTCGACCATCCCTTGAATGTCGAACCGGGTCAGGTGGTCCTGCTCGAAAATGTGCGCTTCAACGTGGGCGAGAAAAAGGACGATGACACGCTGTCCAGAAAAATGGCCGCCCTGTGCGATGTGTTCGTGATGGATGCCTTTGGAACGGCTCACCGCGCCGAAGCCTCCACACATGGTGTGGCCAAATTCGCCCCGATCGCCTGTGCCGGCCCTCTGTTGGCGGCAGAACTGGACGCTCTGGGACGCGCGCTCAAGGAACCTGCCCGCCCCTTGGTGGCCATCGTGGCAGGATCCAAGGTTTCCACCAAGTTGACGGTGCTCTCCACGCTGTCCCACAAGGTCGATCAACTGATCGTCGGCGGTGGCATCGCCAACACCTTCCTGCTGGCTGAAGGGCACAAGATCGGCAAATCCCTGGCCGAACCCGACCTGGTACCCGAAGCCCGTAAAATCATCGATGCGGCACGGGCGCGCGGCGGTGACGTACCCATTCCGGTAGACGTGGTCACTGCAAAGAAATTTGCAGAAGATGCCGAGGCCACCCTGAAGGACGTGGATGCCGTGGCTGACGATGACATGATTTTTGATATCGGTCCCAGAACAGCGGCACGTCTGGCAGAGATCATCAAGAATGCGGGCACCATCGTGTGGAACGGTCCCGTGGGCGTATTCGAGTTCGACCAGTTTGGAGCAGGCACCGAAGCCTTGGCCCTGGCCATCGCCGAATCTCCGGCTTTCTCCATCGCTGGGGGAGGGGACACCCTGGCCGCTGTATCCAAGTACGAGATCGGTGACCGCGTGTCCTACATTTCCACAGGGGGAGGGGCATTTCTCGAGTTCCTCGAGGGACGGGATCTACCCGCCGTCAAGATTCTCGAAGCACGGGGACAATAACCTGTCTTGGTGGAGACCCCGCAGAGGGGGCTCCACGCCCCCAAACCACACGGACCCAGGCTACCCATGAGATAATCACGGCTTTATCGCTGGTGGAGTTCGAACCGTGGTATGGAACCATTCCCTGCCCCTCCATCGCCCACAGGAGTTGTCATTCAAATGCAGCGTCGCACCAAAATTGTCGCCACCATCGGCCCCGCTTCCAGTTCCCCCGAAATCCTCGAGCGCATGATCCTGGCCGGGATGGACATGGCCCGCCTCAACTTTTCCCACGGCACGGAAGCAGACCACCGCGAACGGGTCGAAACCATCCGTACTCTGGCCAAAAAACTGGGACGAACAGTGGGTATTCTGGGCGACCTGCAGGGCCCCAAAATCCGCGTGGGCAAGTTTCAGGACAACAAAATCCTTCTTCAGGCCGGCACCCCCTTCATCCTCGATGCAGATTGCCCTCTGGGGAATCAGGAGCGGGTCGGACTGGATTACAAGGAATTGCCCCAGGATGTTCAAGCCGGCGATTCCCTTCTTCTGGACGATGGAAAAATCGAACTCTGCGTCACCGCCGTCCACGGCAATGAAGTTCACACCATCGTCATTCAGGGGGGCACCCTGTCCAACAACAAGGGCATCAACCGTCGGGGCGGCGGGTTAACTGCGCCCGCGCTCACCGACAAGGATCGTGAAGACATCAAGTTGGCCGCGCGCCTGAAGGTGGACTACCTGGCCGTTTCCTTCCCCCGCTCCGGGGCCGACATGGATCAGGCCCGTGCGCTGCTCACTGCGGCCGGGGGACAGGCCCAGTTACAGGCAAAAATCGAACGGGCAGAAGCCATCGATGCACTGGAAGACATCATTGCCGCCAGCGACTCCATCATGGTGGCGCGCGGAGATCTGGCCGTGGAGGTAGGCGATGCCGCCGTGCCCGCCCTGCAAAAGCGCATGATCCGTCTGGCGCGCCAGATGAACAAAACCATCATTACAGCCACCCAGATGATGGAATCCATGATCTCCAGTCCGGTCCCCACCCGCGCAGAGGTCTCCGATGTGGCCAATGCCGTGCTGGATGGGACGGATGCCGTCATGCTCTCTGCCGAATCGGCTGCAGGGCAATATCCGGTGGAATCCATTGCGGCCATGGCGAGAGTCTGCACCGAAGCCGAGAAACAGGATATGCTCCCGATGGTGGAGCGGGGAGCCTTCGACCCCGTGGATCGCATCGAGAAAGCCGTCGCACGCGCCGTGATCCACACCACCCGCCACCTGAACGTCAAGGCCGTGGCCGCCTTGACCCAGAGCGGAACCACGGCTTTGCTGATTTCCCGTTCGGATACGCCCGTGCCGATCTATGCCATGACCCCTTCCGAAGAGACTCAGCAACGGACTACCCTGTACCGTGGAGTCTACCCGGTGACCTTCCATCACAGCCACCTGGAACCTGCGGCGGTGATCGCCGAAGCCGAGGCCGAACTGCTCAGGATGGGCGCCGTCGTGGAAGGGGACCTGATGTTGTTGACCATGGGCGAGCCCATTGGCAAAGCAGGGGGAACCAACACGATGAAGATCATACGGGTGGGAGAGCATACGGCATGAGTGATGCCGTTTTTGAAACGAGCATCACTTCATTGCCCTTGATTTCCCGAGGGAAAGTACGGGACATCTATGCCGTCGGAACCCAATTCCTGCTCATGGTGACTACCGATCGCCTGTCCGCCTTCGATGTCGTCTTTCCTTCCCCCATTCCGGGCAAGGGCAAACTGCTCCAGACCCTCTCCAACTTCTGGTTCGACCATTTCAGGGATATTCCCAACCACCTCACCGGGATCGCCCCCGAAGACGTCGTGACCACAGCCGAAAGAGATCAGGTCAGGGACCGTGCGATGGTCGTCAAACGTCTCAAACCACTGCCTCTGGAGGCAGTGGTACGGGGTTATCTGGAGGGATCGGGCTGGAAGGACTATCAAGTGACCGGAAAGGTTTGTGGCATCGACCTTCCGTCTGGCCTGCAACGTGCCGAAAAACTTCCTCACCCGATTTTTACCCCGGCGACCAAGGCGGCGGTGGGCGATCATGACGAAAACATTTCTTTTGAACGAATGATCGATCTGGTCGGAGAACAACGCGCAGAAGAAGTGAAATGCACGGCCTTCAAACTTTACTCTGGAGCCGCACACTACGCCGAAGGGCGCGGCATCCTGATTGCGGACACCAAATTCGAATTCGGACTCGACGACCAAAACCGCCTGACCCTCATGGATGAAGTACTCACGCCGGACTCCTCCAGATTCTGGCCCAGAGACAGTTACCAGCCCGGCACCAGCCCGCAAAGTTTCGACAAACAGTTCGTCCGCAACTGGCTGGAAACCCAACACTGGAACAAGCGCCCTCCGGCACCCGCCCTTCCCGAAGAAATCATCCGGGGCACCCTGGCGCGGTATCAGGAAGCCGTCACTGCCCTCACGCACGCCTGAGACTCGACGCCCTCAGTCACATCAATAGGGAAGGCGGACGGTAAACCGGCTCCCCACTCCCTCCGTACTGACAACTTCCAATGTCCCGTGGTGCAGAGCAATGATCTGGTTCACGAGGGTGAGCCCCACGCCCGTCCCACTGTGCGACCCGACGTTGGAGCCACGGTAATATCGCTCGAAAATATGGGGCCGATCCCGCTCGGGAATGCCGATGCCCTGATCCGATATCTCAATCACCAGGGTACCATCGCAGTCCTGTGCCCCGAGCGTGATGGAACTGCCCGGCGCCGAATATTTGACGGCATTGGACAATAGATTGCCGAATGCCTGGTGAAGCAACTCCGCATCCCCTGTGATGAACAAACTGAAATTCTCCAGATCTTCCTGAAAATGTCGATCGGGAGCCATCTCGCGGTATTCCTGGCACAAACGACGAAGCAATTCGCCGACCTCCAGTGGTTGCGGATGGAAGGGTTGTGTTTCGGTGGAATGTTTGGGGATGTCCAGCAAATTGTCGAGCAGCGTGGTCAGGCGCTGGGTGGCACGCCGGATCTTGAGTGCACGCTCCCCCACCTCGTCCGGCCCAAAACGCCCGCGGGCGTTATACAGACGCTGGGCATACCCGTCGATCAGGGCCAGGGGCGTACGAAATTCATGGGAGGTCATCAGAACGAAATTATGTTGTTGCTGAGTCATTTCCTGCGCTTTGGCCAGGGCATCTTCAAGGCTCTTCGCCTGTTCCGCCAGGCGGGCCTGACTGGTCAACAGCGCTCGGGCATTGTCCTGGAAGACCCGTACCGAACGGGCCATGACGCCAATTTCATCACTCCGTTCAACCCCCTGGATGGGAACCTCGGCTTCCTTGTCCACGATCCGTTGCATGCTCCTCGCCAAATCGAGCAACGGGTTGGAAACAGAGCGTGTAATGAAACCAATGGCCGTAAAAAGCAGCAATCCCGCCGTCAAAATGGCTGCCACGATCCAGCCATTGGCATCCCGGTAAGTGGCACTCTCCCGCTCTACGGCATTTTTGGCCCCCACCAGATTCCACTGGGTCAACTGTCCCAGTGTTTCACTGGCCCGGTCGTAAGCGGTGCGCGCATCGGTGCGATATAGACGGATCGCTGTGCCATTCTCAGGCGGCAACGCCTGTTCCTGCCTCACCAGCCGACGATAACTGCGCCAATGGACGAGAAAATCCTGATACAGCCGATCTTCCTGGTCGTCGTGGCGGATGCGCTGGTATCGCACCAGACTATGGGCAATGGAAGCATCCAGAGCGTCCATTTCGCGTGCACTGTCCTGACGTTCCAACGGCGTATCCGCCAGCAGGAAACTGCCCTCGGCCGAACGAAAATCCGAGGTATCGTTATTGAGATCGCCCAGAATGCGCGTAGATTGCAACCAGCGGTCACGGATCTCTGCCGTCACCCGGTTATAGTCATCCAACTGACGGATGCTGAACGCCCCCAACCCCACGACCAGCAAAAGGAAAAGGGCATAGGCCAAGGACAGGCGTGTGCGCAGGGAGTGGAAACGCATGGTCTATTGTATTCGAAAAATACTTAAAACCAATTGAATTTCAACAAATTTTACACAAACAAAGAAAACATCCAGTCCTCTCCGGCCAACAGATGAATAATATTCATTGTTTAATGATAAAAATGAATTTTACTTATCTTTGAACCAGTACTTATAATACAACCACTAATTCTAAGGATAGAACGATATGATATTAAGCCCCTTTCAGGGGGCTGCATCTCCCACAACAAATTTTATTCGGAGCACATACCATGAACAATGCACGCAGAGGAATGTTGGGCTTCATGACCAGCGGTCTGGCAACCCTGACGCTGGGCGGCGGATCGATTGCGCACGCCGAATCGGCCCAATCCTCCTTGAGGACCTTGATTCCCGAAGGGACCTCAACGTTATCCCTTTTGAACCAATCCCTGGAAAAAACGCCCCGACGTCGGGACTTCAAGAGCGTTCCCATGATTTTGACCCACCCCGACGAATGGGATGAGGAGGCCTTGCGCCTGGTTTTCCAGTATCAGGGACAGCATAAGCAGGTTTTCGACAACGTAGTCCTGGACGGCCCATGGCTCAATCTGATGAGAAATACCCTGAATACCCAGATTTGGGCTTTCGGACACAAGGATTTTCTGGTGGTCTCGGGCACCCATGGACCCGCCCATTTGGCGCTTTACGATGATTACCTGTGGGAAAAGTATCAATTGTCCCAACTGACCCAGGGGAAATTCAAGGACAACAGTTTCCTGAAGGTCTCTGCTGCAGCCCAGACGGACCCCGCCCAATATGAGGACATCACCGGCGCATTCTCCCCCCTGGATAACAGTATTCCCGTACTGCAGTCCCGTGGCGTTGTTTTTCTGGCCTGCCACAACGCCATCTTCGAGTTGGCTACCCGCCTGCACAAGTCGGATGTGAATCCAGACCATCGATCCATCCCCCAATTGGCTGCCGAACTCACCAATCACCTCATCGATGGGGCGGTATTGACCCCCGGCGTGATGGGAACGATGCCCGAATTGGGTGCACGGGGATTTTATTACGCCAAATAGGAGAACACTCATGAAAATAGACAGAACTTCTTTCTTTATCAAGACGATGTTACTGACCCTGCTGGGCGGTATCTCCCTGAACACCCAGGCCGGCGTGAACCCACCCTGGAGCGAAGGAAGAAACGACCCCGTCGTCCAACGCGGACTGGAATTCACTGTCCCCGAAGTGGACAATCTGCCGGATTTTCATGGGGACCCCATGGGCGCTCAGTTGTCGATTTTTGTGGGCGGCAACTACTTCTTTGCCATGGCCCCCCTGGTAGCCGCCTTTGAGGAGGAACACCCTGCGCTGAAAGGAAAAATTTATTACGAAACCATCCCGCCGGGACTGCTGTTCGATCAAATTCACCAGGGCGGTACCATCACGGTAGGCAACATGACCTGGACCGTCAAGGCAGACGTCTACGCCGCAGGATTGAAACGGGTCAGCGCCATGGACAGTGAGGGGTCATTACAAGGCCCCATCGTGTCCTACGCCACCAATCAACTGACCATCATGGTCCCGAAAAATAATCCCGCACACATCCGGACGCTGGTCGATCTGGGCAAGCCCGGCGTAAAACTGGTCATGCCCAATCCGGAATTCGAAGGGATTGGACGGCAGATCAAGGCCGCCTTGATGAAGGCAGGAGGCCCTGAACTGGTTCAGGAGGTTTATGTCCGTAAGGTCCGTACGGGAGAAACCCGACTGACCCACATCCATCATCGACAAAGCCCGATGACCTTGATGAAGGGCCTTGCAGATGCCGGAGTTACCTGGCAATCCGAAGCAATTTTTCAGGAGGAAACCGGGAACCCGATCACCCATGTGGAGATTCCCGACCCCCAGAATGCCACTGCCGTTTACGCGGCAGGAGTGGTCAAAGGGGCACCCCATCCCCAGGCGGCTCAAGCCTGGGTCGACTTCCTGAAGTCGGCCAGGGCCCAGGCCATTTTTGCACATTATGGTTTCAAACCTTATCCGCAATCTACGGATGAACCGTCAGTCCGTCGATGAAGAGGTCGTGACATGAACAGGACAAAGTACCGTGCGCGTGGAAAAGTGTTCCTCAAGGCCCTTCTGTTTCTACCCCTGGCCTTTGGCGCACACGCCGAAACCTCTCCCCCCCATGCCCTGATCCTCGGCGTCGGGGAGGGCAGCGGATTCAGCCGTGCCGCCTGTGCCGGTTGTCACGGAAGCGAAGGCGAGGGGAATGCCGCAGGGGGAATACCCGGTTTGAGAGGGCTTCCTTCCACCTATCTGGAGAAACAACTGCATGCCTTTGCCTCCGGCGAACGGAAAAACCCCATCATGAACTCGATCGCCCAAGCGCTCACGGCGGATGGCATCACCCATGCGGCCAACTATTACGCACAGTTACCCCCCCGGTCTCGCCCCCTGGGGGCCGGGGACGAATCCGGTCATGAGCTGGCCGTTCACGGCCGGTGGAGCGAGAACGTTCCCTCCTGTGATGATTGTCATGGCCCCGATGGAAAAGGCGTGGGCGAAAACTTTCCGGCCTTGAACGGGCAACCGGCCCTCTATCTGGAAAACCAGTTGCGGGCATTTCAAAATGGCAGCCGCCCTCCGGGCCCCCTCCGCTTGATGGAAAACATTTCCAGAAAACTGTCTGCCCAGGATATTCGCGCTGTCTCGCTCTACTATTCCGGCTCATCCGCCGTGACCCCAGGAGGTCAACCGTGAAGTACCTGATGACCCTTGCCCTGTTGATGACCAGCCTCACGACCCTGGGAGACGGCCTGCCCGACTCTCCTCCCGAGGGAGGAGCCTCCCTCTTGCCCGCGGATCGTGATATTCCCAAGGATGAATTTGGAAAAATGGTGCGCCAGGGTCAACTGATTTTTTCCAATACCGGTCAATACGCACGCGCCTATGTAGGCAATGATTTGAGTTGCCGCAATTGTCATCTGGACCAGGGCCGCAAGGCGGGATCGGCACCCTTATGGGCAGCATTTCTGTCCTACCCCGCTTATCGATCCAAAAACCACCGGGTCAATACCTTCGCAGAACGTCTGCAGGATTGCTTTCTCTACAGCATGAATGGTAAAGCCCCTCCTTTGGGCGACCCCATATTGGTGGCTTTGGAGTCGTATGCCTACTGGATGGAGAAAAACGCAAAAATCAACCCCCGCTTGCCGGAACGGGGGATCCCGCAAATTCAGGCCCCCGGCACTCCGCCCAGTTACGAACGAGGAAAAACCGTTTACGCGAATCATTGTGCACTCTGTCACGGGGTCGATGGCCAGGGGAGACGGGCCGGTGACGGGCACGTGGTCTTCCCGCCCCTGTGGGGGAGCCGTTCTTTCAACTGGGGAGCCGGGATGGCCCACCTGAACAAGGCCGCAGCCTATATCAAGACCAATATGCCCCTGAGTCTGGGAGGATCGCTCTCCGATCAGGAAGCCTGGGATGTGGCCTATTTCATGGATGGACACGATCGCCCCCAGGATCCGCGGTTCACCGGTTCTGTGGATGAAACACGCGCCCTGTTTCATCGCTCCCGGAATTCTCTCTACGGACATCTGGTCGACGGTCACGTGTTGGGAAACGACCCGGCATCCCATAATTGAACACTTGCATCGATAACCCGGTGAGAATCCTGATAAAGTACGCCTTCCACCCAGGAAAGTGGTTTCTCCCCTTTTCTTGCCAACTTCGGGACGTCGATGAAAGTTCTTTGTATCGAAGATGACCATGAAATGGCCGATTTGATCGCGGAGGAGTTACAGGACCGGGGCGTATCCATCCAGTTAACCCACGACGGTCAGGCCGGCCTCGAGGCCATCGAGCGTGAGCGCCCGGACCTGGTGCTGTGCGATATCGGCTTACCCACGCTTTCTGGATTCGAGGTTCTGGAGAAAGTCCTGGCCACCCTGCCCAATCCCCCCCCGTTCATTTTTCTGACCGCCCTCACCGACCGTGAAAGCGAATTGCACGGACGACGACTGGGTGCGGACGACTATGTCACCAAACCCATCGACTTTGACGTACTGTACGAAATTCTACGCGCACGTTTGGGCCGGATGCGGGAA
Organism: Pseudomonadota bacterium; assembly: GCA_021796835.1. Taxonomy (GTDB): domain Bacteria; phylum Pseudomonadota; class Gammaproteobacteria; order Burkholderiales; family Ferrovaceae; genus Ferrovum. The sequence goes on along the minus strand of JAKABO010000002.1, from coordinate 64,160 downwards.
CTCCTGCCCGCCGGAAATGGCGTGGAATTGGCAGAAAGGGAACGGGAAGTCCTGACCTGGTCGGCGCGCGGCAAGACCTCGAGTGAAATTGCCTTGATTCTGGGACTGTCCAAAAGAACGGTGGATTTTCACATCGATAACGCCCGCACCAAACTGGGGGTCGCCACCCGCATCGAAGCCGCGATCCGGGCAGCCAGCCTGGGCCTGATCACACCCTGACGCCAGCTTCATTCATCCATTGGCCTGGCCCGGGGTTTACCCCGGCTCTTGTCAAGGAATACCATCTGCAAGGCAGGCGCCACCACCAGCAACATGATCGGCCCCAGCAACATCCCCCCCACCACCACCATGGCCAGGGGCCGTTGTACCTGGCTTCCGATGCCGTGTGACAACGCGGCAGGAAGCAGTCCGATACATGCCGACAGCGCCGTCATGAGAAGTGGGCGCATGCGCTTCTCAGCCGCCGTAAACATGGCTTCCTCTGCAAGCATGCCCGAATTCACCAGACCATTGAAGTAGGTCATGATGAGAATGCCGTTCATGACCGAAACGCCAAACAGGGAAACAAAACCGATGGCCGCCGAGATGCTCAGATCCAAACCCGTCAGGTACAGGGCAATGACCCCCCCTGCTGCGGAGAAGGGAATGGCCACCAGTACCAGAAGGCTGTCTCGCACGGAATTGAACAAACCATAGAGCAAGACCAGGATCAGGCCCAGGGCGATGGGAACCACCACAAAAAGCCGCTGTTTGGCCTGCTGCAATTCATCAAACTCTCCGGCCCACTCGATCCGGTACCCCTGCGGCAAGGGAACCTGACGCGCAACGACCTGCTGAGCTTCCAGTACCGTACTCCCGATATCCCGTCCGCGCACACTGAATTTGACCGGGATGAAACGCTGGTTTTTTTCATGATAGATGTAAGAAGCGCCTGTATCGAGAGAAATATTCGCCACCTCGCTGAGGGGAATGTAGGCATTGGTACCCGTCGGGGTTTGATAGGCCACTTTCAGTTGACGGATCGAATCGATATTCTGTCTGAACTCGGGTGCCAGACGTACCACCAGGGAAAATTGCCGGTCGCTTTCCATCAACGTTGTGGTCTGGGCGCCACCCAGAGCCGCCTGGACCACCGTATTGACATCGCCGGTATTGAGCCCGTAACGGGCAGCCCGCACCCGGTCCACCACGATATTGAGATTGGGTTGCCCCATGATTCGAAAAACACCCAGGTCCGCAATCCCCTTGACCTTGGCCAGTTCATCGTGCACCCGATCGGCCAGTTTTTCCAGCACCACCAGATCCGGGCCCAGGATCTTGACCGAATTGGCCCCCTTGACCCCCGACAGACCCTCTTCCACATTATCTTGAATATACTGTGAAAAGTTGAATTCTATCCCCACAAATTCCTGCGCGAACCGCTTCTGCAATTCCGCCACCAATTTTTCCTTGGTCACACCGGCCGGCCAGTCCTCCATGGGTTTCAGTGGCACGAAAAATTCCGCATTCCCAAAACTGGAAGCATCACTCCCGTTATCTGGCCGACCATGCTGAGAAACCACCGTAATGACTTCGGGATAGGAGTCCAGGATCTGTCGGATCCGGGTCACGGTCGGCATTCCCGCTTCCAGTGAAATGGTGGGCGGCATGGTCGCCCGGATCCACAAATTTCCTTCCTCGAGGGCAGGAAGAAATTCCGATCCGATCAAACGCAACAGGATCGCTGCGACCCCCAAAAAGGCCATCCCCCCCAGTATGGTTGCCTGACGATGTGCCAGGGCCCAGCGCAGAATGGGCACATAACGCCCGCGCAGCCAACGCACCACCAGGGTTTCCGTATCGCGCACCTCCTTGGGCAACAAAAAGGAAGAGAGAACGGGCGTAATGGTAAAGGTCGCAATCAGGGCCCCAGCCAGGGCGTATCCGTAGGTACGCGCCATCGGACCGAAAATCTGACCCTCCACACCCTCCATGGTAAAGAGGGGCAGGAAAGCGGCCACGGTGATCATGGTCGAAAAGATAATGGCTCGATCCACCTGCAGGACACTGATGAAAATCATGCGCAGTCGGTTGGTCCACCCATAGCCGTGTTCCAGAATCCGGCTGTCCCCCCGTTCATTCCCCTCCAGTAAGGCCTCGAGCAAGGCACTGCGATCCTCCTTGTTTTTCTGGAAATTATGGAAGATGTTTTCCACCAGGATGACGGCCGAATCCACAATGATGCCGAAATCCACCGCACCCAGAGAAAGCAGGTTGGCGGATTCCCCCGTCATGACCAACAGGATGATGCTGAAAAACAGGGCAAACGGGATATTGACTCCGACGATGAGCGCACTTCGCAGGTCTCCCAGAAAAACCCACTGAATGAAGAAAACGAGCAGACATCCGAAGATCAGGTTATGCAGTACGGTGTGGGTGGTGACATTGACCAGGGAAGTCCGGTCATAGAAAGGAACGATCTTGACACCCGGAGGAAGACTGCCGTCACGGTTGATTTTTTCCACTTCGGCCTTGACCCGGGCCACCACGTCGTTGGTTTGCATGGTACGGTTCATCACCACGATGGCAGCCACCACATCATCCTGGCGATCGCGTCCGGCCTTGCTCAAGCGGGGCACCACCCCCACCTTGACCCGAGCCACATCCTTGACCAGTACCGGTGTCCCGTTGGACTGTGTAAGCACGATGTTTTCCACATCGGTCACCCGTCGTCCCTGGGTCAGATCCAGCGCTCCCCCGGTATCGATCAAGCCAACCCCCCGTATATTGAGGGACTGCTGGCCGATATTGATGGTCCGCCCTCCCACGTTGATGTTGGCGTTGCCGATGGCCGCCACCATTTGGGGAATGGTAATGTTGTAGGCTTCCAGTTTATGCAGGTCCGCTTCTACGTCGAATTCCTTGGTGGCCCCACCCCAACTGTTGACCTGAACCACCCCCGGAACCGTCAGCAAGCGCCGTTGCAACACCCAATCCTGAACCGTGCGAAGGTTGGTCAAGCCAAAATGGGGGGGGCCCACGACCTGATACCGAAAAATTTCCCCCACCAGACTGGATGCCTGGATTTGGGGGGAAACATTGTTGGGCAGGCTGACATTCTGTTGCAGGCTCAGGGCGGCCTGAGTATAGGCAAAATAATAATCGATGCCGTATTTGAAGGTGACGCGAATAAACGACAGTCCATAGAAGGACGTAGATCGGATGTTATCGACCCCCGGCGTTGCCGCCAACCCCACTTCCATGGGCACCGTGTAGTACCGTTCCATTTCCTCGGCCGAGAGACCGGGTGCCTGGGCCGTAATCTCGAGAATCACCGGGGCCGGATTGGGATAGGCTTCCACATTGAGTTTCAGGTAGGCCATGACCCCACCGGCAACGAATACCAGGAGCCCCAATAACACAATCGGACGACGGGACAGCGAAAACAACAGAATGCTTTTCAACACGGCTCTCTACCCTCACTCGCCCGTCGAGGCGCTGACCGCAAAAGCGTTGCTCAGAAAGATCGCCCCGTCGGTAGCCACCTGCTCTCCCGGCCGAACGCCTTCCAGAATCTGCATCAGATTTTCCTGTCGAATGCCGATGGTCACCGAGCGCCGCCTGAAACGGTGTTGCCCCTCGGCCACCCAGGCACTGTAAGATCCATCCCCTTCTCGCACCACCCCGCCCTCAGGGAGCCCCACCGACTGCATATCGGCCCCCGTGCGAATGGTAAAGGTCGCCATCATCCCGGGATGCAATTCATGACGGGGATCCCGGACCACACAGCGTACCTGGAGACGGTGGGTATTGGAGTCCACCACCGTCCCGATTTTGTCGATCTTTGCCTGGAATGTTCGTTGGGAAAAGGCCATGACCCGCACGATCACGGATTCCCCGACTTCCAGAAGCGGGATGTCGGTTTCAGCCACATTGGCCAGCATCCACACCGTGGAAAGGTCGGAAACGGCGTAGGGCGCAGGAGCCGTACCCGGTTGCACGTAGGTTCCCGCTGCAGCAGACATGGCAACTACCGTCACGCGTCCATCGAGGGGGCTGGGAATGGCCAGGATCGAATCCACCTTGCGGGTTGCCTCGATACGGTCGATCTCCTGGGCGGACTTACCGAACAAATGCAGGGCATTCCGTGCAGCATTGTAATTCCCCTCCGCCGTTTGCTGGTCTGCAACGGCCTGCTGGTAATCCTTTTCCGCCAGTCCCTTGAGTGCGATAAGTTGTTTGGCACGCTCCAGCACGCGGGTCGTCAATTCGCGCACCCCCGCCGCCGCAATCAGGGTGGATTCCGCCTGGATCAGGTCGGGGCTATCGAGGGTATAGAGCGTCTCCCCTTTTCGGACAAAATCACCAACCTCTTTGAATCTTCGAAGAATTTTACCCGGATACGGAGGATAGACCTGTACGGTCTGGTCATCATCGAAGGCGATGACCCCCATGGCCTCCCGTTGCGCCAGAAAAGGGTGCAGGGTGGCGGGCGCCACTTTGACCAGCGCCATCTGGGCATCCGTCAATTGCAACGTTTGCCCGGACACCTTCGGTTCGATGGAAGAATTGTCCTTGCCTGAGGAAGGTTGAGTACTGCCACTGAAGAAATAGATCAGTGTGCTCACGACGACGGCGACGATGCCTCCCGGAATCACCCATTTTTGATGCTTGAACGTCATACCCTCGAACTCCTGCCAATTTTGGCGCAATGATGCGACTTTCATCTCCCCTCGTCTACTGTGACAAATCACAGTTTTCATGGGGCTGGAACCCTCGTACACTGCCCCCATCAGACTTGGAGCCCTTGCGTCATGCTGCGTTGTCCCTCATTCTTTCCGAACTCACTCCTGTTGGCGATCATCCTGGGTGGGTGCACCATGGGGCCAGACTTCCAACGTCCGCAGGCACCCACGGCGAACGGCTATACCCCGCAGGAAAAACTGGAGGCCTCCGCCGCCACCCCAGGCCTCGCCGGAGAGTCCCAGCATTTTGACGTACAGAAAGACCTGCCCTTTGACTGGTGGACGATGTTTCATTCGAAGGACATCAATGACCTGATCGAACTGGCCTTCAAAAACAACCCCACCATCCCGGCAGCGCAGGCGGCCCTGGCTCAGGCCCAGTCAATGACCGTCGCCCAGGAAGGGTTCTTCTTCCCCACCGTGGGAGTCAGTTATATGCCTTCACGCAACAAACTGGCTGGAAACATGGGAGGGAACTCGCCCGGCATCCAGGGCAATGGCCAGGTCATTCAGACTTACAGCAACCCGGCGGGCCCTATCTACAACGGTCCTGCCTACTATAATTTTCATACGGCCCAGTTGATGGTAGGGTATACCCCCGATGTGTTTGGGACCAACCGGCGTCAGGTTGAGTCCATGAAGGCTCAGGAAGAACAGCAACGCTACCAGTTGGAAGCCACCTATATCACCCTGGCCTCCAACGTGGTGGCCGCCGCCCTGCAGGAAGCCTCCCTGCGCGCCCAGTTGGAGGCCACGCACCGGATCATCGAGGCCAATCGCGAAATGTTGACCATTCTCAGGGATCAAGCGCGCTTGGGCTATGCCATGGACATCGATGTCGCCAATCAGGAAACCGCCCTGGCACAGGCCGAGCAGAGTTTGCCGCCGCTCGAAAAGGCCTTCGAACAAACCCGTGATCTGCTGCGTGCCCTGGCTGGTCAGTTACCCAATCAGGATATCCCGCAAAAATTCGAGTTGGCCTCCCTGCACCTTCCTTCCTCCCTTCCACTCAGTTTGCCGTCCCAATTGGTGGACCAGCGTCCCGATGTGCGCATGGCCGAGGAACAACTTCACTATGCCAGCGCGCAGGTGGGGGTGGCCGTCTCCAATCGCCTCCCTCAATTCACGATCTTCGGATTCATTGGGGGAGAAGCCAGCACATTCAACCAGATGTTTCACAATGGTGCCGGTTTCTTCAGTCTGATCGGAGATGTCAGCCAGACCCTCTTTGACGGCGGCACCCTGAGTGCTCATCAAACCGCCGCCGAAGCCGCTCTCAGGGAAGCCGCTGCCCAATACCGCACCACCGTGATTGGCGCCTTCCAGAATGTGGCCGATACCCTGCATGCCATCGAAGCAGATGCCCGCACCCTGAAAGCGGCCAGCGAAACGGAACGAGCCGCCCGACGCGCCTATGACCTGACCCGCCAACAACGGGAGGTCGGTTATGTCAATGCTCAGGCCGAACTTACCGCCCTGATCAATTTTCAGCAGGCCGAATTGGCCCTGGTGCAGGCGCGCGTCAATCGCTTTGGCGACACGGCAGCTCTCTATCAGGCCCTGGGAGGAGGATGGTGGAAACGCAAGGAAGCGCTTTCCGAAAACACACCCTCCTCTCCCCCTCAACCCTCCACCCCTTGACACCGATTTGCTGAACGACTGCCACCCATCCCATGGCCGAGATACATTACTGGTTAATGAAATCCGAACCTTCCGAAGTGAGTTTCGATGATTTGCTGACCCTGCCCAATCAGGAAGTGGCGTGGTTTGGCGTACGCAATTATCAGGCACGAAATTTCATGATGCGCGACATGGCAGTGGGAGATGGGGTCCTGTTTTATCATTCCAATTGCGCCGCACCCGGCATTGCAGGATTGGCGCGCGTCTCCCGACTGGCCGAACCCGACGCCAGCCAGTTCGATCCCCTTTCCCCCTATTTCGACCCCAGTGCCACCCCGGAGCATCCGCGCTGGCACTGCGTGCATGTTCAAGCCGTCAAAAAAACACGCCTGCTGACCCTTGCCGAACTGCGCCGGTCACCTGAACTGCACACCCTGCGCGTGCTGGCCAAGGGAAATCGTTTGTCCATCACCCCGGTCACGCCTCAGGAATGGGAAACGCTCCAGAACCTACTGCTGTGACGGCTCTTCCGGGAATCCCCTGAAGGTTCGAATCCAGTCAGGAATTTCCGCGGACGGCATGGGACGAGCAATCCCGAACCCTTGCGCCAGAGGGCACCCCATCTCGAGAAGTTTTCGACCATGCGCGACGGTTTCCACCCCTTCGGCCAGCACAGACTTGTGGAATGCCTGGGCCAGCCCGATGACCCCCTGGACGATGGAAAGGTCTTCAGGATCGTGCAACATGTCACGAATGAACACCTGATCGATCTTGATGATCGACGCCGGTAACCGACGCAGGTAGGAAAGGGAAGCGTACCCTGTACCAAAGTCATCGATCGAAAAACTCACACCAAACCCCATACAATCCACCATCTTCTGAATGACTGCATCGAGATCGCCCAGAGCGGCGGTCTCCAGAATTTCCAATTCCAATGCGCGGAGTGGAAGTTGCGGGTAGTCGGCCATTTCGTCGCGAATAAAATCCACAAACCCCGGGGAACGCAGATGCGGCGCAGGAATATTGACACTCAGGGACAAATCCAGCCCCATGCCATGCCACTCGGACAACTGACACAGGGCTTGACGCACCACCCATTCCGACAACACCACCTCGAAATGGCTGCCCTCGATCAAGGGAATGAATTCTCCGGGCAATACCAGACCCCGCATTGGATCGTGCCAACGGACGAGCGCTTCCAGCCCAATCACTCGCCCCTGATGCATATCCACCTTGGGTTGGTAATACAACTGCAACTCTCCCTGAGCGAGGGCCCGTTCTAATCGTTCCAGCGTATGGATGCGGTGCCGCATCAGATGTTCGCTTTGCGAGTCAAAAAAGTAGATCCTGTCCCGCCCAGCCTGCTTGGCCAGATACATGGCCTGATCTGCGTGGCGTAGCAATACTTCACCGTCCGACACATCATCCGGACACAACGTGACCCCGATGCTTGCCGAAATATGGAGCCAGTGACCTTCGATCTGAAACGGCTGACTGATGGTTTCCTGAATCCGTTGCAAAAGAGACAGGCACTCTGACTGATCGCTGTTCCCTTCGATGATCACAACGAATTCATCCCCACCGAAACGGGCAACCGTGTCCGTAGTACGACAGACGTCATGGATTCTTTTCCCCACGGCTACCAGAAGATGATCTCCCAATCCATGACCATAGGCGTCGTTCACCTGTTTGAATCCATCCAGATCGATGAAACACACGGCCACCAGCCCACTCGAACGTTTGAGCTGGGCCAGGGCATGCTCGAGCCGATCAGTCAGCAAGGCACGATTCGGCAAATTGGTCAGGGTATCGTAATACACCCGTCGCTCGAGTTCCCGCTGTTGCTCCCGCAACAGGGTGGTGTTGTCCACCAACACGACCAGATAGTCCAACTCGCCGGCAGGTTTGCGCACCGCACGAACGGCCACATGCGCATGAACGATACCCCCCTTCTTATTGAAAAACCTGTTGTCAAATTCATATTCGTCCAACTTGCCAGCAACCACCCGCTCAAACAACTGCTGATTGAGGAGCAGGTCTTCGGTATGGGTAATGTCCTCCCAGGACATCGCTGTCAACTCGGCAGCGCTGTAACCCAGCATTTCACAGAGTGCGGGGTTGACCTCCAGCCAGCGCCGACCGGCCCCTGAAGTGGCCATTCCCACCATGGAACGTTCAAAATAGGCCCGAAAATGCTGCTCTCGCTCATATAGGGATTGCTCTGCTTTTTTTCTGGCCAATTCACGGTCAAAGGTATCCAGGGCAAAAGCAATGTCCCGTACCATTTCGTCGAGAACGGTTACGGCTTCCTCATGAAAAGCATCGTTAGTCGCCGCATACACGCCCATCACTGCCACTACCTTATCTCCCTGAATGATCGGAAAAGTAGCGCTGCTTCGCCATCCGTACCTCAGCGCCCTTGCTTTCCAGGGGGCGGTCAGAGGATCGTTCATGAAGTCGTTGACGAAGACACTTCGTGCTTCTCGAAAGCTCATGGCGGCGGGGCCGAGTTGCCCCGTGTCGGAAGGCGTCAGGGGGAAGGAGAGGCCTGCCAGATAATCTGTCCCCGTGCCGTAGAATACTTCAGGCATGATCGCATCCTGCCGTTCCGAAGGCACTCCGATCCAGGCCATTTCGAACCCGGCAAACTCCACCGCCACCCTGCACACCAAGGGAAACAATTTATCCTTCGTTTCCATGCGTACGATGGCCTGATTGATTTCGCTGAGAGCACGATAAAGGTCGGTCAGTCGCTGAATACGCTGTTCATAGGCCTTCCGTCGTGAAATATCGCGTACCAGCATGCAATTATATTCCACACCTTCGTACTCAAAATAATTGGCCAGTACTTCGGTAGGGAAGATTGAGCCATCTCGATGTCGTTGGGAGGATTCAAGGGACATCGTGCCGTGCACCTTCAACTTTTCCCAGAGTCTGCCCCACTGATCTGGGGTAAAAAACGGATCCAGATCCCCCACCGACATCTGGACCAGTTCAGAATAGGCGTAGCCCAGTTGGCGACAAGCGGATTCGTTGGCATCCAAAATCCGGCCCTGTCGATCGATCCACAACATCTGCTCGGCGGCATGATCGATGCCAAACTGCTTGAACCGCAACGTAGCCTCAAATTGTCGCCGTTCCGATATGTCCCGTGAAGAGCAATACAGGAGAGGCTCGCCCAGGACGGCGTGATAACTTCTGGCCGTAATCTCTACGGGGACGATTCGTCCGTCCTTGCAGCGGTGCAAAGACTCAAAAGTTCGGTGGGCCCCTTCGCCCAACTGAAAATTCAAGTCGATGACGTTCATGACTTCCTTTCGGGTCCACTGGGCGTCCCATTGAGACACATGCATTCCAATGGCCTCAGCACGAGAATATCCCAGCAGAGTAAAAAAATAGTCACTGCCTTCGATCAGAAAACCCTGGCGATCAAGTATATGAATTCCATCGCTTGCAACCTGAAGGAGTTGTTTGATTCGTTGCACGGGGTCTTCTACGCCATGATTCATGACAGCATCCTTGTTGTTGCACTGCCAGCCGTCTCTTTCATTGAATTTGACCCAAGTACGAGGGCACCCGGAATCGGATTTATATTCAACTCGTCCATAAGGATACTATGGCGAACCCCGTTGTCAAGACAGGTATTAAAAGTAAGGCGAATCCGCATTACCATGGGATTCATCAAGAAACCACGAAGGCGTCACCGTGACTACATTGACCGTTACCGCACAAAGGAAACCGGATGACATTGTGGGAACGACGAAAAAATATGGAACTCTTCCCTGCACTCGGATTTCACTGGAACAGGTTCTCAATCTGGCAGAAAGTTCCAAGCATCTTCTGGCACTAGTGAAGGCCAGAAGGTACAGGAATTCAATGAAAACATGGTCAGGTTTTACTTGGTGCCATTGCCTGATAGACGTTGATTTGGCCCAGCGTCAACTTCCGGATATCGACACCCGCTTGCCGCTGCCTTGACCAGTCAATGATAAGGCCCAAGGCTTCCTCTAGAGGAAGAACCGGATACCAGCCAAGGCGGCTTTTGGCTTTCGAGATGTCCAGTTTGAGGATGGCGGACTCATGGGGATAATCCCGATCATCCGTTTGCCACCTTGCACCCCCACCCCAGAGGTCTGCCATTTTCTGAGCGATCCAGCCAACTGGCTGAACATCATCGTCCCAGCAGCCAAAATTCCAGCCTTCCGCATCCATGGGACCGCTTTCATAGAGACGCTCAGCCAGCGTCAAATAACCACGCAACGGTTCCAGAACATGGAGCCAAGGGCGGATGGCTTGGGGGTTGCGGATCATGGCAATTTTTTCGCTTTCAAACGCTGCGAGAATATCCGGAATCAACCGATCCGGTGACCAGTCACCACCCCCAATGACATTTCCTGAACGGGCCGTGGCCACGGCTACCCCATGCTGCGCGTAGGTGTTGGCGTTGAAGAACGACAACCGATAGGCAGAACTGACCAGCTCGACACACCCTTTGCTGTTGCTGTAGGGATCATAACCCCCCATGGGCTCGTTTTCCCGGTAACCCCAGAGCCATTCACGGTTTTCGTAGCATTTGTCGGTCGTGATGATGACCACCGCCTTGACACTGGGAGTATGCCGCACCGCTTCCAGCAAATGCACCGTCCCCATGACATTGGTGGAATAGGTTTCAACCGGGTCGATATAAGAATGGCGCACCCGTGATTGCGCTGCCATGTGGATGACAATCTCGGGGGCCGTATCTTGCATGGCGGTTTGCAAAGTCGGCAGGTCGCGGATGTCCGCCATGATCGAGCGCATCCCCTCTCCGACCTGGGCCGCCTCGTACAAACTGGGGGCAGTGGGTGGAGGCAGGGCACAGCCCGTAAGCTCAGCCCCGAGACTTTGCAGCCAGAGTGAGAGCCAGCTTCCCTTGAATCCGGTATGGCCCGTAAGGAATACCCGCTTGCCCGCCCAAAAGTCCGCATTCATTTCCATACCTTCCAGGGAGCATGACCAGAAGCCCACAGCTCTTCCAGATAAGTCTTGTCGCGAAGAGTGTCCATGGGATGCCAAAAACCCGTGTGGTGAAATGCGGCCAGTTGGCCGTCTCTGGCCAATTTTTCCAGAGGACCCTGTTCCCACGGGGTGCTGTCGTCCTGAATGAGATCAATGACCTCATGTGAGAGCACAAAGAAACCACCACTGATCATGGCATCATCGGCGGTAGGCTTCTCCTTGAAACTGAGCACCCTGGCACCATCAGTTTCCAACGCGCCAAAGCGGCCGGGTGGCGAGGTGGCGGTCAGCGTGGCTTTTACTCTCTGCGCCTCGTGGAAAGCAATGAGCCGGGTGATGTTGATGTCACCAACCCCGTCGCCATAAGTAAAACAGAAAGTGTCCTCCCCATGCAGATAAGGAGATACCCGTTTCAGTCGCCCACCGGTCATGGTTTCCTCACCTGTGTCCACCACCGTCACGCGCCATGGCTCTGCGTAGTGTTGGCGGATTTCCATGCTGTTATGGATCATGTCGAAGGTGACATCCGACATGTGCAGAAAGTAGTTTGCAAAATACTCCTTGATGACGTAACCCTTGTAGCCACAGCAGATGATGAAGTCATTGACCCCGTGGTGTGAATAAACCTTCATGATGTGCCATAGGATCGGCCTTCCGCCAATTTCAACCATGGGTTTTGGTTTGAGGTGAGTCTCTTCTGAGATACGAGTGCCCAGGCCACCGGCAAGTATGACGGCTTTCATGCTTTATCCCTGATTTTAAGGAAGACTGTATACAAAGGTGGTTTTATGCGCGCTTCTATCATGAAATCCTTTTCAGGTATCCGTCAGGCGCAACGGTAATGAGCAACTTCTGGTGAATGCTTTTATCAATCTCAAACTCAGGGTGAGTTTTCAAGTATTCCCATACTGCGGTTTTTGGGCTATTACCTGGATGCCAAGGGCGATTTTTAAAAACAAGGGCTGGCACGTCCTCCACAAACGTGTCGAAGACTACGCAATAACTTCCAGCGCTGACAAGTGGGGCATACGCCTCCAATTCAGCGAGTACATGTTCATGGGTATGGTTGGAGTCTAGGCAAATAAGTATTCGATTCTTACCCTTCGCTTTTTCCTTCGCTTGTGCGATCACTTCAGGTGCAGTGCTGGAACCTTCAAACATGGCAATGCGCTTGGACATAGGATGTCCTTCGATCGCCTTGCGGTTATGTGGGCGAATATCGATATCAATACCCAATACCTCTGCATCGGAGGGGCCGCCACAGGCGGCATTCAATTCCAGCATGGAAGCCGAAAAAACGAGCGAGCCCCCATGAGCAATTCCTGTTTCAATAATTAAGTCCGGTTTTACCTTCCAGATGATCTCCTGCATTGCCATGATATCGATTGGATTTTGGATGATAGGACGACCGAGCCAGGAAAAATTGTATACATATAACTTGCGCATGCTTTCTTCCAACCAATCGCGCGATCGATTCTGAAATGCGATGTCTTTTCCAAATGCTTCTATGCGGGCAGCTTTTTCCGCCTCAAACTGGTCAAGTGATTCGTTCATCTTCGATACCATTATCGTGATTGATAAAACAATCAAACAAATATTCAAATTCGTTGGCCAGACTACTCTGCGCACCGCCAAATTCCTCAACCAAGCGGTTGTTGTCAATAACCGGAAATGACCAATCCGGAGCACCTTCAGAAAAACCAACCACAATCCTTTTTTGTTCCAGCAATGACGCGATTCCGGCATTGCTCAAGTTTGTTCCACTGGCAACATTGTAGATGGAATGAATACCATGCTGCGCAATCTGCGGCAACCAACGCACCACGTCATTGACAGAAACGTAATCCTTAGCTGAGCGGGAAGAAGTCAGAAATTGAACTTTCCCTGTACTCGCAGCCTCATGAAACACTCGGCTAATGAAATTCTGCGCCGGCATGGCGCGCCCAAAAACATTCGACAAGCGAACCACCCTGGCATTATGCCCGCTTGCATGACACAAGGACTCGCCCATCAACTTGCTTAAATTGTAGAGGTGCCCTGGGTTTGTCGGATCCACCTGCAATATTGTCGATTCATCAGTCGTTGCAGCACCTTCATAAACCCGCGTGCTGGACAAATAAGTTAGCGACTCAAACCGGCCTCGATCAAGCAGTCTCCTCAATAAACATACATGCGCCTTTACCGTATCTAAAGGGCGGCTTCGAAAATCTGCGGTGAGCCCAATACAATAAAAAACATGACCTAGATCGCGGTCAAATATTTCGTCGGAAATATCCGCCCCATCTTTGGGTAGCGGCGCATAGACAGCTGCCCTGTCTATTGCTTCAAGAGCATCCACCAATTGGCCGCCGATAAAACCACCAGAGCCAAGTACCGTAAACATCATTCACGCCATCTCGGTAAATGAAACAGTCGTCTATTTGACGAATCAGCAACCCGGGTCGGGGAATGACTTCTCGCCATAAGGTTATCCTCCAAGCTCAATCCAACAAATCGGATTGATCCGACCAGTGTGAAATGCATTACCCCAATACTGCATAGGAAAGATATGGTTCAAAGGGAAAACGCTGTACCCTGAGGTTTCTCAAGCCGCAAGCTTCGATAACCGCCGTGGTCTCCCCTGGCCAAGTTCGGTTGTTCAGTTCATCAAACACCAGCACCGCTCCCTTGGGCATGCGAGGCAGAAAATGCTCCAGGGCTACTCGCGTGGGCTCATACAGGTCAAAATCCAGATGAAGGAGCGAGACAACGGTATGGGTATTGGCCACCAAAAAATCTGGAATAGTTTGACAAGCATCACCTTTGACAAGCACCATTTTATTCACATGCCCAATAAAGCGATTTTGATCGAATAGCTCAACTGCGCGACACAGATCTGAATAAGAGTCGGCAACAAAACCACCAACACGCATTTCTGCACTCTTCAGTTGGGAGACTTGATGATCTTTATCATGAATCGAAGGAAATCCCTCAAAGGTATCGAACCCGATCACTCGCCGCTGCAAATTGACCGGCTCAAGAACGGCGGAAAGCAATCCGAAGTACATCAAAGAACCGCCCCAACTGAGGCCACACTGAACAACGTCCCCCTGTACAGTCAGTGCCTTGCAAAAAATGTCATAAAGCGCCAGATAGCGCGCCAAGGATTGACGCGATAGGTATTTTGGAAAATTTTCGATCTTTTCGTAACTAGTTCCGGCACTTTCATCGAAATAGCGCTGCATGTCCTGACGATAACTGCGCTCAGCCTCCGTATTTTGCCCAACTTGACGAAAACGTGATGGATCTTTCGCTTCATCTGTCATGATATTAATCTCTTGCTTTAATGGTCTGGCTAAATTGCATCTTGACCACAGAGTTGGGCGGAATATTGTTAGTGAGTACACATCCTGAAGGGATCAGGCAATTATCTCCGATGGCCAAGTAGGGCTCCACCAGAACACCCATACCGAACTTTACCCGATCACCAATCGTCACGGCTCCCGCCGTGGTTGATCGCGGACCAAAGGTGCAATGGCTGCCAACCTTGGTATGATGCTCTATGCAGACATGGCTGGCGAGGAAGTTGTTATCACCCAAGACGCAAGAAGGCGCCAAGTAACCGTTTCCCATAATCAGATTACCCTCACCCATGGACACGTAGTTCTTGACTATCGTGGAGGGGTCTATCACATTAGCAAAGCGAATACCCTTGGCCCGCATATCCTCGAAAATGGCAGCGCGATCTGCAATATTGGCCGTAATGCAGATTATTGCTGCATCAAAAACCCTCTTTTCCCAGAACTCTGCAGCCATACTATTGGGACCGAGAATTGGCACGCCCATCATGGTCTTGCCATGCAACGCGACATTGTTGTCGAGAATACCGACTGCACGCTGATGCTGCACTCGTGAAATCACATCCAAAGTCACGAAGCCACCACCCGCGCCCGCACCGATCAGTAAAATGCGCTGGGGTCGCAAGCCGGGGTAAGCATCTTCCACCAAATCCCTGCCCTCAAAAACCGGTTTATTGGACGCCAACACGTCCGCTTCGGTGATAACACGGTCAGGGAACTTGGCGGCCAGAATGCTCATATCCACGCCAAGTTTCTTTGCCACCAGTTCCGCCTTCTTGGTCCAGCGCCGATCAGTCGTTACCGATTCCGTTTTTTCCAATGAGGCCAGTAAAACCGCATAGTCCTCATCCGGTGTTGCCGTAATCATCGCGATGGACTGGTTGTTTTTGACGACTTGACCTATTTCTACCAGATGCCGAAGAAACCCATCGGCTTCGGCTACCACTTCATAGGTAACCTTGGTGGTTTCGACGATACAAACTTCCTCGCCTCGGTTGACCGGAGCCCCATCGTCAATGCGCCAGTCAACAATAACCGCCTGATCCTCATTGGCATTTAGCGACGGCATACGCACAACTGTGGTCATGACATCAACTCCCATATTGCATTTTCAATTTTTCCAGCGGTAACCAAGACTTCCATTTCCAGTTGGCGGGCCGCAGGAATCACCTGCGATGCAGCCGCCAACCGGGTAATGGGCGCCAGCAAATTGCCACGCAGAGCATCGTAAAGCAGAACCGCCACCTCACTACCCCAATTGAATCCCGTAGTTCCTTCCTCGCAAATAACCAAGCGCCCACACTGAGCACCATAGCGCACCAAAGTTTTGATCGGCACCGGCCACAAACTTGACGGGAAAACTGCAGTTACGTTGAGTTCATCGCTCCGCAATTTCTCCAACAGGGGCACAAGTTCACGACTCAGACCCCCATAGGATATGACTATAACGTCCGGTTGACCGGAACCGAAATTCCGTAATGCTACTGTAGGATAACCCGGTATCTCGGCGCTTTGTTCCATGAGAACATGAGCGTATCGATCCAAGGGATAAAGTAGTTTATTTTCGATGAATAGCACTGGGTCATCGTCCGCGAGGATTGCATACTGCAAGATGTCGCCCGCAGCATGCACATGGCTGGGCGCCACCACCTTTATGCCTGGTAACCCTAGAAACATCTTTTCCAGACTCTGGCTATGAGTTGCACCATAGCCACGCCCACCGCCCATTGGAGTCCGAATCACCAGCGGCACCTTCACCTGTCCGTTAAACATGCCAGGAAACTTGGTCATGTGATTGACGATCTGATCGGCGCAAAGGGTTAGAAAATCCCCAAACATGATTTCCACGACTGGGCGGAAACCGCGCAGAGCCATCCCTACGGCCACGCCAGTGAAACCGCCCTCGCAAATCGGTGTACTGATGACCCGCCCAGGAAAGCGGGTAGATAATCCCTTGGTGACCTTGAATGCTCCGCCATAAGGGTCTACCAAATCCTCGCCGAGAACGACCACCTTCTCATTAGCCGTCAACGCCTCGGCCAGCCCTAACTGCAACTCCATCAAATAACTTGCCACGATCAACTTCTTCTCAAATCGTCCACCAACATCGCCACCTCTTGGCGCACTTGCCTCTCAACATCTGTAACCCAAGACGGGTCAAGATTCTTTCGCAAGCGGTACAAAGGTTCTTGCTGAAGGTGATAGTCAAGTTCCTGCGGATCCCTCAAGTCATCTCCCTTGCTATGAGGCCCGAGCCGATAAGTGCGCATGAAGAGTAAACGTGGGGCGCATTGTGACCTAATTTCCCGGATCAGCCGCCGTGCCGTGTCATACACACCTTCCACATCGTTGCCGTCGATATCGCTAACAGGCACGCCGAATGCCTCGCTACGCTGCTCCAGCGCGCCCGAATGTTGCGCGCTCCAATGAGTGCTTTGGGCATACTGATTATTTTCAACTGCGAACATGATGGGCAGACCCCATAAAGAAGCCATGTTCAATGCTTCATAAACCGCACCCTCCGCCATCGCCCCATCACCCATGAATTGCACCACCACCGCCCCACTGCCCTTCAACTTCTCTGCATAGGCCATCCCCACGGCAACAGGCGCCATCCCTCCCAAAATCCCATTGGAATAAAAGTTCTTCTTTTGCAGATGTTGACTTCCGCCAATACCCCCACAAACGCCCGCGGACTGGCCGAGTATCTCCGCTATCAAGCCCCGATCATCTCTGCAATAGGCCAGGAAATGGCCATGCCCTCTGTGATTTGAACAAATGATATCCATTTCCCGGTTAAGGGCAGAAGTCACCCCGACTGCTACCGCTTCCTGGCCCAGACAGGTATGCACCGTGCCGCCAATGGCGCCATGAGCGAACAAGTTGAGAAGTGTTTCCTCGACAACCCGAATACGGAACATTTCGTGGAAAAAATTCCGCAATAACTCCTGCCTGTTACTTACTGACGTCAGCATACGTCCTTCCACGGTTGATGTTGTAAATTCACAATCACACCCGAATCATCCTTACGTAAGTCAGCAAGTTCCTCCCATAACCAATTCCCCTGCAAAGCAAAAATATTTATTTAATGACCAACCTTGCCCTGTAGGAAGCTCCAGAACCCGGTAACCTCATTTCTCAACCCAAGGATCTAACGCAGTTTTTGTGCTCAATATGCCAGCCAGCCATAGTCGTCGAGTACCCACTGCTCCAGCCACCATTCGCTCAAAAAGCACCTCCATCGCTCCAACCTCGGCATTATTGTAAGCGCTAAATTGCCGGTGTTGTATTTTCCCGGATAATTTTATTGGCATGGATTCCATGCCTACACAAATTCAATATTTGGCACTGCCGTTACGAACTGCCCTCCCCACTCGCGTATATATCCCAGTTGCACCATCACTTCTTCGCGCAAGTTCCAGGGCAGGATCACCACATAGTCGGGTCGAATTTGTTTTAGATGCGCTTCAGCAACGATCGGGATGCGGCAACCCGGTAGAAATTTATCCTGCTTGGCAGGATTGCGATCCACCACATAAGGCAACAGATCTGGACGCACGCCGGCATAGTTCAGCAAAGTATTGCCCTTGGCCGCCGCGCCATATCCGGCTACTGTCTTGCCTGCTCTCTTGGCTCCCAGCAAGAAACTGAGGAAGTCGTTTTTAACCATGTCCGCGTGCGCCTGAAAGCCTTCGTAATAGGTTGTACGGTTCATTCCCGCAGCGGCTTCCATGTTGAGTAGCCCTGTTACTCTACTATTGACGGGATGCTTACCCATATCTTTTCTTTGTGCAAAAACACGAAGGCTGCCGCCGTGAGTATCCAGTTCTTCGACATCAAAAACCGAGAGCCCGTTTGTATTAAGAATACTTACTACAGTGGAAAAGGAGAGGTATGAAAAGTGCTCATGATAAATCGTATCAAACTGCCTGCCTTCAATTAGATGCATGAGGTGAGGAAACTCAAAGGTGGCTACACCCTGCGGCTTGAGCAATGTGGCAAACCCTGCTGCGAAACCGTTGATATCGGGCACATGCGCCAACACATTGTTGGCGGCTATCAAATCGGCTTGCTTACCCTGGTTTACCAGGCTACCAGCAAGACTGACATCAAAAAACTCTTCAATTGTATCGATCCCCTTAAGGCGTGCCGCTTCAGAGGTACTTGCGGTTGGCTCGATACCCAGACAGGGAATGCCTCGTTGCTTTACATATTGCAGCAAGTATCCGTCATTCGAGGCCACCTCAATCACATGGCTATCAGCCGTCAGTGCAAAACGATCCATCATCGTATTTACATAGTTTTCGGCATGCTTCAACCATTGGTCGGAAAAAGAGCTGAAGTAAGCATATTCGTCATTAAACAGTTCTTCCGCTTTTGAATACGATTCGGCCTGCACCAGCCAACAGGATTCGCAAACCAGCACCTTCAACGGAAACCATTTTTCCGCTCTGCGCATTGTCGATTGGGTGAGGTACGCATTGGAAGGGGGTGCAGAACCAAGGTCAATGAGTTGCAATGTTAATTCGGTCTGACAATGGCGACATTTCATAAAATGACCCCCTGGAAATTTTGCGCAATAAAAGGATGCTCGCGGTCTCGCTCGGAGAGATCATTTATCGGCAAAGGCCAGGCAATGTTCAGTCTTGGATCGGCCGCATTCAGCATGCCTTCCGCCTCAGGGTGATAGGCAGCGGTGTGCAAGTAAAATAACTCACAATCCTCGGTCAGCGTCTGGAATCCATGTGCGTAGCCTTCCGGAATGAGCAGGCTTCTGCGATTTGTAGCCGAGAGAACCTCGCTGTGCCAATGTAGGAATGTAGGTGAGTCGCGCCGCAGATCGACCGCAACATCCCATATTTCCCCCTTCAAGCAGCTCACCAACTTGGCCTCCGCATGTGGGGGAAACTGAAAATGCAATCCACGCACCACGCCTTTTTTACGTGTGAGAGTGTGATTGATCTGGGCAATATTTTTTGTGATCCCTACTGCGCCAAACTCTTCCGCGCAATAGAAGCGCGACAAAAAACCCCGATGGTCTTCTATCGCCTTGCGTTGCGCCAGGACCAGCCCAGTTAATGGGGTCTGAATAAAATCGAAACGCGCCATATTATCTGGTAAGCCAAACTTTCCTTGATCCTTCAATGTCACTTCCGAGTCACTGTCTGAGCAATACACACTGCGTTACGCATCGCGTGTACACCAGCGTTGCCACATCTGCCGGTACGCATCTTCCACCTTGCGTGCAAAACCCGCTTCGTCCAGTAGCGGACTGCGTTCCATCTCAGTGCGTAGCGCTGCCCGCTGTACTGCCAGTCGCCCCAAGTCGGTCGCCAATTCCGCAGCCCTGTCCACATACTCGCCTTCGCTCCCGGCTATCCATTCGGGATGCCCTATCCCCCGCAGGATGCTGCTACCCAGGCGGCCTACTGAAGGCCGTCCCGCCAAGGTGATGAATGGCACGCCTAGGTACAGCGATTCGAACAAAGTGGTACCGGAATTGTGAGGGAAGCAATCTAGCCCGATGTCGATGCCGGCAAGCACATCCCATGGCGGACTGTGGTAGCCAAGTTCAAGCCGCTCACGAACTATACCGTGCGCTGCGAATCTTGCTGCCAATCGCGCTTGCATCGCGGGATCTTTAAAATTGAGGCTGTCGATCACCAACCGCGAGCCATCCACACGTTTCAATAACTCCGACCACACCCGTATCGTATGGTGGTTGATGCGTACCGAACGGGTCAGTGTGCCAAAGGTGATATAGCCACGACGGTGGGCGGGAAGGTCGCTGACCTCGCCCATGCCAGCCGTCGGGCGGTAGCTGTGGGCAGGTGTAACGATGCGCCAGGGTTGCTCGGCAAACAATCCCTCGCTGCCCGCAGGAACGCTGGCTGCATCGGTAAGATAGTAGTCGATGGCACTTAATCCGGTGGTGTAGCCGTAGCCTAGCCAACTCAGTGAAACGGGGGCAGGTTTGCAGGCGAATACGGATAACCGGTTGCCCGCCGTATGACCCGCCAGATCAACCAGAATATCAATGCCATCGTTGCGGATGCGTTCCGCCAGCGCCTCGTCACTCACGCCCTTTGTGGGGATCCAGTGCTCAGCGTAGCCTTGGTAGCGCGCGGTCACGTCGTCTGCTTTCTTCATTTCGGCGTAGGCATACACTTCCACCCGGGTCTTGTCGTGGTGGGCCAGCAGCGGCTCCAAAAAGGAGCGGCAGGAGTGATACCGGAAGTCGGGAGAGACGTAACCCACCCGCAGGCGGCGATTCGGAGTCTTGTCGTTGGTATGCGTGCGCCAAGTCGAACGCAACGGAATGCCGAAGGACACATCGTACTCCTGGTACGCCCGATAGATCTCTTCCGCGCTCAAATCGGGGTGGTAGTTCAGGCAGAACAGCAGGTTGCTCTGCGCCTCGGCGTAATCAGGCTTAATTTCCAGCGCCCGCCGGTGACTGGCCTCGGCCTCGGCGAAGCGCCCCTGGTCACTGAGGACGTTGCCCAGGTTGTTGTGGGCCTCGGCAAAATCCGGCTTGTACTCCAGCGCCCGCCGGTGGCTGGCCTCAGCTTTGTCCGTCCGCCCCAGATCCTCGAGAGTGGCGCCCAGGTTGTTGTGCGCCTCGGCGTAGTCGGGCCTGATTTCCAGCGCCCGGCGATAGCTGGCTACCGCATCGTTGAATCGCCCTAGGCCATTCAGGACATTGCCTAGGTTGTTGTGCGCCTCGGCAAAATCCGGCTTGTACTCCAGCGCCCGGCGATAGCTCGCCATAGCATCCTCGAGTTGCCCTAGTTCTTCAAGGGCACTGCCCAGGTTGTTGTGCGCCTCGGCGTAGTCCGGTTTGAGTTTTAATGCCTGACAACAGAAAGCTTCAGCTTCTGAAAACCTTTCCTGCTTATAAATAATTCCAGCCAGGTTATTGCAGGTCTCCGCATTATTCGGATCAAGATCCAAGGCTTGACGACAGAAAGCTTCAGCTTCCTGTCGTCTGCCTTGCGCATCGAAAATCACCGCCAACTTGCCATACGCCTCGGCAGAATCCTGCTTGAGAGCCAACACCTGACGCCAACTGGATTCGGACTCTGGTAGTTTGCCTAACCTCAGGAAAATATCTCCCAGTTTGAGGTATGCCTCGGCAAAGTCTGGCTTGAGTGCCAGTGCTCGCATGCAATGCGCCATAGCTTGTTCCAACTTATCTTGTCCTAGCAGCATACCGGCAAGGATAACGTGTATCGTCGGATCGGAATCCTTCAGGCCAATCGCCTTCCTTAAAAAACTTTCAGCAATATCGTTTCGCCCAGTCTGGACGGCAACCATACCCATCAACTGCAAAGTGGCCACATGGCTAGGGTCGCGCTCAAGGATCTTCATGTACAGCAACTCTGCATCTGCTAAAAGCGCTTGCTGATGAAGGGACAGTGCCTGAGCAAACAGGCGTTCAATGGCTGTCGGGCTGCTTACCACCTGGTTTGCCGCTGCCTGTTGTCGTTTTCGGCTCATATTGCGATATTGTCTTTGTCTTTTTTGGGCAAGTTGACTACCATTTTTTGGCCTTCACTAATTACCGATCGTAGTTTACCTCAGCTTCGGCGGGCGGTATGTAGTCGATGGGTTCCTGTTAGCGCAAAGTAGTAACGTCCGCGACCCCCTGCTGGTGCAATACTGGTTCGGAACTCACCTCGTCTTCAGGCGCACAAGGTGAGCAAGGGGAATGCGCAGACAAGCGTTCAATCCGCGCCCGACCAACTACGAAATCATCCGGGCAAAAACACTGTATGCAAAACATGCCCATAAGATGGGTAGCGGTGTACGTTTGGCAACACCATTTCTGGGTGCGGCTTCAACCAATGGTGTTACCGAAACAGTTGCGTAAGGGCCACATATTCCAACCTTGATAGAGATCGCCAACGCAGGTGGACTGGAAAGGAAGGGGTGGCGGTCCGGTCGGGGTGTTGGGTATTGTTTTTGGTGAGTGCCCCACCAGTGCTAAAAAATGGCTTGGAGTTTGTTTCTTTAAGCCATTTATTTTATTGGTGCCGGCACTAGGAATCGAACCCAGGACCTTCTGATTACAAATCAACTGCTCTACCAACTGAGCTATGCCGGCACGGCGATGGCGCGTATTATCTCATTTAACCAGCGTAAGTGTGGGTTTTTTTGTTGACGAAGTTTCTTTTTTCGATTCAATTGCAGAAACCAATCCCTCTCCGGTAGTTTTCTTGGCTTCCTCGATAGAGAAGGAATCCTGTAAGGGATTTTCTTCTGTCTCTTCAGAGGAAAGACGGGAAATCGCCAAACTCAAGGCAGGCCCCTCGGTAACCGGGGAAACGTTGGAAGGTGCTTCGTCCCACTCATGTTCATCTGGAGGAAAGGCCATGCCTTCCCCCGTTTCCCGGGAAAAAAGACCCAGCACGGCCTTCCAGGGTACCCAGACCTGCTCCGCCCTTCCGTTGAAGCGGGCATTGAACTCGATGCCCCCATTGTTCATGGAAAGTTGGCGCGTAGCGGAACCACTGATGTTGAGAATGATCTGGCCTTCCTTGACGAAGGCTGGGGGCACCCGTGCGCCCGTTCCCTCCACCAGAACATGCAGGAGGGGAGTCATGGTGTTGTCCTCGCACCACTCCCAAAGCGCACGAGCCAGATAGGGTTTGGTTGAACGGGACACGGTCTTACTTCCGCATGGCCTTTTCAGCCGGCGTCATGGAATCGATGAAAGCAGGGCGGGAAAAAATCCGCTCGGCGTACTTGAGCAGGGGAGCCGCTTGCTTCGGCAACTGGATCTGGTAGTGATCCAGACGCCACAAAAGAGGCGCAATGGCCACATCCAGCATAGTGAAATCTTCACCCAGCATAAACTTCTGCTTGACGAAGATTGGCACGATTTGCGTCAGATTGTCGCGCAAGGACGCACGGGCCTTGTCTGCCAGGCCTTTAGCCGCGGCCCCGGATTCCAGGGTGACCACATGGCTGAACAGTTCCACTTCGAAGCGATGCAGAAACAGCCGCGCCCGGGAGCGCATGACGGGTTCCGGTGGCATCAACTGCGGGTGAGGGAAACGCTCGTCGATATACTCGTTGATGATGTTCGATTCGTGCAGCGTGAGGTCGCGCTCCACCAGAACGGGTAAGCGGTTATAGGGATTCATCACCGCAATCTCTTCAGGCAGATTGAACACGTCCACATCCACGATCTGAAAATCCATACCCTTCTCGTACAGCACGATGCGACTGCGTTGGCTGAAGGGACAGGTCGTCCCAGAATATAAGGTCATCATAGGATACGTCTCAACTTGGACAATCTCCTATTCTAATGGATATCTTTCCAGAATTCTCGTTTTAGGGCACGCGCAACCAAAAATAGTATCAGCAGAAACCCCATAACCCACAATCCCAGGTGAAGGCGTGCTGAACGTGTCGGTTCCGACATGAAAACCAGAAAATTGACCAGATCCCCCACAAACCGGTCGTACTCCTGGGGACTCAGGCTTCCTTTCTGGGTCAGCACCAGAACCGCTTTCCCTCCCTGCCCCTGAAGCATCTGCTGCCCCTGCAACGCCCACAGGACGTGGGGCATGGCCACATTGGGAAAGACGCGATTATTCCAACCACTGGGACGCTGGTCATCGCGATAAAAGGAACGCAGATAGGTATAAAGCCAATCCGCCCCACGAACTCGTGCTTCCACCGTCAGGTCTGGCGGAGGGACGCCAAACCACTTTTGGGCATCCTTGGCCTTGAGCACCACGGACATGTAGTCTGCCACCTTGGCATCGGTCAGAATCAGATTCTGTTTGACCTGCTTTTCCGACAACCCCAACTGTTCGAGCAAGTCGAAACGGGCCAGGTGTGCGCTGTGACAGTTCATGCAGTAATTCATGAAATGCTGCGCGCCCCGCTGCAATGAAGGCAGATTGGAGGTGTCCACCGGAGCCTTGTCCAGTTTCACCTCATCTTCGGCCTGCACAGTGGCGCAGGACAGGCCCAGAAACAGGGCCAGAACACCCTGAATTAGTACGTGATTCCACGCTTTGAAATGGTTCATGAGGTCACCCGTTCAGGCACTGGCTTGGTTTTGTCGAGCCGGGAATAAATGGGCATCAGCAGGAAGAAACCAAAATAGATCCCGGTACAGACGCGCGCAATGGGGTTCACATACCATATCGTGGGTTCCTGGGTCCCCAGGTAGCCCAGGACGAGAAAGGCCAGCACGAAAGCAGCCAATGCCGACTTGTACAAGGTTCCCCGGTAGCGCACCGATTTCACCACCCCACGGTCCAGCCAGGGAAGCAGGAAAAAAATGAGCACGGACAGGCCCATGGCCGCAATCCCCAGTTGTTTCTGCGGAATGGCTCGTAGAATGGCGTAGAACGGCGTGAAATACCACAGTGGGGAAATATGGGGCGGGGTCTTGAGCGGATCGGCGGGGATGAAGTTGTTTTCCTCCAGGAAGTACCCACCCATTTCCGGCAAAAAGAAAATAATGCCGAAATAGGCGATGAAATATCCCGAAACGCCGACAATGTCCTTGACCGTGTAATAGGGGTGGAAGGGAATCCCATCCAGGGGGATATGGCTCACGGGGTCCTTATGGTCCTTGATTTCAATGCCATCCGGATTATTTGAACCCACCTGATGCAGCGCGATGATGTGCAGAAAGACCAGCACCAGCAGTATCAGAGGCAAGGCGATGACGTGAAAAGCAAAAAACCGGTTCAGGGTAGCATCCGAAATCACATAGTCGCCCCGAATCCACAAGGCCACTTCCGGGCTGATGGCGTCCACCAGGGAAACGATCACCTGGGCGCCCCAGTAGGACATCTGTCCCCAGGGCAGAAGGTAGCCAAAAAAGGCCTCTCCCATCAGACACAGATAAATCGCCATCCCGAGGATCCAGAGAAGCTCGCGCGGCTTGCGGTAGGAGCCGTAGAGAATTCCGCGCATCATGTGCAGGTAGACCACCACAAAAAACATGGAGGCCCCCGTGGAATGCATGTAACGGATCAACCAGCCAAAGTCCACATCGCGCATGATGTATTCCACCGAGGCGAAGGCGAAGCGCGCGTCCGGTTTGTAATTCATGGTCAGAAAAATACCGGTGATGATCTGCATGACCAGCACGAGAAGGGCCAGAGAACCGAAGTAGTACCAGAAGTTGAAGTTCTTCGGGGCGTAGTACTCTGCCAGATGTTCCCGCCAGACTTTTGTCAGCGGAAAACGTTCATCTATCCAGCCCATCACTTGAGAAACCATGATCAACCTCCCTTCTTGTTGGCACCGATCAGGAGACGCTGGTCGTCAAGATAGGTATAAGGCGGGATGCGCATATTGAGCGGTGCCGGCATGTTCTTGAACACACGCGCCGACAGATCGTATTTGGAACCATGACAGGGACAGAGAAATCCTCCCGGCCAATCAGATCCCATTCCTCCTTCATTTCCAGCTTTCAGTTTCTCTGTGGGAGAGCACCCCAGATGGGTACAAATCCCCAACACGACCAGTATATTGTCATGCCCTGGCATGGCCCGAGCCACATTTTTGCAAGGCTCCGGCTGCTCGGACCGATCGGAGTCCGGATCACTCAACAAATGCGCGTTTTTTTCCAGTTGCGCCATCATGGCTGGTGTCCGGTTGATGATCCAGACCGGTTGACCGCGCCACTCCTGAGTGACCATCATACCCGGTTCCAGTTTTGAGATATCCGCCTCCACCGGCGCCCCTGCCGCCTTGGCCCGGGCACTGGGAAGCATGCTCAGCACGAAGGGCGTGGCAAGAGCCCCTACGCCCACCCCGCCAATGGCTGAAGTCACTCCGATCAGCAAACGCCGACGCCCCCGGTCCGCCTGAATTTTGTCCATGCCATTCACCTTCTTTTCAGCTATAGTTCGTATGGTTCGACACGCTCTGAACACACAACGGTTCACCTGTCATTCTATCAAATCGAGGCGTCTCACCCTTAATTTCCCATGATACCGACAGTTCGACGACAAACATCCATAACATTTTATTTATTAATGGATTTTTATTTTTTTGAGCAAACGAAAAATAATATCCTGTCACAACTTACCCAATATTGACCCAATGCAAAAACTCTGGCTACTTTTTACCCAGGCCGTCACCCTTTGTGCGGGGGGGCTTTTCGCCCTGACTTTTTTCCGTCATATCCCTCTGGAGGAACTTTCCCCTCCCTGGAAAACTGCCGCTCACTCATCCAGTTCCACTGCCTCCTCGGGTACTCCCATGCCGTCTCCCGCGGGGGAACCCCTGGGGTCTTACCGCGATGCCGCCCACCGCGCCATGCCCACCGTCGTCAATATATTCACGAGCAAAACACCGCCTCACCGCGCCGACTCACCCCCCGGCGATCCGCGTCAATTATTCGGGGATAACGGCTCCGAGGACAATTCCCCAGCCCAGATGAGCCTGGGTTCGGGAGTCATTGTACGCCCCGACGGCTACATTCTGACAAATGACCACGTCATCGATGGAGCCCAGGAAATCCAGGTCGCCCTGTCTGACGGGCGCACCATCAGAGCCACCGTGGCAGGAACGGACCCGGAAACCGATCTGGCCGTACTCAAGATCGACCTCGACCACCTTCCGGCCATCAATTTTGGATCATCCGACCAGGTTCAGGTGGGAGATGTGGTCCTGGCCATCGGCAATCCCTTTGGCGTGGGTGAAACC
Organism: Pseudomonadota bacterium; assembly: GCA_021796835.1. GTDB lineage: Bacteria > Pseudomonadota > Gammaproteobacteria > Burkholderiales > Ferrovaceae > Ferrovum. Next base: position 36,793 of record JAKABO010000002.1, on the reverse strand, counting down.
GTCACCGCTGGCATCGTCAGCGCCCTGGGGCGTAGTCGCCTGGGGATCAATACGTTCGAAAATTTCATCCAGACCGACGCGGCCATCAACCCCGGCAATTCAGGCGGAGCCCTGGTAGACAGCGCAGGCAATCTGGTCGGAATCAACAGTGCCATTTATTCCAAATCCGGTGGGTCCCAGGGCATCGGATTCAGTATCCCCGTCAGCCTCGCTCGTCAGGTCATGGATGAAATCATCCGGAATGGCGGGGTGACGCGCGGCTGGATCGGGGTAGAAGTCCAGGACGTCACGCCGGAACTGGCAAACTCCTTTCAGTTGGAAAACGCCAGTGGGGCGCTGATCTCCGCCCTCCTGAAGGGGGGTCCGGCACAACAGGCGGGCGTTCACGCGGGAGACATTCTGGTGGGGGTCGAAGGGCATCCGATTGGCGATTCCCGCGACATGCTCAATCAGGTGGCGGCACTCAAACCCGGGCAGACCGCACAACTCGAGGTCATCCGGAATCACCGGCCGCTCAAATTTTATGTTCGCATCGGACGGCGTCCCAAGGGCACCATCCGTAACCTGGACGAACCCGATCAATAAACCGGAAGCGCCGTTGGATTGAACTTCTTCAGGATTCCGGGTTCGACAATTTCAACGGTTCCGCTTTCTCTTCCTTGGGCGCGACCCGACTGGCCACCATGATCCCCAATTCATACAGTAACCAGAGAGGGACAGCCAGCAAGGTTTGGGAGACCGCGTCGGGCGGCGTGAAGATGGCGCCCACCACAAAAGCGGACACCACCACATAGCGCCGGGCAGCACGCAGTTGCGGCACGTTCAGGATCCCCAGCTTGACCAGCAGAACCACTGCCACAGGCGTTTCAAAAGCCAATCCGAAGGCCAGGAACATACTGATGACAAAACTCAGATATTTGTCGATATCCGTCATCATTTCCACCCCTTGGGGTGCCGTATTGGCGAAGAAACCAAAGGCAAAGGGAAAAACCGCAAAATAGGCAAAAGCCATTCCGATATAAAACAGCAGGGTACTGGAAACAATCAGGGGCAAGGCCAGACGTTTTTCATGCTCATAGAGCCCCGGGGCCACAAAGCCCCAGATTTGGGCCAGCACGTAGGGCAGGGCAATCAGAAAAGCCACCAATCCAGCCACTTTCATGGGAACGAAAAAGGGTGTAGTGACTTCCGTGGCAATCATATGCCCGCCGATGGGCATTTTGCTCAACAGGGGATAAGCCAGCCAGGTGTACAGTTTGTTGGCAAAGGGCAGAAGGGCCACAAACACGACAAATACGGCCACCACGGCCCGGATCGCGCGGGTACGCAATTCGACGAGATGGACGATGAATTCCTGAATGGTCGTGGATTCTTCGTTCACGATTCCTCCGCGCCTGGTTCTGAAGCACCGTGCGCCGGTTGTGGCTCACGGGACAGGCTGCGGCGCGGCGTGGAACGCCGAACCCCGAAGGGGTCCCCACCAAAGAGGGTCTGACCGACTTTCAGAGGCTCTTCGGCCCCTTGTCCCCAAGGGACATCCTCTGCAGGAGATGCCCTGTTCCCTGCTTCGGGGTCGCCCGTCGCCGGGCCGACAGGGGCAATATCTGCTGCGGCTGCAAAGACGCGGGACGCTTCGCCGGCCTCGCTCACAGCGTGCGCGTCCAGAACCGGCTGGTTCAAAACCTGATCCACCGCGCTGGTCGAGGCCGCAATCTGACGCGCCGCTTCGGCACGGGCCTCGGCAATCTTCCTGTCCAGGTCCTTCAATTCCGCCTGCTGCAATTCCCGGTCGATTTCCGCCTTGACCGACCGGGTATAACGCCGGAACCGTCCAAACAGGACGCCCGCCCCGCGTGCCACCTTTGGCATGCGCTCCGGGCCAATGGCGATCAGGGCCACCAACCCCACCAGTCCAATTTCACTGAAACTAAAGTCCAGCATCAAACACCGTCCTCAAGACGGGGTCTTGTCCTGAGCAGACGTTTCCTTGACGGGAGAAGGTGTCGCTTTCTCGTCCAGACCACGTTTTTCTTCAGAATTTTCGGTGGTTGCGGCGGCACCCGACATGCCTTCCTTGAACCCCTTCACTGCCCCCCCCAGGTCCGCCCCGATATTGCGCAGTTTCTTGGTTCCAAATATCAGCACCACGATCAACAACAACAGCAACAAATGCTGGATACTGAACAGATCACCCATGTTTCCTTCCTCCTCGGTGCATGACGCACCCTTTATTTATCTCCACTGCGGGGCAGTGGAGAGGATTTGATGCCGCCCATGATGTGGATGTGCAGGTGATAAATCTCCTGACCCCCTCCGGGACCGGTATTGATCACGGTACGGAAACCATCGGTCAGGCCCTGCTCCTGAGCCAGGCGGGGTGCCAACCCCAGCATCTTGCCCAACAAGCCTTCATCCTGGGCCGTACATTGGATCAGGGAATCGCGATGTGCCTTCGGAACGATCATGAAATGGACCGGCGCTGCCGGGTGAATATCATGGAAGGCCAGAATTTCCTCGTCCTCATAGACCTTACGGCCGGGCAATTCGCCCCGTACGATCCGACAAAACAAACACTCACTCATGATCCCGCTCCCTGAAGGGGTTGCGCGTCCTGGCGCGCAGCCTTTTCAACATGTCCTGACACGCCTTCGCGCCGTGCCAACTCGTTCAACACTTCCTGGGCGCTCCCTCCCTGATCCACCAACAACACAAGGGAATGAAACCACAGATCTGCAATTTCGCGCACCAGGGCAGGATGATCCCGATCCTTGGCCGCCAGGATGGTTTCCACCGCTTCCTCACCCACTTTGCGCGCCATGACATCCACTCCACGGGCATACAAACTGGCCACATAGGACGAGTTCGGTGCAGCCCCCTTGCGCGCTTCCAGAGTCTGGCTCAAACGAGACAAAATTTCCACTTCTTCAGGAACCATAGATTTCTCGCGGATCTTTCAACACCGGATCCGATACGTGCCACCGGTCTCCATCCAGAGTACGAAAAAAGCAGTTGGCGCGCCCCGTATGGCATGCGATCCCCCCCACCTGCTCCACCGTCAGGAGCAGGACATCTCCATCACAATCCAGTTGAATCCTCTTCACCTTCTGCACATGCCCCGACTCTTCGCCCTTATGCCACAGGCGCTGACGCGAACGGGACCAATACACGACTTCGCCTCGGCGCACCGTCTGCTGCAGGGATTCGCGATTCATCCAGGCCATCATCAGCACCGTCCCCGTGCCCTCTTCCTGAGCAATGGCCGGCACCAGTCCCTCAGCGTCCCAGTGTAGCGCATCCAACCAGGAAGCGTCAGGTTGTGTTGGAGATGCAGTGATCATAAACGGACCTCTATACCCTGACAGGCCATGGCTTCCTTGGCCTGTCGAATCGTGAATTCCCCATAGTGAAATATGCTGGCTGCCAGAACCGCATCGGCCAGCCCCACCCGCACCCCATCACAAAGATGTTGCAGATTGCCCACCCCGCCACTGGCAATGATGGGCACACCCACCGCCTCTGCCACGGTACGGGTCAGTTCCAGATCAAACCCTTCCCGGGTACCATCCCGATCCATGCTGGTCAACAGGATTTCCCCCGCACCCCGGCGTGCCACCTCCTGCGCCCAGAGCACGGCGTCCCACTCGGTGGGGCGCCGCCCCCCATGGGTGAATACCCCCCAACCCGACGGCGTGGCGGCACGCTTGGCATCGATGGCCACCACGATACACTGGGCACCAAAAAAGTCCGAGGCTTCGGACACCAGATCCGGACGCTGCAATGCCGCAGAGTTGATGCTGACCTTATCCGCCCCTGCATTGAGCAATCGACGCACATCCCTGACGTCACGCACCCCCCCGCCCACCGTCAGGGGAATGAATACCTGGGCCGACACTTCCTCGATGATGGGCAGGATCAGATCCCTTTCTTCCGCGCTGGCCGCAATATCGAGGAAGGTTACCTCATCCGCCCCCTGTTCGTCATAGCGCCGGGCAATCTCCACCGGATCGCCGGCATCGCGCAAGGCAACGAAATTCACCCCCTTGACCACCCGCCCGCCCTTGACATCCAGGCAGGGAATGATGCGCCGCGCCAGACTCATTGTTGTCCGGCTGGCCAGTCACGCGCCAGCGCCACCGCCGCCGCAAAGTCCAGGGTACCCTCATAAATCGCACGCCCCGTGATCACGCCACTGATACCCTCCTCCTGAGCCTGACACAGCGCCCGAATATCGTCCAGACCCTGCAATCCGCCGCTGGCAATCACCGGAACGTGCAGTGCCCGAGCCAGTTCCACGGTCGCCGCCACATTCACCCCGGTCATCATGCCATCCCGACCGATGTCGGTATAGATGATTCCCTCCACCCCATAGTCCTGAAAACGGCGGGCGAGATCCAGGACCTCGTGGCCGGTCAACTTGGACCAACCCTCCACCGCCACCTTGCCATCCCTGGCATCGAGTCCCACCAGAATCTGGCCAGGAAAGGCATCACAGGCCTCATGCAGAAATCCCGGATTCTTGACCGCTGCCGTCCCGATGATGACGGCATCGATGCCATCGTCAAGATATCGTTCGATCACTTCGAGGGAACGAATCCCTCCACCCAGCTGGATCGGGATTTCCCCATCCACTGCGGCCACGATCTCCTTGAGGGCCTGTTCATTGACCGGCTTGCCCGCAAACGCGCCATTCAAGTCCACCAGATGGAGGCGCTGGGCGCCCAGCGACAACCAGTGCTGGGCCATTTGGGCCGGTTCTTCAGAAAATACGGTCGCATCTTCCATCAGCCCCTGGCGCAAACGCACACAGCGGCCATCCTTGAGGTCGATGGCGGGAATCACAATCATGGTCGTACCTTTTTCATGAACGTTGGATAATGGATCAGGGAGCCCAGTGAACGAAATTGGACAGCAGGGTCAGCCCGGCAGAAGCACTTTTCTCAGGGTGAAACTGTACGGCACACAGGTTGTCCCGAATCACCGCACTGGTAAAGGGAAAACCATACGTGGTGGTCGCCGCACACTCTGTCTCATCGAGTTCCTGCACGTAGTAACTGTGGACGAAATAGAAACGGGAATCCGGTGCCAATCCGCGCCAGAGGAAATGTTCGCGAGTCGCATGTACCTCGTTCCAGCCCATGTGGGGAACCTTGAGACGTTCTCCCTGGAGCCCGAACCGATCCGCGGGGAAACGGCGCACCTTCCCTGTCAACAACCCCAATCCTGCCACTTCGCCTTCCTCGGAATGTTCGAACAACACCTGCAGCCCAAGACAAATCCCCAGAAAGGGGCGAGTCTGCGCCAATTCCCGCACCACCTCCAGAAGGTGACGCTCGTGCAAACGTCTCATGCAATCGGGCAATGCCCCTTGCCCCGGAAAAACGATGCGATGGGCCGCATGCAACCGTTCAGGACAGTCGGTGACCTCGACTTCGGCTTCGGGTGCCACCCGGTTCAGCGCACGAGCCACCGAACGCAGATTCCCCATTCCATAGTCCACCACTGCAATGCGCATCACATTCCGATCCTGTATCAGAGAGAGCCTTTGGTAGAGGGGACTTGGGAGGCACTGCGCGGGTCCAGGGTCGCCGCCATGCGCAAGGCGCGCCCCAGGGCCTTGAAGATGGTCTCGGCCTGGTGATGTGCATTACGCCCTTTCAGGTTATCGACATGCAACGTCACTTGGGCATGATTGACAAACCCTTGAAGAAATTCACGAATCAAGTCCACGTCAAAGTCTCCGATGCGGGCACGGGTATAATTCACGCCATATTCCAGCCCAGGACGGCCGGACAGATCCACCACCACCTGAGAAAGCGCCTCATCCAGAGGAATCAGGGCATGGCCGTAGCGCACCAGTCCCTTTTTATCCCCCAGTGCCTGAGCAAATGTCTGGCCCAGCGTAATGCCGATGTCCTCGATCGTGTGATGGGCATCGATATGAAGATCTCCCTGACACGCCACTTCCAGATCCATCAAACCATGACGCGCCACCTGATCGAGCATGTGATCGAAGAAGGGGACACCGGTAGACAGACGGGAAACGCCCGTCCCATCCAGATCGAGGGAAACGGTCACGGTGGTTTCCAGAGTGGTGCGGGTCAATCGCGCACAGCGCATGTTCTTGTCCGTATTCATTGAGAGTCCAACACCCGGCTCAACGCGTCGAGAAAAGCCCGGTTTTCATCGGGCGTTCCCACAGTGACGCGCAGACAACCCTGCAACAGCGGATGTGCCTGACTGAGGTTCTTGATCAATATACCATGATGCCGAAGTCCGTCAAATACCTGCCCGGCCCGAGGCACGCGGAACAGCAGAAAATTCGCCGCACTGGGAAAAACCGTGACCTGGGCCAGCGTTCTCAAGGCCGAGGCCAGCAGCCCGCGCTCCTGAACGATGGCTTCCACCTGTGCCTGCAACTCGGCCCGATGTTCCAGCATCACCGTCGCCGCCGCCTGATCCAGCACGGAGATGTTGTAGGGAAGACGCACTTTGTCAATTTCCGCCAGTATTTCAGCGGGGCCGCACAACCAGCCCAGACGTACCCCTGCCAACCCCAGTTTGGACAGAGTCCGCATCAAAAGCAGATTGGGATAACGCCCCAACCGGTCCTTGAAAGAATGATCCGTGAACGGGTAGTAGGCCTCGTCCACCACCACCAATCCGGGGCTGGCCTGGATGACCGCCTCCACCGTCTGCGCATCGAAACAGTTCCCGGTGGGATTATTGGGATAGGCCAGGAAAGTGAGCGCAGGACGATGACGGGCAATGGCTTCCAGCAGGACCGGACCATTCAGGGAAAAGTCCGGTTCGAGCGGAACCCCCACAAAGTTCACCTGGGCCAGTTGAGCAATCGAACGAAACATGACGAAGGAAGGTTCCACGCCCAGAATCACTGCGCCCGGCTTTGCCACCGCCAGGGCCAGCATCTGGATCAATTCGTCCGAACCGTTGCCCAGCACCATGGCGGGCGTGTCGTCGGCCAGGCCCATCAAGGCACCCAACTGGCGTTTGAGTTGGACGGCGGAGGGCGAAGGATAACGGTTCAAGGCCAGTTCCCCCAGCGTCGAGGACAATCGGGCCCGCAACGCGCTTGAACAGCCGTAGGGATTCTCCATGGCATCCAACTTGATCATCCCCTCTGCGACAGGGACCGGGTAGGCATTCCACGCGCGAATATCTTCCCGCACCACGGTACCGACCAGATCTTCCATGGCTAGACCTCATCCCTGAAACGACAGGTTGCAGAACGTGCATGGGCATGCAATCCCTCCTGCAAGGCCAGCACCTCGGCAATCTCACCCAGGTGCCGCGCACCTTCCCGAGAAACCTTCAACACGCTGGATCGCTTCTGGAAATCGTAGACGCCCAGAGGAGAGGAAAACCGCGCCGTGCGTCCGGTGGGCAGCACATGGTTGGGGCCGGCACAATAATCGCCCAGAGATTCGGAACTGTAGTGCCCCGCAAAGATGGCGCCAGCGTGGCGTAACAAAGGCAGACAGTCATCAGGTCGGGCCACGGACAATTCCAGGTGTTCCGGCGCAATGCGGTTGGACAGGTGACAAGCCTCCGCCAGATCTCGAACCTGGATCAGCGCCCCCCGATCCGCCAGGGATTTTTCGATCACGGCCTGACGCGGCAAGGTCGGCAATAGCGCTGCAATGGCCTGTTCCACCAGCGCCAGATAGTCCGGATCCGGACACAATAACAGCGCCTGGGCCAATTCGTCATGTTCCGCCTGCGAGAACAGGTCCATGGCCACCCAGCGAGGATCCGTGGAACCGTCCGCAATGATCAGGATTTCCGAGGGGCCCGCCACCATGTCGATCCCCACCGCGCCAAAAACCTGGCGTTTGGCCGCAGCCACGTAGGCATTGCCGGGGCCGACGATCTTATCCACCGCAGGGATCGTGGCCGTCCCATAGGCCAGGGCCGCGATGGCCTGGGCCCCGCCCACGGTAAAGACACGCCGTACGCCAGCCAGGGCCGCCGCTGCCAGCACCAATTCATTGCGCACCCCCTCCGGGGTGGGCACCACCATGAGAATATCCTGGACCCCCGCCACGGCAGCCGGAATGGCATTCATCAGGACTGAGGAAGGATAAACCGCTTTACCGCCGGGCACATAAAGCCCCACACGATCCAGTGGGGTGACACGCTGCCCCAGTTCGGTGCCGTCCGCTTCACGTACGCTCCAGGATTCCATGCGCTGATGCTCATGAAACGTGCGAATCCGTTCCGCCGCCTGTTCCAGTGCCTGTCGCTGGGACCGTGGCAACTCCTCCAACGCGCGCGTCAGGGTATCCCTGGGCAATTCCAGCGAAGCGGCCTGTGCCACGACCAGGCGGTCAAAGCGTCGGGTGTACTCGAGCAAGGCTTCATCTCCCCGCGCCCTGACATCCTGAAGAATGGAACGCACCACCGTCTCGACACGCTCGTCCAGGGCACTGTCGAAGGCCGTCAGACGCGCCAGATCCGCATCAAATCCGTGCGCCGTGGAATCCAGTCGTCGCATCTTCATGGGCCTTCCTCTCCAAAAGTTTCCTTTACGCCTCGGGCAATGGCCTCCACCAGCGGGGCCAGACGCTCTCGGTATAACTTCCAGGCAGCACCATTGACCACCAACCGGGAACTGATCTCCGCAATATTCTCGACGGCCTCCAACGCATTGGCGCGGAGAGTATTGCCACTGCTCACCAGATCGACGATGGCATCAGCCAGACCCGTGAGCGGGGCCAGTTCCATGGAACCATACAATTTGATCAAATCCACGTGAACGCCCTTGGCGGCAAAGTGTTCCCGGGTCAACTTGGCATACTTGGTCGCCACCCGCAGGCGCGCCCCCCGTCCTATGGCACCCTCATAGTCGAACCCCTGAGGCACGGCCACCATCAGACGACACCGGGCAATACGCAGATCCACCGGTTGATACAGTCCGTCTCCCTCCTGTTCGAGCAGAACGTCGCGCCCGGCCACACCCAGATCAGCCGCGCCCCGCTGAACGTAGGTGGGCACATCCGAGGCCCGCACAATGACCAGACGCACATCAGGCCGACTGGTGGGCAGGATGAGTTGGCGTGAACTGTCGGGGTCCACCAGTGGAACGATGCCGGCACGCGCCAGCAAAGGCAAGGTTTCGCCAAAAATCCGCCCCTTTGAAAGAGCCAGAGTGATCCCCGTAAAGGGTGTCGTGCTGGATTGGTTCATGGTTTCACCGTTCATTCAATCGTGCCGCTGCGTTCTCTGTGGACCTCTGCCCCCAGCGCCCGCAGTTTTTGTTCCAGGGTTTCGTAACCCCGATCCAGGTGGTAGATCCGATCCACCACGGTTTCTCCCTGCGCAATCAGCCCCGCAATCACCAGACTGGCGGAAGCGCGCAGATCTGTGGCCATGACAGTGGCTCCCTCCAGTTGAGGGACCCCCCGAATGATGGCCGCATTGCCCTCCACCTCGATGTTGGCGCCCAGGCGCCGTAACTCCTGAACGTGCATGAAACGGTTCTCGAAGATGGTTTCCGTGATCACGGTCGTGCCTTGCGCCACCGCATTCATGGCCATGAACTGGGCCTGCATGTCCGTGGGAAAGGCAGGGTAGGGCGCCGTACGCAAACTGACCCCATGATTCGGCCCCGCCATGGTCAAATGAATCGTCTCTTCCGTGCAGCGAATGCAGGCATTGGCTTCCCGCAACTTGTCCAGTACCGCATCCAGGGTGCCGGGGCGTACCCCCCGCAAAAGAATGTCCCCGCCGGTGGCGGCGGCGGCCACCAGAAAAGTGCCGGTTTCGATACGGTCCGGCATGACCGGGTGGGCAGTTCCCCGAAGATGTTCCACCCCCTCGATGGTAATGACGTCCGTACCCTGTCCTCGAATCCTGGCCCCCATGGCAATCAGGCACTGGGCCAGATCCACCACTTCCGGTTCGCGCGCAGCGTTTTCCAGGACCGTCGTTCCCGCCGCCAGAGTCGCGGCCATCATCAGATTCTCGGTACCCGTCACCGTCACCGTGTCCATGAATATCCGCGCGCCCTGCAGACGGGTTGCCGATCCCACGATATACCCATGCTCGACCGACAGATGGGCACCCATGGCCTGCAATCCTTTCAAGTGCAAATCCACCGGGCGCTCACCGATGGCACACCCCCCCGGCAGAGAGACACGGGCATGCCCAAATCGGGCGAGCAGAGGTCCCAGCACCAGGATGGAGGCACGCATGGTCTTGACCAGATCGTAGGAGGCCAGGGGTTCCAGGGCATCCGGGGCGCTCAGAACCACTTCCCCGTGCTCTCCCTCGACCTCCACTCCCATGCCCCGGAGTAAACGCAGCAACGTACCTACATCGCGCAAGGCAGGAACCCGGGACACCCGGAGCGGTTGGGCGGTCAGCAGGGAAGCACAGAGAATGGGCAAAGCCGCATTCTTTGCGCCGGAAATCTCAACGGTACCCGCGAGCGGTCGGCCCCCGGCAATGATCAATCTATCCACGATGTACCTGTCTAGCGAACGCCCACTTCCGCCCATTGGGCGGGGGTCAGGGTACGCATGGAGAGCGCATGGATCTCCTCGCGCATGCGGTCTCCCAAGGCTCGATACACCAGTTGATGCTGAGCCACACGGCTTTTCCCTTCAAAAAGCGCACTGACGACGACGGCCTCGAAATGATGACCATCCCCACTGACGTCCACGTACTGACAGGCCAGTCCACTTTCAATGTATTGCTTGATATCCTGAGGGAGTACCATGATCATTCCGTCCTCTCGACACGCTCGTGGCTCAGGGGCGTACCCGCCAACCACTGCGCAATAAAACCAAAGTCACCCATGATAAGGCCAAACAGGTACTTCCGACAATGAGCAAGGATTCCCAGGGCGAGACGTCACTTACCCCGATGAAACCATAGCGAAACCCATCGATGGCATAAAAAAACGGATTGAAGCGGGAAACGAAGTGCCAGAGGGGCGGCAGGGAATGAAGGGAATAGAAGGCACCAGACAGGAACGTCAACGGCAGGATAAGAAAATTCTGCCAGGCCGCCATCTGGTCAAATTTTTCCGCCCAGACGCCGGCCAATACCCCCAACGCCCCGGACAAACCCGTAGCCAGAAGACAGAACACCAGAATCCAGGGCAGGGAATGGATCTGGAGCGGAAAGAAGAAACCTGCCGTCACCAGCACCACCGCCCCTACCAACAGTCCGCGCAACATGGCGGCCAGTACGTAAGCCAGAAAAAATTCGAACGCCGAAAGAGGCGCCAGCAGCACAAAGACCAGATTTCCGGTCACCTTGGATTGGACCAGACTGGAGGAACTATTGGCGAAGGCGTTCTGCAGCATGGCCATCATGACCAGTCCGGGCACCAGAAATGCCGCATAACCCACCCCTGGATACACGCTGAGGCGCTGTCCCAGGATTTGCGCAAAAACGACCAGATAGAGCAGAGTAGCGACCAGCGGGGCAAGCAGGGTCTGAAAAGATACTTTCCAGAAACGCAGCACCTCCTTGCTGAATAACGTCGCAAATCCCACCCCCATCCTAAGCCTCCCCGTCTCGAATCAACCCCACGAAAGCCTCTTCCAGCGTGGCCGCCTGGCGCCCCTGCAACAACTCACTGATGGGTTCGCAGGTCACCAGTTGCCCCTTGTTCAGTACCGCCACACGCCGACAAAGGGCTTCGGCCTCCTCCAGATAATGGGTGGTCAGGAGGATGGTGTGGCCTGCACTGTTGAGTTGCCGAACAAACCTCCAAAGGGTCTGACGCAGTTCCACATCCACACCGGCCGTGGGTTCATCCAGCACAATGACCGGCGGACGGTGAACCAGGGCCTGACCGATCAATACGCGTCGTTTCATCCCCCCCGACAGCGCGCGCATATTGACCTCGGCCTTATCGGTCAGATGCAGGTTTTCAAGGATTTCATCGATCCAGTCATCATTGTGACGCAGGCCAAAATAACCGGACTGGATCCGCAGCGTTTCACGCACGCTGAAAAAAGGGTCGAACACCAATTCCTGGGGAACCACTCCCAGGGCTCGCCGGGCTGCACGATAATCCTTCGTCACCTCATGACCCATGACCTTCAGCGTTCCCGCATCGGCACGAACCAGCCCGGCCAGTATGCTGATCAGGGTGGTTTTCCCCGCTCCGTTGGGGCCCAGCAATGCAAAAATTTCTCCCTGTTCGATAGTCAGATCCACCCCTCTCAGGGCCTGCAGCGCACCGTAGGCCTTGCGTACCGCACGTATTTCCACTGCGGGCAGGGGTCGTTCCAGAGAAGACATCAGTTTCAGACCTCGACCAGGCCTTCCAGTAACGGAGAAAGGCCGTAAAGCGAGATCAGCACGCGCAGATTATCGGGAACTCTCACAAAAACCAGATTTTTCTTCTCCCGCACCGCTTCCCGTTGCCAATGCAAAAGCAGGGCCACCGCAGCCGAATCCAGAGCCGTCGTGCGGGAAAAGTCGATGATCACTTCCGGCCCCAGCGAGGAAAAGGAAGTGGACCGCACCAGGTCAGGTACTGTGTCCATGACCACAGGACCCTCTGGAAAAAGATGGTTACCCTCACGCTGGATCATTTTTTTCCGGCGGTTCTGCTTTCCGCCTGTCTGCTCTTGTCGGCCATGGCCTGGATCAATCCATCGATCCCGTGGTTGCGCACGATGTCAGAGAACTCGTTGCGGTAATTGGTCACCAGACTCACCCCATCCACCTGGATATCGAACACCTTCCAGTCCTCCCCCGACTTTTCCATGCGATAGTCGATGGGAACGGAGGGACCGCCTGAAGGAATCACCACAGAGTGCACCGTGGCTTCATTTCCGCCATCCTCCATGTCCGACCCCTTGACCTTCAATTCCTGGTTCTTGTATTGAGACAGCGAACTGGCATAGGTCCGTACCAGCAGGTCACGGAACCCCTCGGTCAACTTCTGCTGCTGCTCGGGACTGGCCTGACGCCAGTTTTTGCCCATCGCCAGACGGGTCATGCGCGTAAAATCGAAGTGCGGAAGGACCTTGTCCTGAATCAGGGCATAGGCTTTGGCACGATCCCCATTCTGGATGGCCTTGTCCTTTTTCAGGGTTGCCACCACCTCGTCTGCGGTGCTGGAAATCACGGATTCGGGGGTGATGGCTGCCCATACCGCCAGGTTCCACCCTGCCAAAGTCAACGTCATCCCGACCCGTTGCCATACTGTCCATCGCTTCATGGTGCCCCCTTATCGGTTTGAAGTCTTGTCAGCCCCACCATCCTGGGCCTTGTTGAAAAGAAACTGGCCGATCAGGCGCTCGAGCACCATGGCGCCCTGAGTCAACTTGAGTTCGTCGCCATTCTTCAGCATCTTGTCATCCCCACCGGCATCCAGTCCCACATACTGTTCGCCCAGGATCCCCGAAGTCAGAACCGAAGCAGAACTGTCCACCGGGAAGTGGTACTGGGTGTCGATCGCCATGCGTACTTCGGCATTGTAATGGAGGGTATCGAAACGCACCGAATGAACCCGCCCCACCAGTACTCCGGCGCTGCGCACGGGGGCACGTTCCTTGAGTTGCCCGATATTGTCGAAGTGGGCCACCACCTCATAGGTCCCCCCCGACCCGTCCAGGTTCAAATTCCCCACTTTGAAAGCCAGCATCAGAAAAGCCACAAACCCCAGCAGTACAAAAAACCCTACCCAGAGATTCAAGGTTGCACGGTTCATCAATTCCACCCCTTCATCATGAATGCAGTCAGCAACAAATCGAGGGCCAGGATGGCCAGGGAAGAACTCACCACCGTACGGGTGGTGGCTCCGGAAACCCCTTCCGCCGTGGGCGGTGCTTCATAACCCTCGAAAGTGGCAATGGCCGAAACCGCCACGCCAAATACGATACTCTTGATCATGCCGTTGACGATGTCATGGTGAAAATCCACCGCAGCCTGCATCTGCGACCAGAATGCTCCGCTGTCCACCTTCAGCATGATCACCGTCACCAGAAATCCGCCCATGATCCCCATGGCGACGAACAGGGTAGCGAGCACGGGCAAGGAAAACACCCCACCCCAGAAACGGGGGGAAACGACCCGTGCCAACGGGTTCACCGCCATCATTTCCATGGCCGACAGTTGTTCCGTGGCTTTCATCAGGCCAATTTCCGCAGTGATGGCCGAACCCGCCCGACTGGCAAAAAGCAGGGCTGAAACCACCGGCCCCAACTCGCGCATCAGGGAAAGCGCCACCAGTACCCCGACGCTCTCCGAGGAACCATAACTCTGCAAGGTCTCGAAGCCCTGCAAACCCAGGACCATCCCCACGAACAGACCGGAGACCAGAATGATGATGAGAGACTGCACCCCGGCAAAATAGATTTCCCGAATGACCAGACCAAAACGTCGAAAACTGGTGCCTGAATGGCGCAGAATCTGCCCCAGGAACAGAACCACGGCACCGATTCGTTCGACGATGCGCAAGGTGGTGTCGCCCACCGTACGCAATCCATGCCCCCATGTCCCTTTCATGCCTGGCCCCACTCGTCGCCAAAATCCATTTTCAGGGTTGGACCCGGGTAGTGAAAGGGCAGAGGGCCATCGGCCTCTCCCCAGACGAACTGGTGCACGAAGGGCAGGGTAGAGGCGTGAATTTCTTCAGGAGTCCCCTGGGCCACGATCACACCGTCCGAAACGAAATAAATGTAGTCCACGATCTTCATCGACTCCTGTACATCGTGTGTCACCAGAACGGAGGTTGCCCCCAGCGCATCATTCAACTGGCGGATCAGACGGCCGATCGCGCCCAGAGAAATGGGATCAAGTCCGGTAAAAGGTTCGTCATACAGGATCAGTGCCGGGTCCAGGGCCGTCGCCCGGGCCATGGCCACGCGCCGCGCCATGCCCCCGGAAAGTTCGGCAGGCATCAGGGACTGCACCCCACGCAGTCCCACCGCATTGAGTTTCATCAGGGTCAGGTCACGAATCATGGATTCCGGCAGGCGGGTATGTTCACGCATTTGAAAAGCCACATTGTCGAATACCGATAAATCCGTAAAAAGCGCACCAAACTGGAACAGCATGCCCACCTGACGACGCATGGCGTAGAGTTGCGCTTCGTTCATGTGGTTCAATTCCTGACCGGCCACACGCACCGATCCCTGGCGCGCCAGCAACTGTCCGCCCATCAGACGCAGAAGGGTGGTCTTGCCACAGCCACTCAACCCCATGATGGCCACCAAACTGCCTTTGGGCACCGTCAGATTGATCCCCTTGAGCACCAGTTGGTCGCCATAGCCAAAATTCAGATCGCGGATTTCCACCTGATGGATCATATTCGGTCACAGAGGAGAAAGGGAAGGGAGAGATACGGACAGTCTTCCCATGTTACCCCAGAATCCGACCTTCTCACAAACCCCCGGAATCGCGCAGGCTTCCTCGCCCCCTGCGCAGGTCATGCCCGGCGCCAAAACAACAGGTCCCACACGCCATGCCCGAGGCGAACGCCACGACTTTCAAAACGGGTCAGAGGGCGCCAGTCCGGACGCTCGATAAAATCCTCCCCTCCGTTTTCCAGTTGGGGTTCGGCGCGTAATACGACCCGCATCTGCTCGGCATAATCCTGCCAATCCGTGGCCAGATGCAGGTAGCCGCCGCTCTTCAGACGCTCACTCAGAAGTTTCACGAAGGGCGGTTGAATCAGGCGCCGTTTATGGTGGCGAAATTTTGGCCAGGGATCGGGGAAAAAAATATGAATGCCATCCAGAGCAGCCCGGGGAATCATGTGGTGCACCACTTCCACGGCATCATGGCGCATCACCCGGACATTGCCGACGTTATTTTCGGCCAGTTTCTTGAGCAGAGCCCCCACGCCAGGGCCATGGACATCGATCGCCAGAAAATTCCATTCCGGGCGCTGCAAGGCCATGGCCAGGGTTCCTTCGCCCATGCCAAAACCAATTTCAAGCCCGAGGGGAGCCGCACGCCCAAAAAGCGTCTGCAGGCGCTCGGGCGTGAGCGGGTCCTGGGGGGCGTAATCCACCCCCCAGCGCACCCAGCCTTCTTCCAGGGCCCTTTGCTGGGCCGGAGACATGCGGCCCTGGCGAAGAACGAAACTGCGGATAGGCGGATAGCCGGTCACTGAATCAGCCCGCCCAAAGGAGAACTGGCACTGGCCCGATAAGGTTTTTTGGGCATTCGCCCCGCCCGCCAGGACAGTCGCCCGGCCTCCACGGCCAGGGCCATGGCCCGTGCCATCTGCACAGGATGGCGGGCCTGCGCAATGGCCGTATTCATCAAGACCCCGGCACACCCCAGTTCCATGGCGATGGCAGCATCGGAAGCCGTGCCCACCCCCGCATCCACGATCACCGGAATCCGGGCGCGTTCCAGAATGATCCCCAGATTCCAGGGATTGAGAATTCCCATCCCCGATCCGATCAGGGATGCCAGGGGCATGATGGCGACGCAACCAAGGTCTTCCAGACGGCGGGCCAGGATGGGGTCATCGCTGCAGTAGACCATGACCTCAAACCCTTCCCGAATCAAAATTTCCGCAGCCTCGAGGGTTTCCACCATGTTCGGAAAAAGCGTATCGGCATCCCCCAGGACTTCCAGCTTGACCAGGGCATGTCCGTCCAATAACTCGCGGGCCAGGCGCAGGGTCCGCACGGCCTCCTCTGCCGTATAGCAACCTGCCGTATTGGGGAGCAGGGTGTAACGGTCAGGCGAAATCACGTCCAGCAAATTGGGTTCGCCCGGGTTTTGCCCGATATTGGTACGCCGGATCGCCACCGTGACAATCTCGGCACCACTGGCTTCCACGGCATCCCGGGTCTGGTTCAGATCGGCATATTTGCCGGTGCCCACCAGTAAACGAGAACGGACGGTACGTCCAGCCAGGACAAAGGGATCAGGAGAAACGGAAAAAGTCATGGGTGGTCCTGCAGTGAGTATCAGTAGATTAAGAAATGGTCCGGGAACGGGTGGTCAACCCCCGCCCACCGCCACCACGATCTCGAGTCGATCGCCCTCGGCCAATGTCCTCGTGTCATGGTGACTGCGCGGCACGATGTCTCCGTTGCATTCGACGGCCACCCGACGTCCGGTCACGCCCAGATCTTCCAGAACCTGACGCACCGTCGGTCCCGTGGCATAAGCCTGCGGAGAACCATTGATGAAAAGGGTAATCATGCCCAAGACCCACAAACTATAAAAAGGGAATTCTATCATGGGCATTTATCCGGCCAGAAATCCGGGGAATCATCCCTTCCCGAAAAAGTAAAATTTCTTTCACCTCGAGCCCCAGACCAAACCCGCCCCAGCGTCCCCCACTCGCCACTACCCGATGACAGGGAATCAGGAAGGGCAGAGGATTGGCCCCGCAGGCAGAACCCACGGCACGCACCGCCCGCGGCCGTCCAATCTGGGCGGCGATATCGCCATAGGTGCGCCATTGCCCTGCCGGGATGGTGCTCAGGGCATCCCACACCGCCCGCTGGAAAGCCGTCCCCTGTGCCTGCACGGGGATGAGCGGATGCCTTGCGGCGGGACATTCCACCGCCGCAAGCAGTGCTTCCTCCCAGGCCAACGGCACCAACTTGTCCGCACGCCCAACCGCTTCCGAAAAACCCGCCCTGGCCTGACGATGACCCTCCTCAGGAGTCCCCGTCAGGGTCAGCCAGCGCAACCCGGTGGCGTCAAATACCCAGGAGAGCCACCCCAGGGAACACGGAGTCTGGTGCAGGAGGTTCATGGCAAAAATCGCTGCAACAGGTCATTCAGAAAGCGCTGACCGCGCAGGGTCGGACGCAGCCGATGAGGATCGGTCTCCAGCCAGCCCTCCTCTTCCAGTTGGTTCAGAAGGGGCTGGATCCCCTGCAGGGACAAACCCGTATGACGCTCGTACATCTCCCTGGGAACTCCTTGGCACAGACGCAGGGCATTCATCATGAATTCAAACGGCAGATCCTGTGCGGCCACGTTCACCGCCTCCTCGACCGGCGTCCCTCCTTCCACTGCACGCATGTAGGCCTCGGGCTGACGGGCACGGCGCTGCCGCTCGATGCCCCAGGGACCGCTCAATTTGCCGTGGGCTCCGGCGCCAAGTCCCAGGTAGTCACCAAAGCGCCAATAATTGAGGTTATGCCGACATTGATCCCCCCCCCGCGCCCAGGCCGAGGTTTCATAGGCCTCGTACCCCGCCGCGCGCAGAGTCTCATGGGCGGCCCGTTCTCCCTGGTCCAGCGTATCGGCATCCGGCAGGGGAGGCGGATCATGGTAAAACGGGGTATGAGGCTCCAGGGTCAGTTGATAGCAGGACAAGTGCGAAGGAGCATACCGAAGCGCCTGGGTCACGTCTGCACGAACCCCTTCGAGGGTTTGATCGGGCAACCCCACCATCAGATCCAGATTGAACCGCTCAAAATGAGCCGCCGCCGCTTCGGCTGCCCGGTGCGCCTCCAACGACCCGTGCACACGGCCCAACAATTTCAACTGGTCATCCGAAAAACTTTGAATCCCCACAGACAGGCGATTGACGCCTGCGGCGCGAAAGGCACGAAACCGTCCTGCATCCACCGTACCAGGATTGGCCTCCAGGGTAATCTCGGCCCCCGCCGCCAGCGGCACCAGCGCCCCGATCTCCTCGAGCAGGCGCCCCACGCCTTCCGGCGACAGGACACTGGGTGTCCCTCCGCCAAAGAATACCGTTTCCACGGGGCGCCCCCAAATGCGCGGCAACTGCATTTCCAGATCCTGGCGCAAAGCCGCCAGGTAACGCTCTTCGGGCAACCGGGCGGGCATGACATGGGAATTGAAATCGCAGTAGGGACACTTGCGGACGCACCACGGCACATGCAGATACAGCGACAGGGGAGGGATCGGTTTCATGCCCGCAGAAAGGGCAACAGGGATTGCCAGGCACGCGCACGGTGACTTTGGGCATTCTTTTCGGTCAGCGTCATTTGAGCCGCGGTTTTTCCGAATTCGGGAACCCAAAACAGGGGATCATAGCCAAACCCGCCCGTGCCCCGCGGTTCGTCCAGAATCTCGCCGAACCAGCGCCCTTCGGCGATGCACGGCGTTGGATCCGCCGCGTGCATCACCCAGACCAGGACACAATAATAGAACGCACGGCGTTCGACCTGCCCGGAAAGGGCGCGCAGAAGCGCCTGATTGTTATCCTGGTCCTGTCGCCGGGGGCCGGCATAATGGGCCGAATCCACGCCCGGTGCGCCGTGTAGCGAAGGCACACAGAGTCCCGAATCATCCGCCAGGGCCGGGCGTCCGCTTTGTTGGGCCACATGCCGCGCCTTGGCCAGGGCATTTTCCACGAAAGTCCGGTGGGGTTCGTCAGCGCCCTCGATCCCCAGGTCATTCTGGGAAAGCACCTTCCAGCCCAGGGGCGAAAGAAGCGCCTCGAATTCGCGGATCTTGCCCGGATTGGAGGATGCCAGAACGACTTCGCGCCCCTCTGTCATCCTGCGACCAAACCGGTTTCCAGAGCCTGCAACTGCAACCCGATCAATTCCTGACATCCGCTGGATGCCAGGTCCAGCAACGCATCCACCTCGCTGCGCCGGAAGGGGACACCCTCGGCGGTACCCTGCAATTCCACGAAATATCCATCAGCGGTCATCACCACGTTCATGTCCGTATCACAGGTGCTGTCTTCCTCGTAGTCGAGATCCAGGACCGGGACGCCCTGCCAGATCCCCACCGAAACGGCCGCCACGGGTTGAAGAATGGGCGACTGATCCAGTATCCCTCGCTCCAGCAACCTGCTCACGGCGTCCTCGAGGGCGACGTAGGCCCCGGTGATGCTGGCCGTACGGGTACCGCCATCGGCCTGCAGGACATCACAGTCCACATGCAGCGTTCGTTCACCGAGCACGTCCATGTCCACCACGGCACGCAGGGAACGCCCGATCAGACGCTGAATTTCCTGGGAACGCCCGGAGGGCTTGCCTGCAGTGACCTCACGCCGGGAGCGGGTGTGGGTGGCGCCGGGCAACATGCCATACTCGGCCGTCACCCAACCCTTGCCCTGTCCTTTGAGAAAGGACGGAACGCCTTCCGCCACGCACACCGTGCACACCACACGGGTATCCCCAAAGGCCACCAGAACCGAGCCTTCTGCATGTTTGGTGAATCCGCGCAGGAACTCGACAGAACGCAACTGATCGGTTCGACGTTGGCTGGGGCGCATAGAGGGTCCTCATTCTCACGGTAAAATCGTTGGACCCCGATTCTAGGGGGCTACAGCACAGGATGCAACTAGGGTATGATAGCCCACGGTCATCGAATCGTTCCGTTTTGAAGGATACGCCCCCTTGAACACCTTGTACAGCATGACTGGCTTTGCCTCGGGCACCCAGGAGACCCCTGAAGGGACCCTGCTGATGGAACTGCGCAGCGTCAATCATCGCTACCTCGAGTTGCAGTTTCGCCTGCCCGATGTTCTGCGCCCCTGTGAACCGCGCCTGCGCGAACTTCTGTCCCAATCCCTGAAACGGGGCAAGGTGGACTGCCGTCTCGAATGGCTGCCCCATCCCTCGAAAAGTCAATCCCTTTCCCCGGACATTCACACCCTGGAGCAGTTGCGCATCGCGGCTGCCCTCATCCGGAAAGAGTTCCCCGATGCCCGCCCCCTGTCTGTGGCGGATATCCTGAATTGGCCCGGGGTCTTGCCCCGCTCCCTGGAGCGCGCACCCGCAGACGAGTGGCTGGAAACCCTGGCCAGCGCCACACTTCGTTCCCTGAGTGCCACCCGCAGCCGGGAAGGACAAAAATTGGGCAGATTCCTGCTGGACCATGCCCAGGCCATGAGCGCACGAATCCAGCCCCTCAGGGAACGAATGCCCGCACTGGTCAGCGCCTATCAGGAAAAGTTGACTCAGCGTCTGCGCGAATCCCTGGCGAGCGTCGATGAGGATCGCCTGCTGCAGGAAGTCGCCCAATGGTCCGCCAAAATTGACATAGCCGAGGAACTTTCCCGTCTCGACATGCACCTCGAGGAAGCGATCCGGGTCGTCCAGGCCGGGGGACAAACCGGTAAACGACTCGATTTCCTGATGCAGGAATTGCATCGTGAAGCCAACACCCTGGGTTCCAAGGCCCTCCACTCGGAATTATCCCTCGTCTCCCTCGATCTCAAACTGCACATCGAGCAAATGCGCGAGCAAGTACAAAATCTGGAATGATGTCCGATCCCATCCCTTCACCGCCCGGTCAGTTATTCATTGTCACGGCCCCCTCCGGCGCCGGCAAATCCAGCCTCATCGCCGCGCTTCTGAAACAGGACCCGCGCGTCCGGCTGTCCGTCTCTCACACGACCCGCGCCCCGCGTCAGGGCGAAATCGATGGGCAAGACTACCATTTTGTCAGTCGCACGACCTTTTCGACCTTGCGCACGGAAAACCAGTTTCTGGAATGGGCGGAAGTCTACGGAAATTATTACGGTACGGCGCGTCGATCCCTTGAAGATCTCCAGAACCGGGGTTTTGACGTCATCCTGGAAATCGACTGGCAAGGTGCCCGCCAGGTTCGTCAGTTCTATCCGGAGTCTCTGGGGATTTTCATTCTCCCGCCGTCCCTCGAAACATTGCGCCACCGACTGCAGGGGCGGGGCAAGGATGACCCTGAAACCATAGAAAAGCGCCTGTCCCTGGCGCAGGACGACCTGAGCCACGAGAACGAGTTTGAGTATGCTATCATCAACGCTGATTTCGATGAGGCCCTCAGGGATCTGGCGGCCGTCCTGCGCGCCGCGCGTTGTCGGCGCGCCTGTCAGTATCCCCGTTACGCCTCACTTTTAACGCGTTAGATTTCACTCTCCTGGAACCCTGATCATGGCACGCATCACGCTGGATGATTCTCTGCACCCCAATCAAAACCGCTTCGAGTTGACCCTGGCGGCCACTCAACGCGCCCGTCAAATTGCCTCCGGCTCCCCACCCCGGGTCGACCCGCTACGCAACAAACCCATCGTCATCGCGTTGCGCGAACTCGCTGCAGGCAAAACCGGGCCAGAAGTCATCGATAAAGTCTGATTCGACTCTGGTGACCGCGTCTACCCCCTCCGAGATTCTGACTTCCGAACCTCTGCTTCGGGTAGCCACCACCTATCTGCGCCCGTCTGACCTCGAACTGCTGGAACAGGCTTTCCACCTGGCGGCCCACGCCCATGAGGGGCAATTCCGCAAAAGCGGTGAACCGTACCTCATCCATCCCCTCTCCGTGGCCGTCATCCTGGCAGAATGGCACCTCGACCCCCAGGCCCTGTGCGCCGCACTGCTCCACGACACGGTCGAGGATACGGGCACGACCACACAGGAGATCACGGAACAGTTTGGCCCTTCGGTGAGCGAACTGGTGGAGGGAGTCAGCAAACTCGATCGCCTGGAATTCCAGACCGAGCAGCAGGCCCAGGCTGAAAACTTTCGCAAGATGTTGCTGGCGATGGCTCGGGATGTGCGGGTCATCCTCATCAAACTGGCAGACCGGCTGCACAACATGCGCACGCTGGGGGCCATGAAATCCGACAAGCAACGGCGCATTGCACGGGAGACCCTCGACATCTACGGCCCCATTGCCAATCGTCTGGGCCTCCACAAACTGTATCAGGAACTGGAAGATCTGGGCTTCCGCTACCTCTACCCCAATCGCTATACCGTATTGAGCAAGGCGCTCAAGGCGGCAAGGGGCAACCGGCGCGAAGTGGTGGGCAAGATCCTGAGTGCGCTGGAACAACGTCTGGCCTCCTTCGGCCTGGATGTGTCCATCAAGGGCCGGGAAAAACATCTGTCCAGCATCTATCAGAAAATGCAGGAAAAATCCCTATCCTTTTCGCAAGTACAGGACATCTATGGTTTCCGGGTCATCGTACCGGACCTGCCCAGTTGCTACCTCGCCCTGGGCGCATTGCACACACTTTACAAGCCAATTCCCGGGAAATTCAAGGATTACATCGCCATTCCGAAATCCAATGGCTATCAATCCCTGCACACCACTCTGTTCGGTCCCTTCGGGACGCCCGTGGAAATCCAGATCCGCACCCGGGACATGCACAAGATCGCCGAGTCCGGCGTGGCCTCCCACTGGCTCTACAAGTCTTCCAACACCCCCTTGAGCGATGTCCAGAAAAAAACCCACCAATGGCTCCAGTCGTTGCTCGAATATCAATCGGAAAGCGGAGATGCCGTAGAATTTCTGGAACACATCAAAGTCGATTTGTTTCCCGATGCCGTTTACGTCTTCACGCCCAAGGGAACCATCAAATCCCTGATCCGGGGGGCAACGGCCGTGGATTTCGCCTACGATGTCCACACGGATATCGGCCACCACTGCGTCGCTGCCAAGATCAACGATCAACTGGCCCCCCTCCGTACCATCCTGAACAATGGGGATCGAGTGGAAATCATTACGGAGGCCGAGGCCAGCCCCAACCCGGCCTGGCTCAATTATGTGGTCACTGCCAAGGCACGTGCCAAAATCCGCCATTATCTGCGTACCCTGCGCCACGAAGAGGCCGAAGTTCTGGGAGAGCGACTGCTTCATCAGGCCCTGCGCGCCCTCAACGCAGACCCGGCCACGCTCACGGCAGATCAGTGGGAACAGTTGCTGAAAGGAGATCGTTGCAAGACCCGGGAAGAAGTGTTGGCCGAAATTGGTCTGGGGAAGCGCCTGAATATCGTGGTCGCCCGATCCTTGCTCCCCAGGAATGGGGATACCGTCCCCACCACGCCTGAAACGCGCACGTCCATCACCATTCGCGGAAGTGAGGGCATGGCCGTGCAATTTGCCCCCTGTTGTCGTCCCATTCCGGGAGACCCGATTATCGGACTGATCAAAAAGGGCCAGGGATTACTGATTCACACGCAGGATTGCCAGAATATCCGCCAGTCTCGCATCGACCCGGACAAATGGGTGGATGTGGCCTGGGAAAACAACAGCGGTCAACTGTTCGAAGTGGCGATCAAGTTACTGGTCCTCAACCGTCGCGGAGTTCTGGCCACGGTTGCCTCGGCCATTGCCGAGGCGCACTCGAACATCGACAGCGTCACCATTGCCAAAGCCGACGGCACCTATAGCGAGATCAACTTCACGGTCCAGGTTCAGGATCGTGCACACCTGGCCACTTTGATGCAAAATCTTCGGGAAAATCCCGATGTCGTCCGTCTAACCCGCGTATAAAACCCCTCGGAGTTCCATGTCTAAAACCATTTTATCCACCCCAGCCGCTCCCGCCGCCATCGGTACCTATTCCCAGGCCGTCCAGGCAGGATCCACCGTCTATCTGTCGGGGCAGATCGGGCTCGACCCCGCCACCATGACCCTGGAAGAAGGCATCGACGCCCAGATCGAACGGGTCCTGACCAACCTGCAGGCAGTCACCCAGGCCGCCGGGGGGAGTTTGAATGATCTGGTTCGAGTCACGGTATACCTCACGGACCTGGCGAATTTTTCCAAGGTCAACGAAGCCATGGCCCGACACCTGAGCGCCCCTTACCCCGCCCGCGCCGCCGTGGGCGTAGCCTCGCTACCGCGGGGGGCTTTGGTGGAGATGGACGGAATCATGGTCCTGGCGTGATTGGAGCGGGTGAAGGGAATCGAACCCTCGTCTTAAGCATGGGAAGCTTCTGCTCTGCCATTGAGCTACACCCGCACCGAACTTGAGCCCAGAGTCTAACCGATTTACCGTGAATTGTCCCGCTCTCCCCTCGACTTTCTTCGCGCAGACGCTGGTGGCCTGGCAACGTCAGCACGGTCGCCACGAACTTCCCTGGCAAGGCACCCGGGAACCTTACCGGATCTGGGTTTCGGAAATCATGTTGCAGCAAACCCAGGTCGGTACGGTCATTCCCTTCTACCAACGCTTCATGACCGCCTTTCCGGAGGTGATCGATCTGGCCCGCGCGGACCTCGAAACCGTGCTGGGCCACTGGTCCGGTCTGGGATACTATGCCCGTGGTCGCCATCTGCACCGTGCAGCCCAGAAAATCGTCCAACAGGGATTTTTCCCCCGATCCTCCGAAGAACTGCAAAAACTCCCGGGCGTTGGGCGTTCCACCGCCGCCGCCATTGCCGTATTTGCCTATGGACAGCGAGCGGCCATTCTGGACGGGAACGTCAAACGTGTCCTGGGACGTTTCTTTGCGTTGGACACCCCGGAAGACGCCGGTTTATGGGCACTGGCCGAGTCCCTGTTGCCGGATCGGGAGCTGGAGACCTATACCCAGGGTTTGATGGATATGGGGAGCCTGCTCTGCACGCGCACACGCCCCCGCTGTGCGGTATGCCCTCTCCAGACCCAATGCCAGGCATACCTGCGCGGAGAAACTCAGCGTTATCCCACCGCGCGCCGAAAAACCGTCCGATCCGAGCGCCATCACCGTCTCCTGTTGCTGTGCACGCCTGACGGACGGTGGTTGATGGAAAAACGCCCCATCCCTGGCGTATGGGGAGGGTTATGGAGTTTCCCCATGGAAGTCAGTGACTCACGACCGGCAGGCCACTCCCTGACACTCGACCTCGCGCCCTATCCAGAACTCGACCTTCCTCCCTTCATCCACCGTCTCACCCATTTCGACTGGCATCTGACCCCGTGCGCCTTCAAGGTCGGCGGTACCGTACCTTCACCCTCCGACACGCCCGGGCACTGGAAATCCCTTTCGGACCTGATGACCTATCCTCTCCCGACACCGATTCGTCAACTGCTCCATACCCTGTTCATAACACTAACGGAGTGTGTAGAATGATCGCATGAGATCTTTCCTCCAAATCCTATGAAGGAAGCCTTTCAACGCGCACGGGATGTTCGCGTCATGGTAGGTTTGATTCTCATCGCCTGGATTCTGTCCTTCATGATGCTGATCAATTGGCGGAGTGAAAGTCGGTCACAGAATCGCGAAGAAATCAAAACCCGCGTTTCGCGCATACTCGCCCTCGAGGAACTCACGGAGGAAGGTCAGGTCAGTTTTCAGCGTGAAATCCACGAGTGGAAAAATGTCCTCCTGCGCCAATATGACCCGATGTTGCGCCAGAAACACCTGACGGCCTTCATCCAGGCCCAGGAAACCACTCAAGAACTGCTGGATGCCGCCCAGATTCTGGCACGGCAAGAACAGATGCCCGAACTGGCCGAATTCCTGCAAATTTCCATTTCTCACCGTGCCCTTTACCTCTCCTACCAGAGTGCCCTGACCCGTCTCGATGCCCATGATCCCCTTTCTTTCCGCCCGGTGGACCAGCAGGTGCGCGGCCTGGATCGCCCCATGGACGATTCGCTGCGGAAGTTGGCGGGACAAATTGCCGAATATGCCAGCCGTCAGGTAGACGAACTGGACCGCCTGGGAAATGGCGAAAATCGTTGGTGGCACCTCTGGGGAAAGTACTTCGTCGCGCTTGAAATTCTGATCATCCTGGCCTTCATGCGCCTCGTCCATTTGGCACAAAGCACCGAACTCAAGGGACGACGAGCCGCCGTGATCATGGATTCCATCGATGATGCCATCATCGTGACCGATCCCGAATGCCGCATCCGTTTTGTCAACCAGGCGGCAGAGGCGCTGCTGGAACATTCCCAGGAAAAACTCAAGAAGAATTTTTTCCAGCAGCAGGTCCAACTGACCGACGAGCATCTCGCCCCCGTCCCCGACCTGCTGTTACAGGTCATTCAAAACCGTCAGCGCGCCTCCTCCGGTGCCGTACACCTGTTGCATACCCCAGCGGGGAAACTTGTTCCGGTAGAAAGCCGGGCCGCCCCCATCCTGACTGAAGACAATCAACTGGATGGGGTCGTCACTCTCCTGCACGACATGACGATGTACCAGGAGCTGACGCGACAAATCCAGACCCAATCCTTTCGTTTTCAACTGGTCTTTGAACAAACCGGGATCGGAATCGCCTTCTGTGAACCCCACAGCACCAGGATCCTTGAGACCAACCAGCGGATGGCCCACATCCTGGGCGCTCAGACCCCCGCACAAATCGTCGGACATCACTTCACCGAGTTCTATGCCGACGTGCTTCATGCCAATACCCCAAGTGGCCATAACGCCTTTTTGAAGGGGTTGGAGCACATGGTTCTGGAGGCGCGGGGATCCGATGTTCAACTGCTGGACCTGACCGGGCAGCAACGACGTTGGTACCACCAGACGGTGGCCTATCTGCACGACCCTGAACGGCATATTCCCAGTCAGTTGGTTTTCGTATTCTGGGATGTCGACGACCGCGTCCAGCTTCAGACCCGGCTGGAAATTCAAGGCTCGCGCGACCAGCTCACTGGTCTGGGGAACCGTTTCCTGTTTCAATGTGCGATTGAAAGTGCCCTGAACCGTGGGACGTCGTCGGAACAGGAAAATTCGTTTTGCATTCTGCTGATCGATCTGGACAATTTCAAAACCATCAATGATGCACGGGGTCATTCCGTAGGAGACAGCCTGCTCAAGGAGGTGGCCCTGCGTCTCACCCAGACGGTCAGGGACTATGATACGGTGGCCCGTCTGGGCGGAGATGAATTTGTGATCCTTTTGAGCCATGGCCAGGAAAATTCAGCCATCGCAGTGGCAGACAAACTTTGCCACGCCATTGCCCAGGAATTTCTGGTGGAAGGACAGCGTCTCCACACCTCCTGCAGCATTGGCATCAGCACGTTTCCTGAGCATGGCCGGGAATACGATGTGCTGCTACGACGTGCGGACATGGCCATGTATCACGCCAAATCTCTGGGAAAAAACCATTTTGCCCTGTTTTCCGATGCGTTGGAACGGGAAGGCATGGAACACTGGCAACTGGATACGGAATTACGCGAAGCCCTGAAGCGCCATGAATTCGAATTATACTTCCAGCCAAAAATCAGCCTCGATACAGGCGCCATCTGCGGTGCTGAAGCATTGATCCGCTGGAATCACCCGGTGCGCGGACTCCTGGCCCCCGACATGTTCATCCCGCACGCCGAGCGCTCCGATCTCATCATCGGGATCGGGAACTGGGTCATCCAGGAAGTCTGCCGACTCCTCCACCGGTGGGATCTCATGGACATCCCGCCGCTCGAAATCAGTTTCAATGCCTCTCCCCGTCAATTGCTGGAACCTCTCTCATTGATCGATCAGATCAAAGAAAATCTGGCCCGTTTCTCCGTCCTGCCCCAGCGACTGACCATGGAAATCACGGAAACCGCCCTGATGCAGGAAAAAACCTGGGAAACCGCCCGCGAAGTCGTCAAACTCGGCATATCGATCTCCCTGGACGACTTTGGCACAGGCTATTCGAGTTTGTCGCTTCTCCAGAAACTGCCTTTTTCCTCATTGAAAATCGATCGTTCCTTCGTTCGGGATTTCATCGACAACCTCACGGATGACACACTGGTTCGAGCCATCATCGGTCTGACGCACGATCTGGGAATGGAAGTGGTCGCGGAGGGGGTTGAAACTCAAAACCAGGCCACCACCCTGTCCCGGTATGGATGCCGGATCGGCCAGGGGTACTTCTTCTCTCCACCGCTTCAGGAAACCCAGTTCCTGGACTACCTGAATTCCCCCCGGAAAGACTCCTGAGACGGGCAGCCTATCGCCCCCCTTCGCCGATCCTTTCTACCCCGCGGTCCAATTCCCGATGAATGACCCGGGTGGACTGATACTGGGAGAAATGGCGGGCCAACTTCTCGGCAAAATAGACCGAACGGTGCTGTCCTCCCGTACACCCCAGGGAAACCGTCAGGGCCGCGCGATTGTCCCTGATGAAATCAGGCATCCAGGAAGTCACAAAAGTTTGTAAATCCGCGAACATGCGTTGCGCGATGGGCAGATTTTCAAGGAACCTGATCACCGCAGGGTCCCTTCCCGTCAATGGACGCAGGTGAGGATCATAAAATGGATTGGGAATACAACGCAGATCAAAGACGAAATCGGCGTCGAGCGGAATACCGAACTTGAATCCGAAGGACTGAAAGAAAAGGGTGAGTCGGGCCGGGTCCAGATCCACGAAATCACGCACCCAGGCCCGCAGGGTATTGGGTGTGATATGCGTCGTATCAAAACGGCGTGCCAGATCCGCCACCCCGGACAACAGGTCCCGTTCCAGGGCAATGCATTCTGCAAGGGAATGCTGATGGAGCGCCAGGGGATGGGGACGACGGGTTTCCGAAAAACGTCGGACCAGATCCTGATCGCTGGCTTCCAGATAGAGCAACCGGACATCCAACCCATTGTCACGCAAGGTCTGGAGCGCCTCAGGCAGGTTATTCAGGGCATTTCCACCGCGCACGTCGAGGGTCAGGGCAATCTGACGCTCGCCCCGCGCCACCAACTCCTGTAACACGAAAACCAGAAAGGAAAGAGGGAAATTGTCCATGGCAAAGTAACCGGCATCTTCCAGCGCACGCAGGGCCACGGATTTTCCCGACCCCGACAACCCGCTGATCAATACCACCTTGGACGTGATCGCCCCTGGTTCACCGGGATTCATGAGACTCACCCTGGGCGCAGGATTCCTGCATGAATTGTTGCTGACGATCGATAAATTCCTGGGTACTGTTGATCCCCCGCTGTTCCAGAATGAAATTGCGCGTGGCCGCTTCCACCAGTACCGCCAGATTCCTCCCCACCGCCACGGGCAAGACCACCCGGGGAACAGCCACGCCCAGTATGGATTGAGTCTGACGCCCCATGGGAAGCCGTTCGCAGGTATTCAGATCGCCCCTGGACGGCCGCTCGAGATGCACGATCAATCTCAAATTCTTACGAGGACGGACCGCCGTTTCCCCAAAGATGGAACGGATATTCAACAACCCCAGTCCGCGGACTTCAAGAAAATCCCTCAACAGGGGAGGACAACGCCCCTGGAGGGTGTCTGGAGCGATGCGGTAGAACTCTACCACATCATCGGCCACCAGTCCGTTCCCCCGCGAAATCAATTCGAGGGCCAATTCGCTTTTCCCCACCCCCGAATCCCCGGTAATCAGCACCCCCACCTCGAGAATCACCATGAAAACACCGTGCAGGCTTTCCTGCTCGGCCAACTCCTGACTGAGGTAATGCCGTATCTGGTTGATGACCGAGGTACTGTCCGCGTTCGACCCCATGACGGGGACACTTCGCTGTTCCGCTCTTTCAGCCAGAGCGGGCAACAATACACACCCTTCGCTAAGAAAAATGGCCACCAGTTCGGAAGAAAAGATACCCTCCCAGGCCCTCTCCAGCGCTTCTTCGTCCAGGCCCTGCAAATAAGCCATTTCATGGGCGCCCAGGACCTGAAAACGATGGGGATGCGTCAAATTGAGGTGAGCAATCAGACCCGCGGTGGAATCACTCAGAGCACCGACGGTAACCACCCGGAGGGCCCCTTTCTGACCCGCCAGCCAGCACAGGTCGAGTCTTTCCCGATTGTCCGTAAAGAGGCGTTGAACGCTAACCGAGGGCATGGGGTTGAGAAAGCGCCTGGATTACAGCCAGGGGGTCCGTGACGGACAATAGGTGTTGGCGCAGGGATTCGTCGCTGAAGAGTTCGGAGATTTCCCCTAAAAGGCGCAAATGCAGTTCATTCGCATGTTCTGGAACCAGCAGGGCAAACACCATGCGCACGGGCTGACCATCCGGTGCCTCAAAAGGGATTTCCGTCGACAGGCGCAGAAATGCGGCGAACGTGTCTCGCACCCCTTTCATGCGCCCATGGGGCAGGGCAAAACCATGACCCAGCCCCGTGGAGCCCAACTTTTCACGATTGAACAGAGCGTCGAAGACCTGACTGCGCGGTAACTGGTCATGATTTTCGAAAAGTATCCCGATTTGCTCAAACAGCCGTTTTTTGCTGGTCACTTCCAGATCAAGCAAAATGTGGTCGAGTTTGAGCAACTGGTGAAGTCGAGGAACGGCGCTTCCCACAGCAGATCACACCCCGTTGGCCAGGTGTTTCAGCGGCTGGCCATTCCGCTGGTCACTTTGACGTTCCTTGTGCTTGATGATTTGACGATCGAGCAAATGGGCAAGGTCATCGATGGCTTCGTACATATCTCCCTGGGAAGTATGGACAAAAAAGTCCTTGCCGTTGACGTGGACGTTGGCTTCCGCGTTGTGCTTGAGTTTCTCCACTGTCAGCACCACGTTGATGTCCAGTGGATGTTCGAAATGGCGTTTGATTCGCCCAATTTTCTCCTCCACATGATCGCGTATCGCAGGGGTGACTTCGATGTGTTGCCCAGTGATAGTGACTTTCATCTTGTTCTCCTTGAAAATGTACAACTCACAACGACTTGCGCAAACTGGCGGCAGAAAGATGCATGGCCTCACGATACTTGGCCACAGTCCGCCTTGCCACCTGAAACCCCCGCTCGCCCAGCAAGTTTGCAATACGCTGGTCGGACAGGGGACTTTTGATATCTTCCTGATTGATCAACTGACGGATCAGTGCCCGAATGGCAGTGGAGGAGGCCGCTTCGCCGCTGTCCGTCCCCACATGGCTGCTGAAGAAGTATTTTAATTCGAACAAACCGCGCGGAGTCAACAGATACTTCTGGACGGTCACGCGCGAAATGGTGGATTCATGGAGCCCCAACGCCTCGGCAATTTCGCGCAAGACCAGGGGTTTCATCCCGATCTCTCCCCGTTCCAGGAAATCCTTTTGTCGCTCGACCACGGCACAGGCTACCCTCAGGATCGTGTCGAAACGTTGCTGAATATTCTTGATCAACCAGCGCGCTTCCTGCAATTGTTGGGACATGGAGTGGCCCGGAGTCCCCTTCTTGAGAATGTTGGCATAGACCTGATTGACACGCAGACGCGGCATCACTCCCTCATTCAGCGATACACTCCAACCCCGCTCCGTTCGCCGCACGATTACGTCGGGCACGACATAGCGCGTTTCGGTCGCACTGAACGCCGCCCCTGGACGAGGATCGAAGTGCTGCAACATCTGCTGCAACTCCCTGACCTTGCGCTCCTCGATGCCCAGCGCCCTCCTCAGGCGAGTGTATTCCCGTTGGGCCAGCCATTCAAGGTGATCGAGCATTTTTTTGCCCAGTCGTTTATCCTCTTCGGTCGCCTGGCTGGCCAGCAATTGCAGTTCCAGACATTCACTCAAGGTGCGCGCCCCAATCCCTGCAGGATCCAGGGATTGCAGAATGCGCAGGGCCACCAGCCATTCTGATTCTTCCACCTCCCCAAGTTCGTCGGAGACGCTGGAATTCAGGTCAATGAAAGCGTAGCGCAGGTAACCATCTTCGTCCAGGTGATCGATCAGCGTGGCCACCAGTTCCTGATCGCGTTCCCCGAGGGGCATCAGGCGCACCTGCCCCAGGAGATGATCACGCAGGGAGAGTGGAACCACGCGCAGATCCTGTTGTATCCCCTCGTCCTCATCTTCGCCCTGCCCGCCCTGGCCGGTGCCGCTTCCTTCTTCGAAACTCCAGGATTCCTGCTCGACCTCGGCCGAAGGGGAAGGTCCCGAGTCGACGGAATCGGCAGATTCAAACGCGCCGGGCTCCGAATCAACCGCGCCGTCTTTCCCGTCGACACGTTCCAGCAGGGGATTGAGCCTGAGAAACTCCTCGACTTCCTGTTCCAACTCCTGCGTGGAAAGTTGCAACAATCGAATCGACTGCTGCAGTTGCGGCGTCAGGGCGAGTTGCGTCGTTTGCTTGAGCTGGAGTTGGACCTTCATGGTTCACAACCGGAAATTTTCACCGAGATAGACCTTTCTGACACTTTCATTGTAGACGATTTCATCGGGCTTTCCCGCAGCCAGGACCCCTCCCTGATTAATAATATAGGCTCGATCGCAAATTCCCAGGGTTTCGCGCACATTATGGTCGGTGATCAACACCCCGATCCCGCGATTCTTGAGAAAGCGGATGATCTGCTGAATATCCATCACGGCGATGGGGTCCACGCCGGCAAACGGTTCATCCAGCAAAATGAAACGGGGTCGTGTCGCCAGGGCGCGCGCGATTTCCACGCGCCGTCGTTCTCCCCCGGACAGACTGACAGCGGCGCTGTCACGCAAATGACTGACGTGCAGTTCCTCAAGCAATTGATCCAGTTCCTTCTGACAATCAGATTCGCTCAGGCCACGAAGTTCCAGGACAGACCGAATGTTCTCCGACGCCGTCATGCGCCGAAAGATCGAGGCTTCCTGCGGCAGATAGGAGAGCCCCATCAGGGAACGGCGGTGAATGGGATAGGCGCTGAGACGGGTCCCGTCCATGTAGATTTCACCGCCATCCAATGGCACCAACCCGACGATCATATAGAAACAGGTCGTCTTTCCGGCCCCATTGGGACCCAGCAACCCCACGACTTCCCCGTTTTCCACGGTCAGGGAAACATCCTTCACCACCTGGCGGGCGCGATAGCGCTTGACCAGATGCTCGGCGCGTAACTGGCTCATGGGGATAAATCCGTATCCTGTTTCAGAATGAGGGGAGAAGAAGTCTTCTCTTTGTCTTTGGTCACTGCTGCAGGCACTGGCACCGTGCCCCCCTTACCCTCAGGTTTCTTCTGCTCGTCCTTCTTTGCCGGTTGCAATACCACATGCACGCGCCCAGGCGCCTTCCCTTTTTGTGCCTCGGACTCTCCGTTGGCACGTAGAAACTCCGTCCTGGTGTCATAGGACAGGTAGTCTCCCTTGATTTCATCCTTGCCCTGATGCACCACGGCATGGTCGAAGAGTTCGATCCGTTCGATCTTTCCGTTATATTCCACATGCTGTGCCTTGCCATCCACCCATTCGTCGACGCCATCGCGTTTCTGCCGGAAGGTGACCGGATTGCCGAAAGCCGACGCATATTTCATGCCCTCCGGGTCTTCGCGAACCGTCATATGGTCTGCGGTCATGTGGATCGTTCCCTGTGTCAAAACGACATTCCCTTCGAAATAACTCACTTTTTTAGTGTCATCTGCAGTCATGCGATCCGCGTCGATATTGACCGGTTGGTCATGATCCGACTTTTCGGCATGAACGGTCGTCACAACTCCGGCCAGCACCCCGCTAAGGATGACGAGGCGCAGGATGATAGAGAAGTTTGGCATGGGTGAAATGGGCCACTTTGGTTTTGTTGTCAACGATCATCGAATTGGCGACCAGCCGATCCTGACCATAAGTCACCACCACCGGCTGATCGGTCTTTTCGATACCCCGCTGAGGATAGGCCGTCAAAATACTGGTCGTCATCACTGTCTGGGGTTCTTCGGGCGTGGGTTGACGGGTAACCACCACGTGCCCGGTAAACACCACCTCGTCACGGGGTTCGGAGCGCACCGCCCGCTCGGAACGCACATCCACCGGGGGGCCACTGGATTCATAGGAGGTAAACAGAACCGTCTCGAAATGAGAAGTATCATCGTCCGGGTAATGTACCATTTTAGACGCATCCAGGGTGTAACGAATCTGCCCGTTTTCGCCCAGTTGCAGGGCAGAAAAGTGAGACATGATGAGATCGGGCACGTGGCGGACGGATTTCTCTCCCCACGCGCCTCCCTCTTCGACCACCCGCCATAGCCAGGTGGTGACCATGGCCAACAGCAGGACCACGACTACCGGTACCCAGGCCTCCAGATTCTGAATCAGTCGGCCCATCGTTCCAGTACTCGGGCCCACTCCCCCCGTGCCTGCAAAAGCCAGGTTGCCGCTGCCCGGGCCGCCCCCATCCCACCCCCCACAGGGGCCACCCAATGAACTGCAGCCCGAATCTCCTCCGGGGCTTCCGGGACGGTCAGCGCCAGAGCAGAGCGACACAGAACGGACAGGTCGGGCAAATCATCGCCCATGTAAGCCAACTGGTCCCAGCGAAACCCCAGATCGGAGAGCAGGGTATCCATGACCTGGCGCTTGTCATGAACGCCCTGAAACACATGGGTGATGCCCAATTCGCGGGCGCGCAACGTCACGATGGGAGACTGGCGCCCTGTGACGAGGGCCAGCGTCAAACCTGCCTGCTGCAACAATTTCAACCCCACCCCATCACGCGAATGAAACGATTTGGTTTCGTGCCCTTGTTCATCGAAGGTCAAGGTTCCCGGTGTCAGAATCCCGTCCACGTCAAATCCCACCAACCGTATCTGACGGGCCCGTTGCACAAGATCTTCGGCGGATAACTTCATGGGTTCCTGTCAAACAATTCCGTGCCGCAGGAGGTCGTGCATGTTGAACGCACCCACCAAACGCTTCTTTTCCACCACGCACAATCCAAAAATCCGCTTGTCCTGCATCACTTGAGCCGCGTTGGCCGCAAGTTCGTCCGGTCGGGTAACCACGGGATGGCGGGTCATCCACTGGCTGACTTCCTGTTCCAGCAAATTGACGGTGCCGGTTTCAAGCGCGCGCCGCAGGTCTCCATCCGTAAAGATTCCTTCGAGACGATCGTCGTTCCCCACCACCGCCGTCATCCCCAGGCCCTTGTCCGACATGACCCGTAAGGCTTCCGCCACGGTTGCCTGATGCGTCACCCGGGGAACACGCTCCCCTTGATGCATGACGTCCTGAACCGCCAGCAACAGGCGTTTCCCCAACGCCCCGCCGGGATGCGTTCGCGCAAAGTCCTCGGCGGAAAACCCGCGCGCCTCGAGCAAGGTGAGGGCCAGCGCATCCCCCAGCGCCAGAACGGCCGTGGTGCTGGCCGTCGGTGCCAGATTGAGGGGACAGGCCTCACGCTCCACCCGAACTTCGAGGTGCACATCAGCCAGACGAGCCAGACGGGAGCGCGCGTTTCCGGTCAGCGCCAGAATGCGGGTGCCGCGTCGCTTGAGCAAAGGAGCAATGGCCAGCAACTCATCGCTTTCTCCGGAATTGGACAGAGCCAGCAGCACATCCTCAGCGATGATCATGCCCAGATCCCCGTGGCTGGCCTCGGCCGGGTGCATGAAAAAGGCCGGACTGCCCGTACTGGCCAGGGTCGAGGCAATCTTGCCGCCAATGTGCCCGGACTTGCCCATGCCACTGACCACGATCCGCCCCCGACAGCCCAGAAGCAAGTGATGAGCGGCCACGAAATGTTCATCCAGACGGCTGGCCTGGTACTGGATGGCCGCGGACTCGGTCTCCAGAATGGTACGCGCCATGGACAACAAGGTGTCGGGTGAGAGGAGAGGCAGGGAATCGGGATGAGCATTCATGGTTCACGGATTATACTTGAGGGCAAGAAGGGTGTGAAACTCGACCTCTCTGTCAAAGGAATGGAAACTCGTGAGCGACACG
Source organism: Pseudomonadota bacterium (assembly GCA_021796835.1). GTDB lineage: Bacteria > Pseudomonadota > Gammaproteobacteria > Burkholderiales > Ferrovaceae > Ferrovum. The sequence continues at coordinate 643 of JAKABO010000002.1, read as the reverse complement.
CTGGAACTGATTTTACTGCTGCTGATCCTGGCGACCCTGGGCGTGGCGCTGTTTCGTCTCCTGCGCCTGCCGGCCATGCTCGGATACCTCCTCACCGGGATCCTGATCGGGCCCCATGCTGCGGGCTGGATTCCCCCTGGTGAAGAAACCCGGAACCTTGCCGAATTCGGGGTCGTATTCCTCATGTTCAGCGTCGGGCTCGAGTTCAGTTTACCCCAACTGATCGCCCTGCAGCGCACCGTATTTGGCCTGGGTAGCGCCCAGATGGGACTGGCCTTCGGCCTGGTCTTTTTGCTGGGCTGGTCCATGAAACTACCCCTGCAAGGCACGGTGGTTTTGGCCGGCGCACTATCCCTGTCTTCCACCGCAATCATTTCGCGCCTGCTGGCCGAACGCTCGGAACTGAAATCCCCCCATGGACAACGCATCATGGGCATGATGCTGTTTCAGGATCTGGCGGTCGTCCCACTCCTGGTCCTGATCCCCGCACTTGCCCAACCCCACGATCATCTGGCTCGTCTGATGCTCATCGAAGTCTTCGAGGCCATCGTCATTCTGTCCCTGTTGCTGGGCTTGGGCAAAAAATGGCTGGGACTCTGGTTCCACTGGATTGCCCGTCAAAAATCCTCGGAACTGTTTCTGC
>JAKABO010000041.1 GCA_021796835.1 Pseudomonadota bacterium | reverse complement strand
GGAGAGGAGCGCCAGCATGCGTAGCCTGGGATGGGGCTGGCTGCTTGCCCTGGGTGTGGTGGGGGCGGATCAGGCCAGCAAGGCCTGGGTACGCGGACATCTGGTGCCGGGGCAGGTGGTGCGGGTGACGGACTGGTTCAACTGGGTGCTGGCTTTCAACCAGGGCGCGGCGTTCAGTTTTCTGGCCAGTTCGGGGGGGTGGCAGAAAGGATTGTTCAGCGCCATCGCCGTGCTTGCCGTCATCGTGCTCAGTATCCTGATCTGGCGCCATGCCGCAGAGCGCTGGTTTTGCACCGGGCTGGCGCTGATCATGGGGGGCGCCCTGGGGAATCTGGTGGACCGTCTGGTGGCGGGAGAGGTGACCGATTTCGTGCAATGGCATGTGGGACAACATTACTGGCCCGCGTTCAACGGAGCGGATTCGGCCATTACGGTGGGCGTGGTCATGTTGCTTCTGGAGGGGCAGGGCAAACGCGCTTCTGCCAAATCCGGAGAGAAGTCAGGAGGGCCTTTGGCATGAGCGAGCGACCCCCATTTTTTGTGATTCTGGCCAATCCCCGTGGTTTCTGTGCGGGGGTGGATCGTGCCATCGAGATCGTGGAACGGGCCCTCGAACGTTTCGGTCCGCCGATTTATGTGCGCCACGAGGTGGTGCATAACCGGTTCGTGGTGGAAAATTTGCGCCGTCAGGGAGCAGTTTTTGTGGACGAACTGGCCCAGGTTCCCGCAGGTTCCACGGTCATTTTCAGTGCCCATGGGGTTTCCATGGCCGTGCGGGCCGAGGCGGAAGCGCGTGGCCTGCATGTGTTCGATGCCACCTGCCCCCTGGTGACCAAGGTTCACACCGAAGTGGCCCGTTTGCACGCGGCCGGTCAGGAAATCGTCATGATCGGGCATCGCGGACACCCCGAGGTGGAAGGAACGCTGGGTCAGGCCCCCGACCGCATCTATCTGGTGGAAACCCCGGCGGATGTGGAAAATTTGAAGGTCAGCCACCCGGAACGACTGGCTTATGTCACCCAGACCACCTTGTCGGTGGACGACGCCCAGCGCGTGATCGACGCCCTGCGCCTTCGTTATCCGGCCATTCAGGGCCCACGCAAGGACGACATCTGCTACGCCACGCAGAATCGTCAGGATGCGGTCAAGGACTTGACCCGGCGCGCGGACCTGGTCATCGTGGTGGGTTCTCCCACCAGTTCCAATTCGAACCGCTTGCGTGAAGTGGCTCTCCACCGCGGGATCGAGGCTTACATGGTGGACCGTGCCGACGATCTGGACCCGGCCTGGCTGGTGGGGAAATCCCATGTGGGGGTCACGGCCGGGGCTTCTGCGCCTGCCGTTCTGGTTCAGGAAGTGGTGGACCGGCTGAAGCACCTGGGGGCGCAGGGGGTTCAGGAACTGGAGGGGACGCCGGAACGCGTGGTTTTCCCTCTGCCCAAAGCACTGGCCTGACCCGCCTTTCGGCGAGGTCCGGTGTCGTCCGGGAACTGGTCAGCCCTGGTTGAAGGACGCGACGGGGCGCATGCGAATGACGATGTCCAGCCCTTCCTGGCGCATGCCGGGCGGCAGCGGCGGAAGCCCGACGATCTGCAGGTCTGGGGCTTCGATGTCGTACAGTTCGCCTTTCTCGACGTCAAAGAGGTGAGGATGGGAGTCGATGAACGTGTCGTAGAAAATCCGTTCCGGATCAACGACGACGCGCCGGACCAGGCCTTTTTCTTCGAACAGGTTGAGCGTGTTGTAGATGGTGGCCTTGGAAACCTCGGCATGGGTCAGGTTGACCTGGCTGAGTAACTGATCGGCCGAAACGTGCTGGCGTCGGGAAAACAATGCCTGGGCAATCACCAGACGCTGGTGCGTGGGGATGATGTCGAACGTCCGCAAGCGATCCACCAACTCGGCGCGATCGGGTACCATGCTCACTGCCTTCTCCTTCCCTAAGATTAGATCCAGTCTCGACTATACCCCATCCCCCTGTCAATTTCAATTTCCCTTGCTTTTTTTCTTTTCATGGGATTGATAATCCTCGGTCAACAGGTTAGAATCCAGGGTTTCCGTTAATGTTAATGATGCGTGACGGTATTTCCCGTCCACCAGAGGTGATTCAAAATGGCCAATTCCGCTCAAGCCGAAAAACGTGCCCGTCAGGCCAAAGCCCAGCGCGCGCACAACATGTCCCTGCGCTCTACCTTGCGTACCGCCATCAAGAAGGTGCGCAAGGCCGTTCTGGAAGGGGACAAGACCGCTGCACAGACCGTGTTTCAAGTAGCCACTTCCACCATTGACCGGATCGCCGACAAGAAAATCATTCACAAGAATTCTGCCGCACGCACCAAAAGCCGGTTGTCCGCTGCGATCAAGGGGATGAGTGCCTGACCGACCTACGCTTTCTGGTTGAAGGGGTAAGTCCCTGAGGCGGCGGTAGGCATATCGTCGCCGTTTTTGTTTTATCGCTTTCTTGAATGGGAGAGTGCATGGATCATTTGCTCAATACCTACGCACGGTTGCCCGTGGCTTTCACCCATGGTCAGGGGGTTTGGCTGTGGGATGAGGCGGGGCGCGTTTATCTGGATGCTTTGGCGGGTATTGCCGTCAACGGACTGGGCCATGCGCACCCTCGTCTGGTACGCGCGATTGCCGAGCAGGCCGGACAGTTGATCCATACCTCGAATGTTTATCGCGTGTTGCGCCAGGAACAGTTGGCGGAACGGTTATGCCGGATTGCCGGGATGGACGGGGCCTTTTTCTGCAATTCGGGGGCGGAAGCCAACGAAGCAGCCATCAAACTCGCGCGCCTGTACGGACATCAGCGCGGTATCGAACTGCCCACCCTCATCGTCATGGAAAAGGCCTGGCATGGACGTACCATCGCCACGCTTTCGGCAACCGGCAGCCGTAAGGCCCAGGCGGGCTTCGAACCGCTGGTGTCCGGTTTCGTGCGTGTTCCCTACAACGATCTGGATGCCGTGGCCGCGGTGGCCGAACGCAATTCCAATGTGGTGGCCGTCCTGCTGGAGCCCATCCAGGGAGAGGGCGGCATTCACGTGGCGGACCACGCCTACCAGCAAGGGGTGAAGCGGCTGTGCGAGGAACGCCAGTGGCTCTATATGGTGGATGAGGTCCAGACCGGCATCGGTCGGACCGGGGACTGGTTTGCCAGCCAGCAGGCCGGGGTTTCTCCGGATGTGCTGATTCTGGCCAAGGGCCTCGGTTCCGGTGTGCCCATCGGCGCGTGTCTGGCGCGTGGGAAAGCCGCCGAGGTGTTCAAACCCGGAAATCACGGCACGACTTTTGGGGGCGGACCCCTGGTGTGCGCGGCTGCCCTGGCCACGCTGGAGATCATGGAATCCGAAGGATTGCTGGCCAATGCGCGGGAACGCGGGGAACAGTTGCGGGCCGGACTGGAAGCGGGGCTGGCCTCGGTCTCGGGAGTCGTGGCGATCCGGGGGCAGGGGCTGATGGTGGGCATCGAACTGGATCGTCCCTGTGGGGCCCTGGTCACGTTGGCCCTGGAGAAGGGGCTGTTGATCAATGTCACCTCGGACAAGGTCGTCCGGTTGCTTCCGCCGTTGATCATCGGACAGGCGGACATCGAGCGGTTGCTGTCCGGGTTGATTCCCCTGGTGCGGCAGTTTTTGGAGGGGGCATGAAGCATTTTCTTCAGTTCAAGGATTTTACCCAGGAGGAATTCGACTACCTCTTTCAGCGCACCCGTCACCTCAAGGCGCTTTTCAAGTCCTATACCATCTACCATCCCCTCAGGGATCGCATGTTGGCCATGGTGTTCGAGAAACACAGCACGCGCACACGGGTGTCCTTCGAGGCCGGCATTCACCAGTTGGGCGGTTCGGCCATCAACCTGACCACGGGTGAAACCCAGTTGGGACGGGGCGAACCCATCGAGGATGTGGCGCGGGTGGTTTCCCGGATGGTGGACATCGTCATGATCCGTACCTTCGACCAGTCCATCATCGAGCGCTTTGCGGTGCATTCCCGGGTTCCCGTCATCAACGGGTTGACCAATCAATACCATCCCTGCCAGATCATGGCGGACATCTTCACCTTCATGGAGCAGCGCGGTTCCCTGGCGGGCAAGACCGTGGCCTGGGTGGGCGACGGCAACAACATGTGTGCCACCTGGTTGCAGGCGGCTGCCCTGTTCGGGTTCCAGTTGCATGTTTCGACCCCCCACGGCTATGCCCTGGACACACGGGCAGCCACTTCCGAAGAACTGGCACATCTGAGTGTCTTTGCCGATCCCATGGATGCGGTGCGGGGCGCGCATCTGGTGACCACGGATGTCTGGACCAGCATGGGCTATGAAGCCGAAAGCGAAGTGCGGCGTGAAGTTTTCGCGGATTTCCGGGTGGACGAGGAAATGATGGCTCAGGCCCATCCCGAAGCCCTGTTCATGCATTGCCTGCCCGCTCACCGGGGGGAAGAGGTGTCTGCCGGGGTATTGGAAGGGGTGCAGAGCGTGGTGTGGGATGAGGCGGAGAATCGTCTGCATGTGCAGAAGGCGTTGATGGAATATTTGCTCCTGGGGCGTCTGGAAACGGCATGATCCCCGGCAACGATTGACAAGGAAAGCGCAGTGATGAGTGATATCAGGAAAGTTGTCTTGGCCTATTCCGGAGGGCTCGATACCTCGGTCATCCTCAAGTGGTTGCAGGATACCTACCAATGTGAGGTGGTTACCTTCACGGCGGACATCGGACAGGGGGAAGAACTGGAGCCGGCGCGGCGCAAGGCCCAGCAGTTCGGTATTCAGCAGATCTTCATCGAGGACCTGCGTGAGGAGTTCGTGCGCGACTTCGTTTATCCCATGTTTCGCGCCAACACGGTTTACGAGGGCGAGTACCTGCTGGGGACCAGTATTGCCCGCCCCCTGATCGCCAAGCGCCAGATCGAGATTGCCCGACAGGTGGGGGCCGATGCGGTCTCTCACGGAGCGACGGGGAAGGGGAACGATCAGGTGCGTTTCGAACTGGGCTATTACGCCCTCGAACCCAACATCAAGGTGATTGCCCCCTGGCGCGAATGGGACCTGAACTCGCGCGAAAAATTGCTGGCCTACGCCGAATCCCACGGGATTCCCGTGGAGATGAAACACAAGAACGGCGGCAGTCCCTACAGCATGGATGCCAACCTGCTGCACATTTCCTATGAAGGCAAGGGCCTGGAAGACCCGGCGCGCGAGCCCGAGGCGGACATGTGGCGCTGGACCGTGGCTCCCGAAGCGGCTCCGGATCAACCCTGCTACCTGGAACTGACCTTCGGGAAGGGCGATGCCGTCACCCTGAACGGGGTCCCCATGACGCCCGCGACTTTATTGGCCGAACTCAACCGCATGGGCGGAGAGCATGGGATTGGGCGCCTGGATCTGGTGGAAAACCGCTTTGTCGGAATGAAATCGCGCGGGTGCTATGAGACCCCCGGCGGAACGATTTTGCTCAAGGCGCACCGGGCCATCGAATCCCTGACTCTGGACCGTGAAGTGGCGCACCTCAAGGATGATCTGATGCCTCGCTACGCGGCCCTGATTTATAACGGTTACTGGTGGAGCCCGGAACGGCGGGCCCTGCAAACCCTGATCGATCACACCCAGCAGACCGTGAACGGATGGGTTCGCCTCAAGTTATACAAGGGGACGGTGACGGTGGTCGGACGGGAGTCACGGACGGACTCTCTTTTCGATCCGACCATCGCCACTTTTGAAGACGACGGGGGGGCGTACCAGCAGGCCGATGCGGCGGGGTTCATCCGCCTCAATGCGCTGCGCATGCGCATTGCCGCCCGTTTGCAGCGCAAGGGGTAAAAGGAAAATGCCTTCTTTCGACATCGTTTCCGAAGTGGACAAGCAGGAAGTGCGCAATGCGGTGGAGCAGGTCAACCGGGAGGTAGGGACGCGCTTCGACTTCAAGGGGTCCGATGCCCGGGTGGAACAAAGCGAGTATGTATTGACGGTCTATGCCGACGATGCGTTCAAACTGGAACAGGTCAAGGAAATATTGCGCCTCAAACTGGTCAAGCGGGGCATCGATATCCGTACGCTGGATTTTGGCAAGGAAGAAACCATTGGCGGTGCCAAGGTCAAGCAGGTCGTGACGGTCAAGGTGGGGGTGGAAACCGAATTGGGCAAGAAGATCGTCAAGTTGCTCAAGGACAGCAAACTCAAGGTGCAGGGGAGTTTGCAAGGGGACACGGTGCGGGTCACCGGGGCCAAGCGCGATGTGTTGCAGGAAGCCATCGCTCTGATCCGCGCCCGTGATCTGGAGATCCCCCTGCAGTTCAATAACTTTCGCGACTGAAGGAGTCGAGGGCTACATTCCGGAGCCAATGCCGCAGGTGGCAGTGATGGCCTTCCAGGAGCAGGACATCGAAGCGGCAGCGCGCCGGAAGACCGTGATGTGCCAGATAGTGTCGCGCGGTCAGCCACCAGCACCGCTGTTTGCGGGCGTCGATGCTTTCGAGTAGAAGGGAAGTGGCGCGCTGCCGCCAGCGCACTTCCACGAAAACCAGGGTGGTTCCGTCCCGTGCAATGGCGTCGATTTCACCGAATCGGCAGTGGTAGTTTCGGGTGATGAGAGTCAGTCCCTGACGTTGCAGAAACTGGGCGGCCCATTCTTCTGCTGTACTGCCTTTCTGGTTCATGGAGAGTTCCTTGACATATTCCCCCTTGCACGCTTCTGAATCCCCGGGACCTGAGGGCACGCTCTATGTGGTGGCGACCCCCATTGGTCATCTGGGAGATCTGACCCTGCGCGCCCTCGAGGTGTTGCGCAAGGTGGACCTGATCGCGGCCGAGGATACCCGCACTTCCCGTCCCTTGCTGGACCACTTCGGGATTATGGCGCCCCTGATGTCCCTGCATCAGCACAATGAACGTAAAAAGGCGCAACTTCTGATCCACAAATTGCAGGAAGGGCACTCGGTGGCCCTGATTTCCGATGCGGGAACCCCTGCCATCAGCGATCCCGGCGCGCGGGTGGTGGATGAGGTCCTGAATGCCGGCGGGAAGGTGGTGCCGATTCCCGGGGTCAGCGCAGTGACGACCTTGCTGTCGGTTGCGGGGATGACCTGTCCGCAGTTTTATTTTCATGGCTTTTTGCCGGCCAGGAAGGGGGAACGCCAGCGTCAAATCCAGTCCCTGGCGGATCTGGCTGCCGTGGTGGTCTTTTACGAAGCGCCGCACCGTATTCTGGCCACGTTGACGGTGTTGGCCCAGGAATGGGGGGGGACTCGCCGGGTGACCCTGGGGCGCGAGTTGACCAAGCGTTTCGAGACCCTGCACCGCTCCACGCTCGAGGAAGCCGTACAGTGGGTCCAGGCGGATCCCAACCAGCAGCGCGGAGAATTCGTCCTGGCCGTCGAGCCGGCCCCCGTGGTGGTCCGGGCCGCTACGGCGCTGGAACCGGCCCAGGAACGCTGGCTGGCTGTTTTGCTGACCCATTTGCCGGTCAGGGAAGCCGTGCAATGGATGGGAGAGGCGACGGGGTTGCCCCGTAACCAGCTCTATGCCGAGGCGTTGCGTCTCAAGGGGTCCTGAGCGGGAGGTTCACCTGTACCGGGGATATGGTTTACAATGGGGCGATGGATCTGATCGCTCGCATGACCCGGCACTTTCAGGAAAGTGCCCAATTGAAGATGACGCTGGCGCAAGTGCTGTCCGCCCCCATTGCCATGGCAGCGGAGCGCATGGTGCAGTGCCTGTTGGCAGAAGGCAAGATTCTGGTGTGCGGGAATGGCGGGTCGGCGGCGGATGCGCAGCATTTTTCCGCCGAGTTGCTCAACCGCTTCGAGGTGGAGCGCCCCCCCTTGGCGGCGATTGCGCTGACCACCGATGCTTCGACCCTGACTTCCATCGCCAATGATTACCAGTTCGACAAGGTATTTTCCAAGCAGGTGCAGGCTCTGGGACAGGCGCGGGATATTCTGCTGGCCATTTCCACCAGCGGGCAGTCCCCCAATGTTCTCGAGGCGGTTCGGGCAGCGCATGATCGTGACATGGTGGTGGTGGCACTGACGGGCAAGGGCGGGGGGAAACTGGCCGAGTTGCTGACGGGGAATGATGTCCACCTCTCGGTGGAGGCTCAGAACACGGCACGGATTCAGGAGGTTCACATTCTGGTGTTGCACTGTTTGTGCGATGCCATCGATTGTATTCTGGTAGGAGCGGACGAATGAAAAAAAACTGGTCTCTATGGTTGATGCTGGGTGTCTTGCCTCTGACACAGGGGTGTGTGCCCCTGATGGCGACGGGCGCGGTGGGAACCGGACTGGTGGCGCAGGACCGGCGTACCACGGGCGCCCAGCTGGATGATGAAGACATTCAGATCCATATGTCGGAAGCCATTTCAAGAAAATACGGCAGCGATGTCAATGTCAATGCGTCCAGTTTCAACCGCAACCTGCTGTTGACGGGTCAGGTGCCGGATGAGGCGACGCGGAGCGATGTGGATGCCATGGCGCACAAGTTGACGAACGTGCGGCAGGTCATCGACGATATCCGGATCGGACCGCCCAGTTCCCTGTCCCAGCGGGCAGAGGATGCCTATCTGACCACCAAGGTCAATACCCGCTTCATTACCGACAATAACAGTAAATTCTCGCCCCTGCAGGTGAGTGTGACCAGTAGTGGTGATGTTGTCTACCTGATGGGTCTGGTGACCCAGGGCGAGGGAGATGCCGCAGCCAAACTGGCCAGTACCACCAGTGGGGTCAAGAAAGTCGTCAAGGTCTTTGAATATTCGACGGCGTCCATCCCGACCAGTGAAGCCAACCCGGCGGTCAAGGCCGAGAGTGGACCGCCCGCGCCGGTCCAGGCCCCCGCGCCGGTGGAGGAAGGACTGCCCGCCACGACTCAACCGGTATCCCCCTGAGCCGGTAGTGCAGGACACGCCTCCCGCCTTCGAACGGAAGATCGTCGCGCCCGAATGCTGGCCGGCGCGCCTGGAGGGGATTCCTCGTCCCCTGGTGTTTACCAACGGGGTGTTCGACATCCTGCATCGCGGACATGTGACTTATCTGGCGCGGGCGCGGGCGCAGGGCGCTGCTCTGGTGGTGGCCCTGAACAGTGATGCTTCCGTGCGTCGTCTGGGCAAGGGGGCTGATCGCCCCATCAATGTCCTGGCCGACCGGCTGGCACTGGTGGCCGCTCTGGAATGCGTGAGTCTGGTGACCTGGTTCGAAGAAGATACCCCTCTGGCCCGCATTCTGGAGTGTCAGCCCGAGGTCCTGGTGAAGGGGGGGGACTGGCCTGTGTCCGCCATCGTGGGGGCACCGTCCGTGCTTGCGCGGGGGGGGCGGGTGCTGTCCATTCCCTTCGAACATGAGCGTTCCACCACGGCGCTCCTGCATCAGATCCGCGCCTGATCCTTCTCCAGGAGCAGGGCCAGCCCTTCCAGAACCAGTTCCGGGTAGATGTGAAGAGGCGCTTCCAGATACGGACTGAGTTCGGCATGGTGTCCCCCGCCCAAAAAGACGGGCACCCGGCAATCCTTTTGACTGAGCGCCTCCCGGGCCAGTGTGAGGGCTCCGAGGGTGGCCGCCAGGGTTCCGCTCCGGATGGCATCCTGGGTGGAACGGGCCTGCAGGGTATAGGTTCCCTGTGCTATGGCCGGAAGGTGCGCCGTGCTCTGGTGGAGGCTGTGGCGCATAAGGGTCAGTCCGGGCAGGATCATCCCCCCTAGAAAATGCCCCTTTTCATCCAGACTGTCCAGCGTGGTGGCCGTTCCCGCCATCACCACCAGGGCCGCCCGGTGCTGGAGCTGCCAGGCGCCCTGCAGGGCCATCCAGCGATCCGGACCGAGTTGGGCCGGGTTGTCGTATCCATTGCAAATCCCCCCTTCGGAAGGTTTGCTGGAATGCCAGCAGGGCGCCTGTCCCATCTCCAGGCAGGCGCGCTCCACCTGGGCCCGCAGATCCGGGTGGGCGACGGAAACGCCATGCGCGGCACGGATGGGCGGC
>JAKABO010000018.1 GCA_021796835.1 Pseudomonadota bacterium | reverse complement strand
GAAGGGGTTCACCTGACGGCGGACTGGCAACACATCGGCAATCCCGCGTACAATCAACTGCGCGGTCCGGTCGATGTGTACGGACTGCGTTTGCATATCGACTTTTGATCCGGCAGGATCATTGAATTGAGGGGGGATATACACGAGATTTCCTCGCCGGGTTCAACCATAACCATAAGAAGGAGGCCGGTTAGCGCGCCAGCCCGGGATAGATTTTCGAAGCCAATGCCAGAAGAATCAGAAAGACAAGGCCCATCACCCCGAAACTGGTGATGACGGGAAAGGTGCTCACCCCGCCGACAATCATCGAACCACGGAGCACATCCACCAGATAGGTCAGCGGATTGAATATCGCAATGCTTTTGAGCCAGTCCGGCATCAATTCCAGAGGATAGATGGCGTTTGAAGCGAAAAACAGGGGCATCGTCAATACTTGGCCAATCCCCATGAATCTTTCGCGGGTTTTGACGATGGAGGCAATGAGCAGAGAAAAGGTGGAGAAGACGCCCGACCCGATGAATACACCTGCGGCTGCCGTCAGAATAGGCAGAAATTCCCAGCGGATATTGACTTTCAGGATAACCGCGACGCCATACACGACGATCGCCTGAACCAGTCCGCGCAGGCCAGCCGCCAAGGCCTTACCCCCAATCAGTGCGCTACGGTGCGCCGGGGTGACCAACAACTTGTGAACGATCCCCAGATCGCGTTCCCAGATGACTGCGATCCCATAGAAAATGGCGCTGAACAGGATGCTTTGCGCAAGAATTCCGGGAGCCATGTAATCCAGGTAGTTCAGGTTGCCCGTGGGGATTCCCCTGACCCTACTGAAGACTTGGCCGAATATGGCCAGCCACAGCACGGGTTGGATGGCCCGTGAGAACATCTCGGTCGGATCCCGGACCAACTTGTGCATTTCGGCACTGGCAATGGCGAGGCTTTCACGAGCGAAGCGAAGCATGGCTACTCCAATCGGTGAATGGCGCTACGGTTTTCACGGATTTGGCGGTAATTGCCTTCCCGCTCCATCACGCTGCCACTGAAGTGCACGAATACGTCGTCCAGACTTGCTTGAGCGCCCAATCGGGACTTGAGTTCCCCGGGACTTCCCGTGACCGCCAAGCGACCGCGATCAAGAATGGCCAGTTCGTCGCAAAGCACGTCAACCTCTTCCATGTCGTGCGTCGTGATCAGGATGGTCGTCCGCCTGGACCGGCGGAGATCTTTGAGCCGTTCCCACACGGTTTTACGGGCAACGGGATCCAGACCGATGGTCGGTTCGTCCAGAAACAGAACCTCAGGATAATGCAGCGTTGCCTGGGCTATCTCGAGACGGCGGATCATCCCACCCGAATAGGTTTTGACCGGCTTGTTCGCTACTGTATCGAGCCCGGAAAAGGACAAGGCCTCACTCACGCGTACTTTGAGTTCTCCTCCGTGCAAACCATAGAGCCTTGCCGACAGGTTGAGGTTCTCGATGGCGGTCAGGGCACCGTCAGCCGACAGCAGTTGGGGTACGTAGCCAATGCGTCGACGTACTTCGATGGGGCTTTTTGCCACATCGAAACCAGCTATCGTGGCGGAGCCAGAACTCGCGTCCAGCAGGGTGGTGAGGATTTTAATCGTTGTGCTCTTGCCTGCGCCGTTCGGACCCAACAGGCCGAAGATCAGGCCGCTTCGTACTTTCAGAGACAGGCGGTCGAGCGCAGTGACCTGATCGAAGTGCTTGGTGAGGTCGACGGTGATTATTGCATTGTTGTCGTTGGGGTCGGCCATGATGGGTCAGTATTGCACATTGCATCCCTACCGTAAACCGCAGAGCCCGCCCTCGAAGCAAAAACAAAAAGATAAATTCGCATCCCCTTTTCCGAGTTGCTCGACCAACTTTTCAATCACCTCCGGCGTATTGGTGATCTTCCCAAAATAGCGCACATTCAGCAACTCCAATGAGGCGGCCCTATGTCAATACCCGTCTGAATAAAACCAGGAGTTCGCCCCACGCGCGTTCCGCCTGGAGTTCATCGTAGATAGGCCTGCCTCCCTGGATTGGCATGTCCCTAATGCACCATCCATGCAGGGTACCTTCATAAACTTCAATTTTTTCAGGCAGTTTTGCAGCCTTAAATGCCTCCGCAAGTTCGGTCTTGGCTTCCGGCTGACGCTCATCGTCGTTCGCTGCGATGCCGAAGTAGTACTCCGCCCGCATTTTTTGAACAAGCCGGTGTGGGCTGTCCAACTTGTCGGTAACCAAACCGCCGCCATGAAAGGACGCGCCTGCGCCAATTCGATCTGGCACTCCCGCAGCCGCCTGCATTGTCATCAGGCCGCCCATGCAATAGCCAACGACACCCATCCTTGCTTTCCTGCTCACAAACGGCTGGGTGTCAAGAAAAGCAACGAATGCAGAAGCATCCCGCATTACATTTTCGTTGGTCAACGGTGTCCGCAGCGCGCTCAGTCTGGCCCGATCTTCGGGCTTTTGAAAATCGAAATCAGGCCCGACCCCTGGTGCTTTTGTCAGGCGATAGAACGGATTCGGGACGAGGACCGTGTAGCCTTCCGCCGCCAGCCGTCTCGCCATGTCCCGCATGGTGGGACGAAGCCCAAAGGCATCGGGGAACATGATGGCCGCAGGCCACGCACCGCTACCCAGCGGATGCACAAGTGCCGCATCACAGATACCGCTCGCGGTGTGGATTGCCACATCGACTTCACTGACTGCAATGGGGGCAGGGGCGCTCACTGCGCCTGTTGCCACAGCAATACCCGTACCAGATCGCACCATATCCAAACGCCCTCCAACTGGCCAGAACCTGTCCGCATCATCGGTAGTCCCCCCGTAAAAATCGGGAATGAAATGTAGAATTTTCTCGAGCAGGGGGGGAGTCTACATGAAGCAGTCGAAATTCAAGAATAGCCAGATTTAGTATTTGTCTGGCGCCAAAGAGCGATGTTAAAGACATCTTGAATGTTGATCCTGGGGTATTTTTCGACCGGACCACCAAAGACACCTTTTCACGATGCTACGGAAGTGTCCTGGCAAGCCGAAAACCAACATCGTGTTCCCCCTCTGCCGGCCTGCCCATAATACGGTAAGCCGCGAGAGTACCCTGCGGCCCGCTGTTCCAGGAACCGCCGCGAAGCACGCGCTTCGCGCCATCTCCCTGCCACACACTGCCATCCGTTGGCGCTCCGTTGTAATTATCGTGCCAACTGTCCTCCACCCATTCCCAGACGTTGCCGCTCATGTCGTACAGGCCAAAGGCATTGGCCTGTTTTTGGGCTACGGGATGGGTCATGTCATCGCTGTTGCTGACGTCCCACGCCACGTTGCCCAGATCATCTCTGCCGCAGTATTTCTGCTGTCCGCCTGCCCGACAGGCGTATTCCCATTCCGCCTCAGAAGGCAGGCGATACTGTTTGCCAGTCCTGGCGTTGAGTTTCTGGATAAAATCCTGGACATCATCCCAACTGACATTTTCCACCGGGCAGTTTTCTCCACAATTTCTGGTGAACAATCCGCCGCTAAAATGACTCGGATTATTGCCCATGATCGCCTTCCACTGTCCCTGGGTCACTTCAGTCTTGCCTATGGCAAAAACTTGGGCTATGGTGACGCGGTGCACGGGTTTTTCATTAGCCTCGCCGTTGTTGGAGCCCATGTCGAAACTGCCCACTGGAAGCGCGACCATTACAGAACAGTCTGAACAATCCTGAAACTCCCTGAACTTTGGCAGATTCGACCCGGTCACAGTTTCGTCGGCAATTACCGGCGTATGGATCAGAAAAATACTGGCCGCAATAACGAATTGAGCATACTTCATCTGATTTCTCCTGTTCGGCGTTTTCTGAGAGGAACCCCATCATACAACGATTCTGACGACTATTTTCAAACGTTCGGATGTTGAGGTTTCGTATTCCAGCCATGGGAAAGTCGTGGTACATTTGCGTGACGCGCTGCCGGGTTCTCCGCATCGACACCTGGTCGTGAAACGCATGGAAATATTCTACCCATCCGCTCAATTTAGTGACGCAATATAGTCACCAAGAGGCAAAATGGATGCCGCGAAGGCCTGTATGGAAACCGTGAGGGATTGCCGACAGCAATTGCAGGACAACGCAAAGGTATTTCTTACTCGCGACCCGGACAGCAACCACCTGCACAAAATGCGCGTTGCGCTGAGGCGCATGCGGTCCACTTTTGGCATTTCCCCTCATGCTTTCGACGAAACCGCCTTCTCTGACATCTCCACGGAATTGAAATGGTTGTTGGAAGAGTTGGGACCAGCAAGAAACTGGGATGTTTTCGTCCTGAAAATACTTCCGCCGATCTTGGCAGCCCTGTCACAGGAACACGATTTTGCGAAACTGCAGCAATCAAGCGATGTCCTGCGCAGGAAAAATCGGGACAGAGCCATAACCGCCATCGAGTCACATCGCTTTCAGGCTTTGTTGCTTGAACTCAAAGCAGCCTTGGCCCACGATTCCTGGTTGCAAGGCAACGCTTCTTCGATTGGTCATTTTGCGAATTTGGTCTTGGAAAAGTGCTATCACAATTTCAGGAAACGCGGAAGAAGCATTACCACCCTTCATCCGGAACAACTGCACACCCTTCGTATCAATGGGAAGAAATTGCGCTATGCATCCGAGTTTTTCTTGCCTCTCTACCCCGCTCGTTCTGCACATTCATTTCTGACCGCCCTGTCTGGACTTCAGGATACACTCGGAGCAATCAACGATGCCGTAACCGCAAACCATCTCTTCAAAGAATTACCGGACGTGGACCTCGCCACTTCCTGCCTTGTCAAGGGATGGTTAGCCTGCGAAACCAGGCAGTTAACCGGTCAACTCGACCTCCAGTGGAAACAATTCAACACCATAGCCCCATTCTGGTAATCAAAAGTGGAAGATAATGATACTCAAGCTCTCAAGTGGAGAAAGCCATGGACGAAATCTGCGCGTTGACCCATAAGCACTGCAAACCCTGCGAAGGCGGTGTTCCTCCGCTCTCGCACAGCGAGATCCCCCCCTTACTGGCACAACTCGATGGCTGGGTATTGCGTGGCCGAGCCATCGAAAAGTCCTTCGGATTCAAGAACTATTACCAGACCATGGCATTCGTGAACGCGGTGGCATGGCTGGCCCATTGCGAAAATCATCACCCCGACATGACAGTAAGTTACAACCAATGTCGCGTGGAATTTACGACACACGCCCTCGATGGTCTGTCGGAAAACGATTTCATCTGCGCCGCCAGGGTGGATGCCTTGTTCAAGGGCCGATAAACGCCGGCCGCCGGAATGGACATCCACAGCGATCAGGCAAGGAAGCGACGCGGCCACCATCGTTCCCGAAATACAGAAATCCCTGCCCGGGATTGCGTGGTGGTCGGCAGGATGTACGCTTGACCAGCCCTGAACTTTTACAGAGAGTTACAATCCAACTCGCTCATTCTGTTAGTCTGAAGCCTTTCCCCCCGTAGCGAGGTTTTGAAGATGGTGCGTGTGCTCCGGTCATTGGGTGTTCTCGGTTTCATGGTGTCTTTGAAGGGATGGGCAGCGTTAGGGGGGAGTGATCAGCAAGTGCCCCAGGAAGGTTTTCCCCTGACCTCCTATGTCCCGGCCCATGCGGCTTCTGCCACCCCGCCCGGGGGGATTCGTCAGCAAACGGTTGAAACCTTGCAACATGTGGTCGTGACGGAATACTCCAGTCATGGCACTGTCTTTGCCTTGACCTGGTCAGGGCCCACCCTGCCCGACGCCAGCGTTTTTCTGGGTTCCTATTTTCCCCAGTACCAACAGTCGCTCCAGAAGCGTCCTCTCCGCCCTGGAGCCTACCGGGCTCCGATTGCCCTCCATACCCCCGCCCTGGTCGTTCATGCCAGTGGTCATATGGGCGCCTACCAAGGCTCCGCTTATGCGCCCGCTCTGCTCCCTGCCGGTCTGGACCTCTCTCTCATCGGGGTAGCCCCATGAAGACGCTTCCCCTGAAATTCTTCCTGCGATCCCTGATCCCCGGGGTTTTCCTGGCCCTGACGGCCTGTGGCGGTGGCGGTGGCGGTGGCCCCACGGCGGCCCCTCCCCAGACCTGCAATGCCTTGACCGTCCCAGCCACCACCATTCCCACGCCGTTTACAGCCGCATCGTCATCGACATCCAATCAGGTACCGGTCACTGTGGAACAATATGCTGCGGTAAACTACCCTTCCATGAACATGCCCTATGTTACGGTGCAGGTCTGCCATGGAAGCCAATGTGTTACCGTCGATCATGTCATCGTGGATACGGGTTCCTACGGACTGAGGGTACGCGCCGATTTCCCCGGGATCAGCGCCCTGAATCTTCCTGCCGTCACCAACGGTACGGTGCCCGTCACGGAATGCGCCCAGTTTTTGGGGGGCTACATGTGGGGAGGGATTTACCAGGCCACGGTTAAAGTGGGTGGAGAAACCACTGCCAACCCGATTCCCATCCAGTTGGTTGGCGGTCAATATCCCTTCACGCCACCGGGCAGTTGCACCAGCAATGCAGGCACCGACATCGGCAACCTGGATGGAATCGGTGGCAACGGACTGCTGGGCGTGGGGGTATTCCTGCATGACCTCAGTCCCTACTATGCCTGTGCCAGCAGCCCGAACACGGGGTCTGGCAACCTTGCCCTGACCAGTGTCGTCTTCAACCCTGTGGCCGCCTTCAGCAGCGACAACAACGGAGTGGTGTTGACCCTGCCCACCGTTAATTCTCAAGGACAATTCACGGCAAATGGCACATTGACTTTCGGTATCAACACCCAGACCAATAACTCCCTCGCCACCAGTTATTCAGTACTCCCTGTACCCGCCTCGGGACCGAATATCGGCAATTTTACAGCCAGCCTGAATGGCCAGACCGGAACCTATCCGGGCTCCTTCTTCGACAGCGGATCAAATCTGTATTTCATCCCCCTGACGGGTGTCCCTACCAATTCCAACGGGGACTACAATCCCCAGACCCTGATGACGATCACGGGCACGGCTACTTCCTTCGTCAATTCATCCAATACCACACCGCTTTCCTTCGGGCTGCTCGATATTTCAAGCGGCCTGAGCAATGGGGACCGCGCCTTCAATGACAGTGGAACGAGCAATGGGGCTACGGCGGGATCGGCGGATTTTGGCTTGCCCTACTTTTATGGCCATTCCATCATCAATGGGTTGAATGGCGCCCAGGTCACCCAAGGCAGCACCCCTTTTACCGGACCTTTCTATGCAGTCCAATAATTCGTCCCGGAGAATACTGCTCCTGAGCGGTGCCTTGCTGGCTTTCACAGGGATTGCACTGGGTGCTTTCGGGGCTCATGCCCTGCGTTCGGTCCTGGCGCCGCCTCTACTGGAGGTATGGCATACCGGGGTGGAGTATCAACTGTGGAATGCGGTGGGACTGATCGGCCTGGGGGGGTGGACGGGCGTGGACGTACGCGGCCCAGGCCAACTGATCGGCGGAGGTGTACTGGTATTTTCAGGATCCCTCTACCTGTTGGCCTTGACCGGCGCCTCCTGGCTCGGAGCCATCACGCCGCTGGGTGGATTGGCCATGCTGACAGGCTGGGCCTGGGTGGCCTGGAGAGGGATTCGATCCCCCTCCCCATAGAAAACCGTGCCACCCAATTCCCGGAAAACTTGCCAGTTCCGTCAGCACAGGCGTTCGAGCACCCGCCTGGCGATCGCATCGAGAGGCAACACTTCATCCACTGCGCCCACTTCCACAGCAGCCCGTGGCATGCCATACACCACGCTGGTCGCTTCGTCCTGGGCGATGGTATAAGCACCCGCCTGGCGCATCTGGAGCATCCCCTGGGCCCCATCCCGGCCCATCCCCGTCAACAGGATAACCAGTCCGTTGGCTCCCACGCTCTGAACTGCGGACTGAAACAGAACGTCCACCGAAGGACGATGGTGGTTGACCGGGGCATCGCCCCCCAGACGAAGCGTATATCCGGTTCCGTTACGCGTCACACGTAAATGGGAATGTCCTGGTGCCACATAGACATGACCGGGCAAGACCCGTTCACCTTCCTCGGCCTCCTTGACGTTCATGCGACATAACCCATTCAGCCGGACTGCGAAGGATTTGGTAAAGGCCTCAGGCATGTGCTGGGTGATCAGGATGGCAGGGGCATCTTCGGGCATGGGCTCGAGAAACACCTTCAGGGCCTCGGTACCGCCCGTGGATGACCCCACCAGAATGATTTTCTCAGAGGCAGAAAGTTTTCCGGAGTGACGAACCGGGGATACCATACCTTCGCCCTGAGTGCAACTTGCCGCACGGGAACGGAACGCCATGCGAATCTTTCGGGCAATCTCTTCCGCATACTCCTGCAATCCCGAAACCACATCGAGTTTGGGTTTGGCGATGAAATCCACCGCCCCCAGTTCCAGAGCATCGAGGGCCACTTCAGAACCCCGCTCGGTCATGGAAGAAATCATCAGCACAGGCATAGGACGCAGACGCATCAGACGCTCAAGAAAGGTCAACCCGTCCATCCTGGGCATTTCCACGTCGAGCGTCAAGACGTCAGGATTCAGTTCCTTGATCATGTCACGGGCCTGCAGTGGGTCGGCGGCGGCCCCCACGACTTCCAGATCGGGAAAACTGCCGACCACCTCGGTCAAGATAGCCCTGATCAGGGCAGAGTCATCGACGATCAACACCCTGATCCTGCGCGTCCCATTCACGGTCGATATCCTGTCTCTCATTCTTGCGGCCACAGGGAACTAGAACAGTTCCACCCCTCCTGAAATATCCGTTCCACGGATACGCTCACCATACCGATGCTCACGGGTCACGATGGTATCGTTGTGAACCGAGCGCAGACGTTTGACCAGAATCTTGCCCGTATTGGGAAAGAAATAGACCTTTCGGGGATAAATATCCATCAGATCCTGGGCCGTAACGGGGATATCTTCGGTCTGGAGATAATCCAGGATAAATTCCGCATTGCGTTCCCCAATCCGGGCCGTCGTAAACCCACGCAGCACCTCCGCTCCCCCGAAAACCTTGGCCTCCAGATGACTGCGCCGGGCCCCTGCCTTGAGCAAACGGTTAATCATCAACTCCATGGCATAAGCGCCATAACGACCTGCCACGCTGAGCGGTGTTCCTCCCTCGCGCAGATCATCCGGCAACATGAAATGATTCATCCCGCCCAGTCCTGCCACCCGGTCCCAAAGGCAGGCTGCCACACAGGATCCCAACACGGTCACCAGAACCATGTCTCGCCCCGTCACGTAATATTCTCCAGGTAAAATCTTGATCGCTTCCCGCTGAAACTGGCGATCGAAATACCCATTCGGGGCCAAAACCTCCTGGCAGGACGTATCTGTCATCGTTGCTCGACTTGATTGGTCATTCCCGTTGTCTTGCGCTCAGAGAGTTGATAGACGGTTTTACCGCGCAGATGGAAAAAATCGCGCGCATGGTGAAAAATCTCGGAGTGCCCCGCATACAACAACCCTTCCGGGTCGAGATGCCGGGCCATTTCCCCCAAGATTTGGTACTGCGTATTTTTATCAAAATAAATCATAACATTACGGCAAAATATGGCATTCAGGTGAGAATGGATCGGCCAATGGGCATCCAGCAGGTTCAATTGAAAAAACGTAACCAGACGACGCACCTCAGGACGAATTCTAACCGACCCTGAGTGTTTACCCACTCCTTTGTAAAAAAACCGGTGCAGACGCCTTTCGCTCAAGGTCAGGTTTTCTGCGGCATAGGCCCCTTCTTCGGCCTGGGCCAGAACATGAGTGTTGATATCGGTCGCCTGAATCAGGACAGGAGGATCGGGGCCCAGGGTTTCCAATACCGTCATGGCCATGGAATAGGGCTCCTCTCCTGTAGAACAGGCAGAACACCACAGACGGATGGGGGAACGACTCCTTGAAGCCAGGTCCTGCAACTGTTGGGCCAACAACTCAAAATGATGGTTCTCGCGAAAAAAAGAGGTGAGGTTGGTGGTCAGGGCGTTGATAAAACCCTCCCACTCCGAATCTCCTCCCCTCAGGAAATTTTGCAAATAATCCTCAAAACTTTTTGCGCCCGTGACCCGCAAACGTCGCGTCAACCGACTATAGACCAATTCCCGTTTGTTTTCACTCAAAAAAATACCAGCCCGCTCATGAATCAGACTCCGCACCTGTTCAAAATCGCGTTCAGTAAAACAAAACTCGCGGGGTCTCACCATCACCTCTGTCTCAAAATTCCTGCCAGTCACCATCCTCACTGTCCGCTGGTTTCTGGACTCCCAACACCATGGGACGTCTGGGTTCTGTACGTGATTCCTGAGCGAGAAGACGCGGGAAGTCCCTCATGGTTCGACTCAACTTGTGAATGGTTTTGCCGGGAGCCACAGGAGCCGGGTGAATCTTGAAGGTCCCCATCAAACGTTTGAGGCCTTCCGCCTGCTCTTCCAGAGAAGCCGCGGCGGCAGCTTCTTCTTCCACCAATGCGGCATTTTGCTGGGTCGTATCATCCATATGGGCGATGCTCACATTGACCTGTTCAATCCCTCGACTTTGCTCCATGGAGGCCGCCGCAATTTCCCCCATGATATCCGTGACCCGGGTTACAGACGTCACTACATCCGTCATGGTACGACCTGCTCTTTCCACCAGACCGATGCCCTCTTCCACCTTCCCCACCGAATCTCCGATCAGCCCCTTGATTTCCTTGGCAGCTGCCGCGCTACGCTGGGCCAGGTTACGTACTTCGCTGGCCACTACTGCAAAACCGCGCCCCTGCTCCCCGGCACGCGCGGCTTCCACTGCCGCATTCAGGGCCAGGATATTGGTCTGAAAAGCGATGCCATCGATCACGCCAATGATATCAACGATCTTCTTGGAACAGGCCCCAATATCGCCCATGGTCTGAACGACCTGCGCCACCACGACCCCCCCCGTTGTCGCCACATCCTGGGCATTGCGCGCCAACTGATTGGCTTGATTTGCATTTTCCGCATTCTGCTTGACCGTGGAGGTCAATTCTTCCATGCTGGCAGCGGTTTCTTCCAGGCTGGCAGCCTGTTCCTCCGTTCGACTGGACAGGTCGGCACTGCCGGAAGCGACTTCCTTGCAGGCCGCATTGATGGTATCGGCCGAGTCATTGACCTGCTGGATGAGAGAGGCCAATTGTTCGACCGCCGCATTCACATCCTGTTTCATGCGTTCAAAGATCCCCTGGTAGTCGCGCGTAATGGACTGGGTCAAATCGCCCTGAGACAGGGAGGAAAGCACGCGACCGACCTCATTGAGACTGCCGGAAGTACTGTCGATGAGCCCATTGATCCCCTCTGAGACCCGTAACAGAAACCCTTCCTTGCCCCTCACCGGGATCGATTTCGAGAAATCCCCCTTGACCGCACTCTCGATCACTGAGTTGACCTCTTCTTCCATTGCCAACTCGGCAGTCCGGTCCAGCCATTCCACCACATAGCCCAGCCGTTCGTTCCGTTCGTTGAGCACGACGCTGAAGGTGAGTTGAAAAGTATGCCCCCCCAACTCGATACAGGTATGGTGCGAATCGCGCAATTGTTCCAGAAACCGGTTCTGATGACCGGAATTTTCATAAAAATCATCGATGGAACTGCCGATCAGGGCATCCGTCTCAAAAAGTGGGAGGTCACGACGAATGGCTTCCTGTGCCGCACTGAGTAGCGCATGGGCCGACTTGTTGACGAAAATGATGCAGTGCTGGAGGTCGGCGATCATGACGCTTGCACTCACATTGTTTAATCCGACCCGGACCCGTGAATTTTCGTCTACCAGACGCCTGCCTTCCATCACCTCAAATCCCATGCGTGTCTGCATAGACTTGATGGCATACATGAGTTGACCGATTTCATCCCGTTGCTCCACCACGATGTTATTGTCAAAGTGGCCCTGGGCAATGCGTGTCACCAGTTCCGAGGCATGACGCAGAGAACGGGTCAGGTACCTTATCAGCAATGCTACCAGCAAAATGGCCACCGCCACGCTCAGTACGCCAATACCCGCCTGAACCAAACGCAACAGGCGCCGGCGATCCTGCTCCTGGGCATAGGCCGTACGCAGCGCATCTACCTCCTGATCATTCATGGTTTCCAGTTGCTGGTACATTTGAGCCTGCAGCGTCTTCAGTTCTTGTCCCATGAGCGCCTCTGCGCTGGCACGATCGCCCTGATGCAAAAACTCAAGCAAGGGATCCAGTCCCTGCCGCCCGTAACTTTCCAGAAGAATCTGTAAACTTTTCAATTGGGTTTGCGCTTGGCCATCTGCCGCCACATTCACACTCAGGCTGCTGAACAGGGCCTGGCTGACAGCCTTGAAATTATCCACCGAATCATCCAGTTGATGGATGGGCAGCGGCTCTGGCGCCGGAACTCCTGTCTTGTGCAGGAGTTCTGCCCTGTTGCCCGCGACCGGAGTCACCGAGGGGGTGGCGGAATGGTTTAACAGATCGATCATCTGTAACTGGTTCTGAGCCACCAAAAATTTGAGTTCCACCAGATCATGTACAAAAATGACCCGTCGATTGACGATTTCATCCATGTTTGCTTCGCTGACCCGTCCCTCCCACCAGGTCATGGCACCCACTGCCAGCAAGGCAACCATCATCGCCAGAAAAGACCACAGGATATGCTGGTTTTCGCTCAAGCCACGTCGCCCATACCCCCCTAGCAATCCAGCCTTGACGACCCGTCCTTCCTTGATACGCAAGCGCCCCTGCTTTTTTTCCTTGAAGAGACGGTAGATCCGTTCGGCTTCTTCGATTTTCTGACGGCTGGCCTTGGTGCGTACTGACAGGTAGCCCACACAGTGGCCTCCCTCGACCAAGGGGGTGACGTTGGCCTGAACCCAGTAATGGTCTCCATTTTTTCGCCGGTTTTTGACCAATCCCGTCCAGGGCAAACCCTCCTTGAGCGTTTGCCATAAATCCAGGAAAGCCTCTTCCGGCATATCCGGATGACGAATCATATTATGCGGCTGACCGATCATCTCCTGTTCGGTATAGCCACTGACCTCGATAAAACAGGGATTGACATAGGTTATCTGTCCCTTGAGATCCGTCTTCGACACGATGATGATGTTCTCACCGAGTTCGTATTCAACGTTGGTCACCGGTAGGTTGGTTCTCATGTCCTGTACCCCTTGATGGATATTTGTTATTGGTTCATTCGGCCACGGTTTTTTCGGTCAGCGCCATGTCTTCGCTCTTCACCAGACGCTCGATGTCCACCAGAATCAACATGCGTTGGTCCACCGTACCCAATCCCATCAGGTAGTGGGTATCCAGGGTCGCCGTAAAGTCGGGGGCGGGACGAATCTGCCCGGGGGTCAGGGATAGCACGTCGGAAACGCCATCCACCACCATCCCCACCAGACGTTCGACTAGGCGTAGAACAATGACGACGGTGAATTCATCGTAGCGGATCTCTCCCAGATGAAAGCGCACCCTGAGATCGATGATGGGCACGATTTCTCCGCGCAGGTTGATCACCCCCTTGATAAAATCCGGCGTATTGGCGATGCGGGTGACCGTTTCGTAACTCCGGATTTCCTGGACCTTCAGGATGTCAATCCCGTATTCCTCACTGCCCAGGGTGAACACCAGAAATTCGTTGACAGCGACTGCAGGAATTGGGTCTTTCTGATTCATCATGGTTCTTGTCGTCCTTGGGTGTCCATCAAACCATTCCGGTCCTGGGAAACTGACTTTCTTGCACGAGGGGTGCCGGATCCACAATCAGGGCAACCCGCCCATCGCCCAGAATGGTGGCCCCGGAAATCCCCGCCAGTTTGCGAAAATTGGCTTCCAGGCTTTTGACCACCACCTGCTGTTGCCCCAGCAGAGCATCCACGCACAGGGCCACCTTGCGCCCTTCCGCCTCCACGATCACGGCAATGGGGGGAGTCTCCGGAAAAAGCGACCGATCACCGGACACCGGAAATTTTTCACTCAATACAACCAGCGGGACATATTCTCCCCGCACTTGTAACAGACGTCCATCCCCACTGATCGTACGCAGATTTTCCGAAGTCAAGGGCACCGACTCCAGAATCGAAATCAGTGGGAGAACATAAACCTGTTCTCCCACCGCCACCAGAAGGCCATCGAGGATGGCCAGGGTAAGCGGCAAACGGATGATCGTACGCGTACCCAGGCCGACCGTCGAGTCGATCTCGATTCGTCCGCCCATCTGGTGGATGTTGCGCTTGACCACATCCATGCCCACCCCCCGTCCCGAGATCTCAGTGATCCTGTCGGCCGTGGAAAAACCTGGTTCAAAAATCAAATTCCATACTTCAGCATCCGTCATCGCATCATGACAGGGCAAACCCTGCTCACGCGCTTTGGCCAGAATTTTGTCGCGTGACAACCCACCCCCGTCATCGCTCACTTCAATGACCACTGCCCCACCCTGATGACAGGCATTGAGGGTCACCGTCCCGAAGGAAGGCTTGTGCCTCTCATGACGCTGTTCGGGCATTTCAATACCATGATCCATACTGTTACGGATCAGATGCGTCAAAGGATCGGAAATTTTCTCGATCAATCCTTTATCGAGTTCCGTCCCCTCGCCCAGAATTTTCAACGCGACCTGTTTTCCCAGTTTGCCGGCCAGATCGCGAACCAGTCGGGGAAACCGGTTGAATACCACGGAAATCGGCAACATCCGTACCGACAGGATGGCCTCCTGCAAGTCGCGCGAATTACGCTCCAACTGGCCCAGTGCTCTTTTCAGGGGTTCGTAACGCACCCCCTCCAGAGATCCGCCGGCTTGCATCAACATCGCCTGAGTAATGACCAGTTCTCCAACCAGATTGATCAGTTGGTCCACTTTTTCCACGTTGACGCGAATCGAGGAATCCGTGCCAACTTGATCGGTAGCACGACGCCCCCGGGAAACCCGTTCGGGAACGAACTCCACCCTTGCCCCGGAAACCGCCTGGGCCTGCTCGGCCTTCCCTGTCCTGGAAGGGGGAACGGAGGAATCCGCCACCGGAAAAACAGGATCCGCAAAAAACCCATAACCAGGGTCGGGGTCGGGGTCGGGTTCTGGTTTTGTCTCCCGAATGGATTCAAAAAAATCGTGACCCTCGTCAAAAAACCCATAGCCCGGATCGTGCTGCGCCACCGATTCCGGAACCTTCTGTTTGGTCTCTTCTCCAGAGAAAACCGGAACCAACGCATTTTCCACAGGAAAAGTGTCTTTGGAATACGACCCCATCGTACTGGCCAGAACAGTCAATTTCGCCTGGACGCCTTGCACGACATCCGGATCCACACTTCCCTGACCACGGTGAAAAGCCAACTGCATGCGCAACACATCCCCGGCTTCCAGGAATGCGTTGATCATCTCTTCGGTCAGGACTATTTCGCGTTTGCGCACCCGGTCCAGCAAATTCTCCAGAACATGGGTAACTTCCGTCATGTCATTGAAACCAAAGGTAGCGGAGCCCCCCTTGATGGAATGAACCGCACGAAAGATGGCGTTCAGGTCCTCACCCAGCGGGGCCATCCGGTCCACCCCCAGCAGCAAGGTTTCCAGGGCCAGCAGATGCTCCTCTGTTTCATCGAAGAACACCTGAAAAAACTGACTGAGATCGATACTCACAAAGGGAACCTGGATCAGAGTTTGAAAACGGTTCGGATCACCCGATACATTTTCTAACCACTTCCAACAATTTTTGGGGATCAAAGGGCTTGACCAACCACCCCGTTGCCCCGGCAGCACGACCTTGAGATTTCATGGAGTCACTGGACTCCGTGGTCAACATCAAAATAGGAACAGTCTGGTACGCTGGCAACATGCGCAGGGTTTTTATCAGGGTCAGGCCATCCATCTTCGGCATATTCTGGTCCGTCAATACCAGATCCACCACCATTTGACGGGCCTTGTCCAGCCCTTCCTGGCCATCTTCCGCTTCGATGACATCATATCCTGCCCCTCTCAAGGTAAAACCGACCATTTGCCGCATGGAGGCAGAGTCATCCACCGTCAGTATACTTTTGGCCACTTCATCTTCTCCTCAACCATCGATTCTAAAACAGTTCAATTTCACCTGAGGCCATGTCGGCCTGTCTCACCGGCTTACGCACCTGACATTCGCGCAACGCTGCCAGTTTTCGTTCGAGACTTGAAATCGTCTGGACCAACGCCTCATCGGCCCGTTGGGAAGCAGAATGCTCCGACCCGGCCTGGTGGGCAATCAACTGATGTATGTCTCGTAACGCACTCAGCCGAATCTGGATATTGTCCACCAACTGGGTCACCATATCCTGAAACTGCAGGGAGGTCACCGCCTGAAACACGGCGTCTTCAATGCGTCCATTGAACTCGGTCTGATGCTTCACGACCTGCCGGAAACTTTCCCTGCCCGGGGCTGGATTCCCGTCCTGATTTCCCTCCTCAGACACTGCCAGCCCGATGATCTTCTGCTGTTCCTGCATCAGGGATTGCAGGCGCAATAAACTTTCCATCAACTGACCCACGGCATCCTTCAGGAGCGCATCCACCTGGGTCAAATCGCGCTGCAGGGCATTGAACGCCTGATCCACGGGGGCCTGACTGTCTCCGACCAAACGCACCGTGGCACCGGTCACCACGGCAGATCCTTTCTCGCCCGCAGACGCGGGTTCTCTGCACCCGGTCCCGGGTTTCCGAACTTCCTCATGATCCTGACACTCCATCCCGACTCCAGTGAAACGTACTCGGGGGACCACTGTAACAGTTCCAAAGTTGTTTTTCTAGCCTGATGATCCCGGGTGCCGAAAACCCCGGCAGCAGGAGTTCACGATCATTACATAACGAACAGAATTTTTCGTCACCCAGGCAAGGAGGTCCCTATCATTCCCTTTTTTCTCCGCGCCAACACCATGCGTCCAGATTCATGCATCCGCGTCTTTGCCATTACCTGTCATCAACTGGTCTTGGCGGGCTTGAACGCCCTGCTGACCAATCATCCGGGCAACTTTCTGTGGCTGGGCGGGCACCCGCCCACGACAACCAGTCTCTTTCGAGAACTGGAACGACAACACCCAAAAATCGTGATCCTGGACGACGCTTCCCTGTCCATCCTCCCCACGCTATCCACGCATCTGGCCGAACATCACGTCGAACTGATCCTGTTGACCCAGTCTGACGAACTCAAGGGACTGGAAGCACAAATTCAACAGGGGGTATTGGGGATCGTCCATGTTTCCGAGCCCCTTGGTTCCATTCTGGGGGCACTCCATGCCGTATCCCAGCAGCATCTCTGGGTACCGGCACGCCTGCGTGAGCGGCTTCTCACCAAGGCTTTCTCATCCGTGGCGCAAAAGTCAGACAAAAATTCATCCAGAATTTCCGAGTTGAGCACCAAGGAAAAGGAACTGATTCGTCTGATCGTCCATCACCCGGAAGCCAAAGCGCTGGCTCTGGGCGAATGGCTGGGCATTCAGGAATCCACCTTGCGCAACCGGCTTTCACGCATCTACCAGAAACTGCATCTGCATGGCCGTGCTGCGCTGGTCATGTTCGCCCAGCAATACCACCTCGACTGACCTACTTCTGCAGGGTTCGCGCCGCTTTCTGTGCCTGATCCACGGCAGCCTTGGCCTCGGGTGGCATGTAATTCTCGTCATGCTTGGCTAATACTTCGGTGGCCACAAACTGCCCGTTACCCAGATTTCCTTCTGCCACCACGCCGCGTCCTTCCTTGAACAAGTCAGGCAGGATGCCCCGGTAGGAAACCGCGATTTCATTGACGGTATCCGTGACAATGAAGTGGGCCACGAGGTCATGCCGCTGCAAGGACCCCGCCTTGACCAGACCGCCAATGCGAAAAGCCCGATCTTTCGGTGCTTCTCCGCGCACGATCTGAGTGGGCGTATAGAAAAAAACCAGATTGCTGCGAAATGCATTGAGAACCAGAGCCACGGCCACCCCAAGCACCACCACCGCCCCGAAAATCAACGCCAGACGTTTATGACGCGGTTTCATCCCTTCAACTCCCGCTTGGGCAAACGAGACTGGATGGTGCGCAAACGCTGGCGCACCCACAGCGGCTCGATGACCATGCCCAAGGCGCAGGCCCCGAAGCTGCCCCATACATAAAGACCATACCCACGCATGGTCAGAAAATCCTGCAAACTAGTCCACTGCATTACGTTTCACCCATTCGCTTGTCAACTCCCGTTCCAGAATGATACACCGGACCCGCGTCAAAACTACGGCAATGGCGTAGGACCAGAATCCCAATGCCATGATCAGCATGCCTTCCAGCATGACATGTGCCATGCTGGGGGCCTTGGTCAGAGATACCGAAGCGCCCTGGTGCAGGGTATTCCACCATTGCACCGAAAAATAGATGATCGGAACATTGACCACACCGACCAAAGCCAGCAATGCTCCCGCCCGGTCGGCCCGACGCGGATCATCGATCGCCGACTGCAGGGCGATGAAGCCCAGATACAGAAAAAACAGGATCAACTGTGACGTGAGGCGCGCATCCCAAACCCACCAGGCCCCCCACATGGGCTTACCCCAGAGGGCGCCCGTCCACAGGGAAAGAAAGGCAAAAAGAGCACCGGTGGGCGCCAGGGCTGCGGTCAGCATGCCGGACAAACGGGTATTGAAAGCCAGGCCCAGAGCGGACCAGAACGCCATGACACAATAAATGAACATGGACAGCCAGCTGGCTGGCACATGGACAAAAATGATGCGGTACCCCTCGCTCTGTTGTGCGTCGGTGGGGGCCACAAACAGTCCGATCCACAATCCCCAGGCAATCAACAAAACCGCCAGCCCGGAGAACCAGGGAATCAAACGTCCTGCCAGGGGATAAAACGTGGCAGGAGAGGCATATTTGAACCAGTTGATGACCGAGTTGCTCATGGGAAACCTTACTCCAGTGCAATACGTAACGCCAGGGATGTCACCCAGGGGGAAAAAAACACGCTCAGAACCAGCAGGGCTCCCAGCAAGGATAAATGTCCCTGCGGACTGATGCCAGCCATATCCGCTTCCACGGCTCCAGCGCCAAAGATCAAAGCAGGAATGTACAACGGCAGAATGAGCAACGACAAGAGGGCGCCCCCACCCCGTAAACCCAGCGTCAGTGCAGCACCCAGAGCACCCACCGCCGACAGGATAGGCGTCCCGAGCAGAAGTGACAAGACCAGAATGCCCAGTGAACGGGAAGGCAGGTCAAACTGAAGGCCCAGCAGGGGCGCCATGAGCACGACGGGCAAACCACAGACCAGCCAGTGGGTCACCATTTTGCCTGCCACCAACCAGGCCAGGGGCACCGGAGAAAGGGCCATTTGTTCCAGGGTCCCATCGGCGTGATCCGAAGAAAACAGGCGCTGCAGACCCAGCAAAGTAGAGAGCAATGCCCCAATCCACAAAACGCCCGGCGCAATTTTTCGTAGCAGGGATACTTCCGGTCCAACCCCCAGGGGCAGCAAGTTGGTGACCATGACAAAAAAGAACAGAGCCGTCAGCCATTCACTCTTGTGCCGGGTTGCCAGCACCAGATCGCGCCTCATCGAGGTCCAGAACCCCGTCATCATAACGCAATGCTCATGCCTGGGCGCAAACCCAGGGTTTGATGACTGGTGAGCACCGCGCTGCCCCCCCGTTCCAGATGATCCTCGATGACCGTGGAAAGAAACTGGGTCGCGTGAACATCGAGGGCCGTATACGGCTCATCGAGAATCCAGACCTGTGCCGGACGAATGAGCAGACGTGCCAGCAAAACCCGTCGCCGTTGCCCTGCGGAAAGGTAGCGGACGGGAAGATGCTCCCGCTCCTGCAAACCAAAACGGTGCAGTGCTTCCATCAAGGCCGACTCATCCACTGGGAAGGCTTCCAGCCCGAGACTGAAACGCAGGTTTTCCAGCGGGGTCAACTCCTCCTTGAGTGCGGCATGATGCCCCAGGTAGAGCAGAGCACGCTGCCATTCGGCACGGCATTCCTGCACGGCCTGACCCTGCCAGGTCAAAGTCCCCTCCCGAGGCTGAACGAGCCCTGCCAAAACCCGCAGCAACGTGGTCTTGCCCGCCCCGTTGGGGCCCTGGATCTGGATCCATTGCCCTTCCGGCAAGGTGAAGGATAGCCCCGAGAAAAGGGTGCGCTCGCCACGCTGACAGGTCAGTTGTGCCACAGCAAGCATGACCGTTCCCGGCTCAGGGCTGCACTTGGTTAATCACCAGTTCCACCCCGTGCGCGCCCGGTTTGAGCGGCAAGGTCGCGCCGAACAGATCACCGCTGGAGGGCATGGGATTACCGGATTGCGTCACACGCACTTCCACCCGCACCAGATCCACAGACGACAGGTTGAACTGGGGACTCATGGCCTGTGCATCGGACAACTGGAATTTGAGTGGCCAGGACCCTACCGTGGTCCGGATCACCGCCAGAGGCATGGGAGGACCTTGTACCGCCTTGGCAAAGATGAACAGGGTTTCTCCCGGCTTGATTTTGTCCTTCAAAGCCGGATCGAGCGTCACTTCGCCACTGATGCTGCTGGCTGCAGCCCCTTTTTGAGCCTGGGGCTTGACCGGTCCCTCCGGCCCCGCAAAGGAATCCGCAGTCACGGGCGCCAGTTTGAGTTGCGCCCGTGCCTTGTTGAGTTGCTCCAGGACAAAGGAGGCATCCTGGGAATTCGGATCCAGCAGGGGCATCAACTTGCTCCAGAAGGATACCGCCAGGGCGTACTGCTGGGTGATGTAGGCAAAACTCCCCGCCATGAAGAGCCCCTTGCCATTACCCGGTTCCATTTTGAGGGCATTCATGACCCAGGTATTGGACTCGATCATCTGCCTGTCATCGCCCCGCACCTGGGCATCCGCCGCCAGTGCCTCGGCATAGTCCACCATCAGTTCCGGATCATTGGCCATTTCTTTCTTCAGATGGCCAAATGCCTTGACCGCTTCACCCGGTTTATCCAGATTCATGTAGGAACGTCCTAGCATGGCCCAGCCCTGCGGGTTATCAGGATTTTTGGCCAGCTTCTCGGCCAGGGCCTTGACCATCTCATTGATTTTGGCGGGGGTCATTTGCTGCGCCGGTGCAGCCATTTCCGAGGTTTGGGGATTGAGTGCTTCGGGGTGCCCGCGCCAAAGGTACATGCCGACGCTGGTCAGGGGAATCAGCGCCAGCAACAGCAGTGCCGCCGTGCGGCCATGCACCCGATCCGTCACTTCCGGCAGGACCGTCGTATCCTCCAGAAGACGGCGTTCCACCTCTTCGCGCGCCTGGTCATAATCCTGGTCGGCCAAACTGCCGTCAGTGTGCTCGGCGGCCAATTCCTGCAACTGGTCACGATAGACAGCCGCATTGAGCGCCCTGCGATGGTCGCTGACCTGCCTCTGTCGAATCAGGGAAAAAACGAGATAACACAGGATGAGCAGGGTCAATCCCCCGCTCGCCAGAATGAATACGGTCATGGTTGGTCGCGCAGGAGCGCCTCGATCTGTTGTTTTTGTGCGGAAGAAAGGGGGGCTTCAGGAGATCGTTGCAGAATCCTGCGGCGCAACACCCAGCCCAGAAGTCCAACCGCCCCCAGCAGGAGAACGAAGGGACCAAACCAGAGTGCCCAGGTCACAGGTTTGACGGGCGGACGATAGCGCACGAAATCTCCATAGCGGGCAACCATGTAGTCCGTCACTTCCTGATCCGTTTTGCCTTGACGAATCTGATCACGAATCTCGCGCCGCAGGTCCTTGGCCAGATCAGCCTGGGATGCAGCCAGGGATTCGTTCTGACACACCAGGCAGCGCATATCCTCAGCGATCACCAACATGCGCTTTTCCACGGCGGGATCATCCGCCAGAGGCCTGGCTTCTTCAGCGTGGGAACCCCCCCATGGACCCATCAACCCCACCCCCAGCAGCAGGACAGGAAGGAATTTGTGCCATTTCACGCCGCTCATTTCTGCAATTCCTCCAGTAGGGGCAGCAAGGTTTTCTGCAGGGCATCTGCCGTGATCGGCCCGATCTGCTTGTAACGGATCACACCATTGCGGTCGATGACATAGGTTTCAGGTACGCCGTAGACCCCATAATCGATTCCCACCCGTCCATCCTGATCCATGGCAGTCAAGGTATAGGGATTGCCATACTGATCCACCCACTTGCGCCCGGCCTCAGGATCATCCTTGTAGTCCAGTCCCACCAGAGGGACCTGGTGAAGGCGGGCATATTTCAACAGAACCGGGTGTTCTTCGCGACAGGACACGCACCAGGAAGCCCAGACGTTGAGCATCCAAACCTTGCCTCGGTAATCCGCCGGAGAGAAAGTTCCCTCCCCTTCCAGAAGCGGCAAACGAAAATTCGGCGCAGGTTTGCCGATGAAAGGCGATGGCACTTCATGGGGATCATGCTGCAGACCAAACCCCATGAACAATGCCAGGCCCACGAATACGCCCAACGGAACCAGGAACCAGATATTGAAACGCGCAGGCTTTCCGGTCTCTGCGGGTTCGGAGTGGGGCACGCCCGACTCGGGATTCGTTCCGGTCATACGGTCACCTCGTGCGGCACTGCCCGTTCTTGCTGCGCGGCGGCCTTGATCTGTACGCGATAACGGCGATCCGACGCCGCCACTGCGCCCCCCAGGGCCATCAGAACACAACCCGCCCAGATCCAGTTGACGAAGGGCTTGTAATAGATACGCACGCTCCACGCGCCATTATCCAGGGGTTCGCCCAGGGAAACGTACAGATCGCGGGAAATCGTGGAATGAATGGCGGCTTCGGTCATGGGCATGGGCGAAGAAAAGTAGGTCCGTTTTTCAGGCTCCAGCAATCCTTCCACCTTGCCGTTTTCGCTATAGGTCACCGCGCCGCGCAAGGCGCTGTAGTTGGGTCCGGGTACCGGCTCGACCCCCACCAGACGGAAGGTCGTTCCCTTGAGCGTCAGGGTATCCCCCGGCCCCATGCGCACATCCCGTTCGATTTCATAACCCTTGATCAGGGTCACGCCCACCACGAAAACCGCCATGCCGAAATGCGCTGTTTGCATGCCGATAAACCAGCGCGGAATCGTTTTGAGGCGGCGCCAGGACCATACCTGACGGACGATGCTGGTGGCCAGCCAGGCTGCCGTGGCAATCCCCAGGGCCGAGAGCAGACTGAATGCCCCCATCAGAAAGGGGACCACGATGCCCACCACCAGAGCGATGACCATATCGGGCCGCACCTCGCGCAGAATATCCTTCAAATTCGCACGCTTCCAGTGCGCCAGCGTTCCGATGGGCAGAATCAGCAACAGGGGAATCATGAGGGGCACGAACACCGTATTGAAGTACGGCGGGCCGACGGACAACTTGCCCATCCCCAGGGCATCGATCACCATGGGGTAGATGGTGCCCAACAACACCGCCGCCGCCGCCACGGCCAGCAGGACGTTGTTGAGCAGAAGAAAGGATTCGCGGGAGACCAGCTGGAAGCGTCCTCCCTCGCCCACTGCAGGCGCGCGCCAGGCGAACAGGGTCAGAGAACCGCCAATCACCAGGGAGAGGAAAAGCAGGACGAAGATCCCGCGCTTGGGGTCCGAGGCAAAGGCATGAACTGAATTCAGCACACCGGAACGGACAATGAAGGTTCCCACCAGCGAGAGCGAAAAAGCGGCAATGGCCAGCAATACCGTCCACCGCTTGAAGGCGCCGCGTTTTTCCGTGACCACCAGGGAGTGAATGAGGGCCGTGCCTACCAGCCAGGGCATGAAGGAGGCATTTTCCACCGGATCCCAGAACCACCACCCCCCCCAACCCAGTTCATAATAGGCCCAGCGCGAGCCAAAACAGATCCCCAGAGTCAGAAATACCCAGGCTGCCAAGGTCCAGGGACGGGACCAACGCGCCCAGGTGGCATCCAGTTTTCCTGAAATCAGCGCGGACAAGGCAAAGGCGAACGCCACCGAAAACCCCACATAGCCCATGTACAGCATGGGTGGGTGGTACACCAGTCCAGGATCCTGCAGGAGCGGGTTGAGATCCCGCCCTTCCAGAGCGGCCGGGAAAAGACGGTCGAAAGGATTGGAAGTCAGCAGGATGAAGAGCAGGAACCCCGTGATGACCAGGCCCAGAACGCCCAGCGCACGGGCCACCACGGGATCGGGGAGACGGCGGGAAAAAAGGGCGACGGCGGCGCTCCAGGTACTCAACAAGAGCACCCACAGCAACAATGAACCTTCATGCCCCCCCCACACGGCAGAAAACTGGTACTGCACCGGCAACTTCGAATTGGAGTGCTGTGCCACATAAAGCACCGAGAAATCGTTGTGCACGAAGGACCATGCCAGACAACCGAAGGAAACGGCCATGGCCAGCAACAGGGTCAGGGCAAGCGGGCGCGACAAACCGATCCATGAAGCCACGCCACGCTGCGCGCCCACCAGGGAAAAAGTCGCCATGCCCATGGCGAGGGTCAATGCCAGTATCAGTGAATAATGTCCAAGTTCCGGGACCATGAGATCTCCCAAAAGGGCTATAATTTCTGTAAAGTTCGTAAGTGTACCTCACCCCGAACAGGGATGGGGAATCGGGGAGAGCGCCAGTTCAAGTCTCGAGGGAGGATCTTTCATGTTTACCCATCTGCTCATCGCCACCGATGGTTCGGAACTGTCGCATAACGCACTAAAGGGGGGATTGACACTGGCCAAAGCCTTACAGGCCAGGGTCACGGTTTACTGTGCCGTCATTCAATACCTGCCCACCACCGAGTTTGTCGTGGAATCCCCGCAGGAAATCATGACGCAACTGGAAGGATTGGCCGACCAGCACCTGGCAGAAGCCCAGAGCCTGGCCAATTCGCTGGGGGTCACCATCGAGACCCGCAAGTCCGTGGAGTTTTCTGCCTATGAAGGCATCATCGAGTGCGCGCGCACCCGAGAATGCGATCTCATCCTGATGGCATCCCACGGACGACGCGGACTGACCGGTCTGATCCTGGGCAGCGAAACACAAAAAGTCCTGACTCACACCAAAATCCCGGTCCTCGTCTTTCGCTGATCCCACACTCAAGGCTGGACAGGGCCATTAGGCGTACTGGGAACGGCATGCCACGGCTCGGGACAACTTTCGACGTAGGGATAATAGCCCTTTGCCGACTCACAATAAAACCAGTCGTGCGCCCCCCCTGCCGGTGGATCGTCCTCCTGCGTAGTTGGCCCGACATAAGTCGTTTCCTGAGGCGAAACCGGCGCAGAAACCACCACGGTGGGAGGTGCCTCATAAACAGGGAAGCCCACCGGGTAGGGATCGTAGAAGAGCGGGTCGTTCCAGGCCCAGGCCCCGTAACCCAGGCCCAAACCTAACCCGAAACCAGCAAAACCCCAACCTTCCCCCCAACCACCGCGCCAGCCATCCCCCCAGCCGCCACGCCAGCCACCGTCGTGCCAACCACCACGCCAGCCCCCATCCCTCCAACCGCCCCCGCGCCAACCACCGCCGCGCCAACCACCGCCACGCCAACCACCACCGCGCCAGCCGCCACCGCCCCAGCCTCCCTGATGGAAGCCCCCTGCCCTGGCGCCACCGCCTCTTCCTCCGCCCCCATGACCCCCGCCTCCGCCACGAGCCCAGGACGATTCGGTCATGACAGACAGGAAGATGCCGACCAACACCCATGCCAGGACAACCTGTGCCTTTCTCTTTTGGTCAGCATTCACGCAGGCTCTCCCAGGATGAGGGGTGCAGACGGGAACGAGGACTCAGCCATTTCAGTGACTGGCCGCAGCGGGAGGAGCGGGGGGGGCAGGAGGCATGGGCGGATGATCCATCCCCATCATCCCCATGCCCTCACCATGATGTCCGCACATGGGGTGCCCCATCGTGCTTCCGACGGCATAGGCCTGCTGCCAGTAGAGATCAAAAATGGTTTTCTGATTGGTATCCAGGGTGTCATAAAACTTTTGCGTGCTGGCTTGCAATTTTTCCAGCAACGACAAATGATCCTGCAGACGTTCGACTTCCAGACGCATGTGATCCAGACCATGAGCCATATGTTCAGGCGTGGAGACGCGGGCGTGATCCGCCGTGGCACGGTCCTCTTCAAGAGCCTTTTTTTCATGCTCGGCACGCCAGTGATGGATTCTTTCCGTTTGTGCCTTCGTGATGGACAGGACATCGCCTGACCATGCTTTCCATCCTTCCTGCTGCGCGGGCGTCAGATTGAGCTGCTCCTTCATGTCCTGCAACATGGCCTGACTATGCTGCACCCACATGTCCGAATGATGAACATGATGCGCCTTATGCTGTGCTACCGGTGCAGGCGCACTGGTGGCAGACGGCGCGGGCGCACTGGCGGACGGAGGGGCTCCGGTATCGGCCAGAGCGGCAAGGGATGACCCCATGGCCATTGCAGCCAGCAGCGCCATCATTTTTTTACGGTTTACGACCATGAAAACTCCTCCATTTTTTATAGGGGGGTGGACAAAGAACCTCTGCTTTCACAGAGAGTCGGAAAAATTCAAATCGTTCCCTGGGCTCATCATGCCACACACGGGATTTCCAAGGTGTGAAAAGAGCAGGAGGCCGTCCAGTTCAGGGTCAACTCCAGTCGGAACCCGAATCGTTACTGGACCAACCGGAATCCGACCCCGAATCCCAGGAGCCCCCATCGCTGATGCCAAAATCGTTCCCGCCCATATCGCTATTGCCCCGCGCGTCAGAAACATTCGGGTCTGCCACTCCGGTGCCTTCGTTCGGTCCGTCCACCAGACGGTGTGCCAGCGCTTCACCCGCCACCATCCCGGCGCCCAAAGCCGCTCCGGTCGCCAGGCTACCCATCAGACCTCCCCCACCCATGCCGCCGGTCGGACCCATGGAAGGGGGAACGCCACCGCCCATCCCATTGTTGTAGTAGCCCCCGCCGGGACGCGGCATCATGCCCATGCCTGCCGGCCCTTGCGCCGTTTGTCGGCGCACCAGCCAGATCACCAGCAGCAAGGCAATCCCCCCGACCACCAACAATGTCCCCCAGGGGGTATGACTGGTTCCGCCGGCAGGAACGGCGAGGCTTCCCGCGCCACGATCCAGCTCATTTTTCAACTCGGCCACGGCGCTTGGTTTGGCAAAGGGTAACCCGGGCTGGAGTTTCTCGGC
This sequence comes from Pseudomonadota bacterium, assembly GCA_021796835.1. Lineage (GTDB taxonomy): Bacteria > Pseudomonadota > Gammaproteobacteria > Burkholderiales > Ferrovaceae > Ferrovum. Next base: position 19,460 of record JAKABO010000018.1, on the reverse strand, counting down.
CAGGGCCAGTTCGTTTCGTCCGCCCGCCAGGTTACCGGAACGCGCCAGAACTTCGGCTTCGGCAAAATGAGCCTTGGCACTGTTGGGATGGGCGCGCAACACTTCCTGCATCATTTGTTGTGCCGCTTCCAACTGACCGCTGCGCGTCGCTTCATAAACCTGTTCCAAACTGGGCTCGGCCCAGGCCAGGGTCCCTTGCAACAAGGCAAAGGCAACCAAAATATGACGAAAGTGTGACTTCATGAATGCGTTCTCCTGATCGTTTCAGTATTTCCCGAGGCAACCTCAGCAGGGAGGTGTCCCTTTATCCCACCTGCTCAGATAAGGCCTGAGGACAGCCGACACAAGGGGGACACAGGTTTTTCTCATGGTCACGCAAGAGCAGAGCTTCCAACTCTTGCCGGGGAACGGGCCGTGAAAAAAGGAACCCCTGCAGAAAGTCACATCCCAGAGCACTCAGACAATCCTTTTGCAACTTGGTTTCCACCCCCTCCGCAACGACGATCATCTGGGCCGATTTGCCCAACGCCACGATCATGCGCACAATCTGGTTATCTTCCCCGCTGTTCGGGATGTTCTGGATGAAACTTCGGTCGATCTTGATCGCATCCAGAGGTAATTGACGCAAATGGGACAAACTGGAATACCCCGTCCCGAAATCATCGAGGGCCAGGTGAATCCCCAACTTGCGCAGCCGCTGAAGCACCTTGGCCGAGCGTGCCGGGTTGCGCAAGACCATGCTCTCGGTCAACTCGAACTCGATCAGCCGGGGTGGGACTCCCGTTTCTTCCAGTATGTTCTCCACGGTATCCACGAAGGCGTCAGACTCTACCTGCAGAAGAGACAGGTTGATGGCCACCCGATGACGATAGGATAAATTTTGATCTCTCCAGGTCACTACCTGACGACAGACGGCCCGAATGACCCACTCCCCCAGTGGGATGATCAATGCGGTTTCCTCCGCCACAGGAATGAAATCATCGGGCTGAATGAGCCCGTTGCGTGGATGTTGCCAGCGAATCAGCGCCTCCAGTCCACACAACTTTTCCGTGGCCAGACAAAACTTTGGCTGGAAATACAATTCGAATTCCTGTTCCTGAAGGGCACGGCGCAGGTCCCGTTCCACTTCGACCCGAGCCACGGCCTGGCGATTCATTTCCGGATCAAAGAAACGAAAACCCGACTTGCCGCTCGCCTTGGCAACATACATGGCCGTGTCCGCATGCTTGAGCAGAATATCCGAATCCGCGCCGTCCTCCGGGTAAATGCTGATGCCGATGGAGGTGGTGGTATGAAAATCGTACCCCCCCAGAACGATGGGCTGCTCGATGATCTCTATCAATTTTTCTGCAACGATGGCCAATTCCTGGTGGCCGGCAGGCTGTTGAAGCAATACCACGAATTCGTCCCCGCCCAGACGGGCCACCGTATCGGAGGCACGCACCCCCGTCTGAAGCCGCTGGGAGACGGAAATCAGTAACTGGTCTCCCGTGGCATGGCCCAATGAATCATTGACCCATTTGAAATTATCGAGGTCGAGAAAAAGCACCGCCAGGCGACTCTGATTGCGCTCAGCCAGGCGAATGGCGCGGGACAGACGGTCCTGCAACAGGTGCCGGTTGGGCAAACCCGTCAGTCGGTCATGGTTGGCCTGATAGATGAACCGGGCCTCACTTTCCTTCTGTTCGGTGATGTCCTTGAAAACGGCGATGTAGTTCGTCACCTGCTGGCTGGTGTCACGCACCACGCTAAGACTGAGCCAACGGGGGTACAGGGTGCCATCCTTGCGCTTGTCCAGCAATTCCCCGCTCCAGTAACCATTCGTCTCCACTGCCGCCCAGATCTGCGTCAGCGGCGTTTCATTGGGAATGCTCACCGTACTTGACAGCATTTCAGTGCCCAGCACTTCCTCTTCGCTGAAACCGGTAATTCGTCCAAACGCCTCGTTCACGGTCAGCAGGCGGCGATCGCGCGCCGAGATCGCGATGGCATCCAGACTGCTGGCAAAGACTCGAGACCACAAATGCTGCTTCGCCTCTTCCCGCATGCGCAAGTTTTCATGGCGCTCCATGTTGTCGGCCATCCTTTCCAGGACATCCGCCACCACGGTAATCTCATCCCGACGTGCGGCGCGTGCTTCCACGAGCGCGCGCACAAATTCCAGGGAAACCCGATGCTGATCACTGAAATGGACCACGGCTCTTTGCAGGGCCTGCACGCGCCGGGCGCTTTCCAGCATCCATTTGCCGATGGAAAGCGTTAAAATCCCGCCCACCAGAATGAAAGTACTGAGCAAATAACCCAGACTTTCCCAGGAAAAAAAGGCGCTCCCTTCCGTGTAGGTCAAACCGTCGCTGACCAAAAACACCAGCAAAGCCAGTCCTCCCGCGCAGAGGACGAAGCGAATGAGGGTCTGATGGGCGATGGACTGAAATCTTTCTGCGGACACAGCGACTCTCCGAGAATGTGCGGTGAGACCGAGGTCTCGCCAGACTACCGCAAAAGCACCCTGTTCAACAACCAACCAACAAAAACCCCGTTCAACAGAATAACAGGAAGCCCCCCATCACCGTCACGGGAATCACGGCAGGAGGGAGAATCGTCGGCCAAAAAAGCAACCCCGTCAACCCCAGTAGCCCCCATCCCATTCTGCGTCGCCAACGCCAGGCACGCTCCCAGCGGTTCCATTCATCCCGCGCACGGGAGGGACTGCCGACCTGCCACATCAAAACCACGGGATACAACCCCCCACTCCAGTGCAGCAGTGCCAGGGCGCGAAATGCTGCCACGCCCCCCTGCGTGTCCCCCAGGCGCCCGATGATCCTGGGCGCCCAACCGAGAATCCACTGGCCGCCCCAGAGTTGCTGGGCCCGTATCATTTCCACTGCCAGGGGATGCCACACGACCGCTCACTCCGCCTCGCCGGGAATCCGAAGGCGCGGCAGGCAACCCCAGATCACCCCCTGTCCGGAAAAGAACCCCAGATAGTGAAAATCTTCCAGACGAGTCAACCAGCCTTCGGGAATCAGGGGAACTTCCTGCCATTGGCGTTGCAGCACGGCCCCGGCACGCGGTTGACCCTGCCACCAATAGCGTGGAGCAGGCGCCGTCGTCCCCGCCTGACGCTTCTGGATCCGAACCTGGCCAGCCCGATCATTCAGGGTTCGGCAAGATTCCGCATCCAGCGTACGAAACACCAGCAGGTGGGCCGCATTTCCAACCATCATGCGGGCCGGCGCCATCCCCCCCATGGCTACCTCGAGATCGGTCAGGGTTTGAACCGCCAAGGTCATCTGCAGATCGCACTCGCGTCCCTTGTTGAGCAATTGCATGAAGGTTTCTCCCGACAGTTCCGCCGCTTCATCCACAAAGATTCGCACCGTAGACCGCTGCGCCGCGGAGGTGCGGTAGCGGTCCCCCGCCAGGGCCGCCAACTCCCCCAGCACCAGCGTCCCCAACATCTGGGCCACCCGTGCATTGGACAGGGCGCCCAACGATACGTACACCACCGCACGTTGTTCGATGAGTTCATTCAGGGTGAAACGTTTCCTCCCGGGAACATCCCCCAGCAATGCGCCAAGAACGCCAGTGGCAAGGATTTCCAGAAGAGGCAGTAACGACACGATCATCTTCGAGTAATGTACGGGATCGTGCCGGGCCAGGTGGTCCATGCCCACGCTCAGCGTATGCGTCTGCCCCAACCGTTGCCAGCATGCCCGAACCAGTTGTCGGCCCTGATCCCCCACATGAAAACGCAGCCCTGAAAAAGTCAGGGGTTCATCCAGTCCGCGCAGGGCAGCAATGATCCGAAACAGGGTCATCCAGGCAAACTGGCCAAACACCGTTGCGCGTTCCGCAAGAGGAAGGAGTTGGCACAGGCGACTGGCCAACTCGGAAGGATCTCGTCCGGCTGCCAGGACATCGAGGCCCCCCTCCGGGTGGGGATGGTGGGCATCGATGCCCAGATACACGCGATGCCGTTGGAGCGCCGCACTTTTCAGGCAACGGGGAAAGGCCTCCCCTCCCTTGGGATCCAGTACGAGCACGGTGTCTCCACGAGCCAGGGCCTGCAGGGCCATCAGGAGAAAAGCCTGGGTTTTGCCCGTTCCCGGCGCCCCCAGCACGATCATATGGCCACGCCCCTGGTTCTCGAGCCAGACCGGACGATCTTCCCGCGCTGGTGACAACTGATGGGGTTCGCCCATGCTGGCATCCCAGTGCCGTTGCAGGCGAGTTGCATCCCAGGGACCGCCCCACCCCAGCCAGAGCGCCGTCCGGCGAGATCGGATGCGCCAGAACAGGGAGCCAATACTGATCTCCCCGGCGCCGGAGCGCCCTGACCGAAACAGGAAACGGTGTCGCCACATATCGACCCCACTGACCAGCATCAGAAGATGCAAGCTCAGATGTGCAAACCATGGGCCATCCAGACCACTCCATTGACCAATCCAGCGGAGACTCAAGGCAGCCAGTCCCCAGCGCCCCCAGAACCCCAGGAAATATCCGGCCCCCTCCCCCCACTTCAGGGCAATGCGTGGGCCTGGAACCATTCCGAGATCCACCGCTGCCAGAGTGGGCTGGGACATACCGCAGAGACCCTGCGCTGCAACAGGGGGTGCCAGCGCTCGATTCCTTCCGCCGGCGTGGGGCCCAGCATGCCCCGCGCCTGCCAGTGCAGGCACATCTCCCGAGGCCCCGAGGGCAACGTGTTCCCTTCTGCGCCCAACCCGCGCCGCAGATCCTCCCCCACCCGGGGCCAGAGCAGATACCACAGACCGGCATCCTGCCAGATTCGCCCTGGTTTCCGGCAGGGATCCCAGAGCCCCTGGGTCAACAAAGCCTCAGCCACCCGCCATTCCACGCTCCGCCCTTCCACCCGGCTCCCCCCATCGTTGCGGTCTGCGGGACAGACGATCTCCTTGCCTTGCTGCTCCAGCCAGAGCCAGGTTTCTCCCGCCAGGATGCGCCCCGCCAGGTGGTCCTCGCTCTGCCAGAACAGGTTTTCACTTCCCCGTGGTTCGAGCCAGACCTGCCCCTCTCCCTGGTGGGCGCACCAACGCGCCAACCCGCCCGAAAAACCACCCCACCGCAGTTGCCTTTCTCCCCTCCCCACCGGCGTCACCTGCCAGAACACAATGGCCCCATGCAGTTTTCGCACCAGCATCTCGAGAGTTCGCAAGCAGCACTCCTGCCCTGAGGTACCTGCCCAGAAGGGTGCATGGGTCGATTCGTCGAGGGCGGAGGCCAGAATGCCCGTCAAGGGAGGGAACTCGCCTGACTGAAGGGTGTTCGGACAGGGCAGGTTCAGAACCCACTCGACCATGCGCTCCACGGAGGGGAGCAGCACCCGTTCGAAGAGTTGAGGTTCTCCGGCAAAACGAGTAGCCATTTGGTGCAGGACCGGCTGCAACAAAGGGCGGCAGCGGGATGCCGAATGAACAGACCAGAGGGTCATGGCGCCCTCCCCTCCTGCAACCCCGGCCGAACGTTACCGGCGGCTCTCTGTCGGCGCTGTCGGCAGGGGTCACAGCGGTATCCCTGGCGCAATCGACTCCAGGGTTGCACATAGAGACCCTGGCACCCCTGGCAACGGCACTGTTGCAAATGACGCATTTCCAGGGACTTGACCAGCCACCAGGCACGGTCGAGGGTCAGGCAGGGAGACAGGCCGCAGGAAAGAATCACGTCGCGCCACTGGCTGTACCCTTCCATGAGCGAAGTACAGGCATCCTCTTCCTCCCCCACCAATTTTTTCACCCTGGAATAAATTTGGCAAAACAGCGAAGACTGGAGGAGGTGCTTGCGCCGCAGGTACCACTGATCCGAATTGGGAACCTGCCCCTTGCGCGGGGATTCCCCATTGATTTCGAGAGACAGTTTGCGCAGGAACCAACTGGACAGATGGGTCAGATCCGCAACTACGGGCACCCGTGCCCCCAGTTTGAGCAACCGTTCGGCCTGCCGGTAGCGCTGGATCTCCTGCTGCAGGTCACGCTTGGTAGCCATGGTCACGCTCCCCTTCCCCCAGCAACAGGGCGCGGGGCAAAGCCGCGTCCGTCCCCATGGCATATTGGCCCAGGCACTCCCAGACTCGCATCGAACGCCAGCGCAACCCCACCAGGAGGATCGGTGACTGGGCCAGATGATGAATTTCTGCAGCCGACATCCCCAACACCAGATCCGCCACTGGTGGGAGCAATCCAAGATTGAGGAGGCCCTGCAACCGGTCGCGCTCCAATACTTCGCGCGCCAGATACAACATGCCCAGATTGATTTCCGCAAAAGATTTGGCAAACCTGCTCATTACCATGACCTCCTTTCGTTTATCGTCAAAAGTTCCCGTACCGGGAATCCTGACTATAAAAAAAGAAAGCCTGCTGCCACAAAGGGAGATGCGATTCCAGGTTCACCGCCCATGAACCGGTCAGCAATAATCAGTCCCCTGTAAATTTACAGGCGTGACGATCGTACCCCGCAGAGAAAAAAGAATCCCTCTCACCCACGAGAGGTGTCCCTGTACGCAAAGTCAGTCCAGGAATCTCCGGCCCTGCCCGGCCCTTCAGATTTTGGGGAGCGTGACGCCGTGCTGCCCCTGGTACTTTCCGCCCCGGTCACGGTAGGACACTTCACAGGTCTCATCCGATTCGAAGAAGATGACCTGGGCAACCCCCTCATTGGCATAAATTTTGGCGGGCAAAGGAGTGGTATTCGAAAATTCCAGGGTAACGAACCCCTCCCACTCGGGTTCGAAGGGGGTGACATTGACGATGATGCCGCATCGGGCATAGGTGGACTTTCCCAGACAGACCGTCAGGATCGTGCGCGGAATTCGAAAATACTCCACCGTGCGCGCCAGTGCAAAGGAATTGGGGGGAATGATGCAGACGGGTGCCTTGACATCCACGAAGGAGTTGGCATCGAAATTTTTCGGGTCGACGATGGTGGAGTTGAGGTTGGTGAACAACTTGAATTCGTCCGAACAGCGAATATCATAGCCGTAACTGGACGTCCCGTAGGAGACGATACGCTGTCCGTTGACTTCCTTGACCTGTCCTGGCTCAAAAGGCTCGATCATGCCGTGTTTCTCGGCCATATGCCGAATCCAGCGGTCCGCTTTGATGCTCATCCCGATCTCCTCAACCACCACACTCCCCCGGAAAGGGCCCTCCCTCTCCAGGTCTCACCGCTCAAGTATTCTGCACCACGATCTTGGGAAACTTGACGCTGGGATTCTCACTTCGCTGGGCCACCTTGAGGGCCACGCGTTGCGCTATTTTACGATAGGTTTGGGCCAGGGAGCCATGGGGGTCGGCAATCACCGTGGGCCGCCCCGAATCCGTCTGTTCCCGGATGCGGATATCGAGCGGCAACGCACCGATCAGTTCCGTACCGAAGTCGGCACACATGCGCTCAGCCCCTCCCTTGCCGAAGATGGGTTCCTCGTGACCGCAGTTCGAGCAGACATGTGTACTCATGTTCTCCACCACGCCAAGAATGGGCACCCCCACCTTTTCGAACATCTTGAACCCCTTGCGCGCATCGAGCAGTGCGATGTCCTGGGGCGTGGTCACGATCACTGCGCCGGTGACGGGCACCTTCTGGGCCAGGGTCAACTGGACATCCCCCGTCCCGGGCGGCATATCGACGATCAGATAATCCAGATCATCCCAATGGGTATCGCGCAACAGTTGTTCCAGTGCCTGGGTCACCATGGGACCCCGCCAGACCATGGGCTGATCGGGGTCGATCAGAAAACCCACCGACATGGTCTGCAACCCGTGCCCCATCAACGGTTTCATGGATTCCCCATCTTCATGGGTTTCCGGGTTTCCCCGGATGCCCAGCATGGTCGGCTGGGACGGGCCATAAATGTCCGCATCCAGCATGCCCACACGGGCACCCTCGGCCTGCAAGGCCAGGGCCAGATTGACGGCAGTGGTGGACTTGCCCACCCCGCCCTTGCCGGAAGCCACGGCGATCACGTTGCGAATCCCCCGGATCGGCGCAAGTCCCGCCTGCACCGCATGGGCCTTGATCCGGCTGACCAGCGTGACCGTGACCGCCGTCACGCCTTCAATGCTGCCCAGTTCCTTGCGTAACCCCCGGATCACGGCTTCCCCGAGAGTCGCCACGGGATAGCCCAAAGCCACTGTCACACTCAGGTGGCCCTGGTCCTGGCTCAGTGCCTGCAAGGCCTTGGGGCCCAACGGCTTACCCGTATTGGGATCGATAAAACCCTGAAGACGTGCTTCTGCAGCGGGATTGGACATGTTTTCTCCTGAATCGGTGATGAGGGGGCGGTTCATCGAATCATTATAGTATGAGTCTCGAAAATCCCGCACCGGATTGATACAATGTCGGATTGCCAATCATCACCGGCGCCGTTCGGGCAACTTTTGCAACCGGGCCAATTTTTTCAGGAACACTCATGTCTCGCACCCTTCTCGTCACCAGCGCACTTCCCTATGCCAATGGCAGCATCCATCTCGGCCATCTGGTGGAACATATCCAGACCGATATCTGGGTCCGTTTTCAGCGTATGCAGGGGCATACCGTCCACTACTTTTGCGCGGACGACACCCATGGAACGCCGGTCATGCTGGCTGCCAAGGCGCGCGGCCTGACCCCGGAGGCCATGGTCGATCTCGCCCATGCCGAGCATCTGGCGGACTTCCAGGGATTTCACGTCGAGCAGGACCTCTATTACAGCACCCACTCCCCCGAAACCCGGCACTATGCCACTGAGTTGTACCTGCGCCTCAAGCAGAAAGGCCTGATCACCGTCCGTGCCATCGAACAATTCTATGATCCGGTGGAAGCCATGTTCCTGCCGGATCGCTTCATCAGGGGGACCTGTCCGCGTTGCAAGGCGCCCGACCAATATGGCGACAACTGCGAGGTCTGCGGCGCCTCCTATGCCCCGACGGACCTGATCGAACCGCGTTCAGCCCTGTCCGGTGCCAGTCCCGAACGCCGCCTGTCCGAACATCATTTCCTGCGTCTGGCGGCGTGCGAGGATTTTCTGCGCGCCTGGACCCGCTCGGGAACCATTCCCGAAGAAGCCGCCAACAAACTGGACGAATGGTTCAAAAGCGGTCTCACGGACTGGGACATTTCGCGCGATGCCCCCTATTTCGGCTTTGAAATCCCGGATGCCCCGGGCAAATTCTTCTATGTATGGCTGGATGCCCCGATCGGTTACATCGGCACCTTCAAAAAACTGGCGGAATTGCAGGGTCTGGATTTCGAGGAAGCCTGGCGGGCAGACAGTTCCTGGGAACTCTACCATTTCATCGGCAAGGATATCCTCTACTTCCATGCCCTGTTCTGGCCAGCCGTACTGCACCAGTGCGGACTACGCCCCCCCACCCGTCTTTTCGTGCATGGGTTCCTCACCGTCAATGGTCAAAAAATGTCCAAAAGCCGGGGTTCCTTCATCACTGCCCGGCACTATCTGGAACGCCTGGACCCCAATTACCTGCGCTATTATCTGGCCGCCAAATTGAATGGCAGCATGGAGGACATCGACCTCAACCTCGAGGATTTCACTGCCCGGGTGAACAGTGATCTGGTCGGAAAATACATCAACCTGGCCAGTCGCAGTGCCGGTTTCATCACCAAACGTTTCGACGGCCACCTGGCCGATACCCTGCCCCCGGCGCAGCTGGCCCTCATCACCCGGTTCCAGAGCCAGGCCACGCTCATTGCCCAGGCCTACGAGGCACGGGACACCAGCCGGGTGCTGCGCGACATCATGCAACTGGCCGACCTCGCCAACCAGTTCGTGGATCAGCACAAACCCTGGGAACTTGCCCGTGACCCGGCCCAATCCCTCGCCCTCCAGCAGGGCTGCAGCACGATATTGGAACTGTTTCGCCTGCTCACCCTGTACCTCAAACCCATCCTCCCGCGCATTGCAGAAGCCGTCGAACGTTTTCTGGACATTCCGCCACTCACCTGGGCCGATGTGACCCGTACCCTGGCGGGGGGACACCGCATTCTGCCCTATACGCACCTGATCACCCGCGCTGATCCTGCCAAGGTGAACGAATTGGTGGGGGCAAATCCCCCGCTGCTCAAGTGATGAGAGACGAGGATGAAACTTTCATGCGCGAAGCGCTGAACCTGGCCCAACAGGCTGCCCAGGCGGGGGAAGTGCCCGTCGGCGCCCTTCTGGTCCAGGAGGGCCGGATTCTCGGGTACGGACATAATTCTCCCCTGAGCGCCTGTGACCCCAGCGCCCATGCGGAAATGCAAGCCATCCGCATGGCGGCGCGCGCCCTGAACAATTACCGCCTGCCGGAATGTACCCTGTACGTCACCCTCGAACCCTGTTGCATGTGTGCCGGAGTCATTCAACACGCCCGCCTCAAACGGGTGGTCTACGGGGCCGCCGACCCCAAGACCGGAGCCTGTGGCAGCGTGGTGGACCTCTTTTCCGACCCTCGCCTCAATCATCACACCCGGATCCTCGGCGGGGTCTGCGCCGAAGACTCGGCTGAATTGCTCCGCTGTTTCTTTCGGGCACGCCGTTCGTGAGCGCACCTCCTTTCGTCCACCTGCGCCTGCACAGCGAGTTCTCCATTTCGGATGGCCTGGTGCGCATCGACGAGGCCGTGGAACTGGCGCGCTCCCGGAACATGGGGGCATTGGCCCTGACCGATCTCAACAATCTCTTCGGCTGGGTCCGTTTCTACCTGCAGGCCCGCAAGGCTGGCATCAAACCCATTGCCGGCGCGGAAGTCTGGATCGCTTCCGACGAAGATCATCCTCATCCTTTCCGGGTCGTTCTGCTGGTGCGCACACTCTCCGGCTATCACGCCCTCTGTCGCCTGCTGTCGGCGGCTTGGCGCGAGCACCAGCAACAGGGCATTGCCTACGTGCCCCTCGCCCTGCTGATCCAGGAAAAAGAAGGACTGCTCGTCCTCTCCGGCGCGGACCAGGGAGATGTGGGTCAGGCCCTGAGCGCGGGACAATGGGACCTGGCCCGGGCCCGGGCTCTGGCCTGGAAAACCCGGTGGGGGGATGACTACTATCTGGAACTCCAGCGGATCGGCGACCCGATGCGCGACCGACTCTGCGAGCCCACGGTCCAGTTGGCAGCAGAACTGGATATTCCCGTGGTCGCCACCCACCCCATCCAGTTTCCCGCACGAGAGGATTTCAAGGCCCATGAAGCCCGCGTATGCATCGCGGAGGGTCGCCTGCTGGCGGATCCAAAACGCCCGCATCTTTTTACCCCGGAGCAGTATTTCAAATCCCCGGACGAAATGGCCGAACTGTTTCAGGACATTCCTGCAGCCCTCGCCAACTCGGTGGAGATCGCGCGTCGCTGTTCCCTCGAATTGACGCTGGGGAAGTCCCGTTTGCCCGATTTCCCCACTCCCGAAGGGATCACCCTCGACGACTTTCTGCGCCAGCAGGCCCAGGCAGGCCTGGAGCGCCGCCTGACCCAACTGTACCCCGATGAAACCCTGCGTCAGAAGGAAACCGCCACCTATCGGGAACGTCTGGATTTTGAGTGTCAGACCATCGTTCAGATGGGATTCTCCGGCTATTTCCTGATCGTGGCAGACTTCATCAACTGGTCCAAACATCATGGCGTGCCGGTGGGCCCCGGGCGGGGTTCGGGCGCAGGATCACTGGTCGCTTTCAGTTTGGGAATCACCGATATCGATCCCTTGCGGTATGACCTGCTCTTCGAGCGCTTCCTCAACCCGGAACGGGTATCCATGCCTGACTTTGATATCGATTTCTGTCAGGACGGACGGGACCGGGTCATCGACTACGTCCGGGAACGCTACGGACGGGATTCCGTCGCCCAGATCGCCACCTTCGGTTCCATGGCGGCCAAGGCCGTGATTCGGGATGTCGGACGGGTCCTGGACCTGCCCTATAACTTTGTGGACCAGCTGGCCAAGTTGATCCCTTTCGAAATCGGCATGACTCTGGCCAAGGCTCGGGAACAGGAACCCCAGATCAACCAGCGCGCTGCTCAGGAAGAAGAGGTGGCGGAACTGCTGGCCCTGGCCGAAGCGCTGGAAGGCCTCACGCGTAATGTCGGCATGCACGCAGGAGGCGTGCTGATCGCCCCCGGCAAACTGACCGATTTCACGCCGCTCTACCAACCCGAAGGTTCGGAAGCCGTGGTCAGTCAATACGACAAGGACGACGTAGAAAAGGTCGGCCTGGTCAAATTCGACTTTCTGGGGTTACGCACACTCACCATCCTCGACTGGACGGTACGTTATATCCGGGAGCGGGCGCGCACCCCCGAAGAACGGCAATTCACGGTAGAACAGATTCCCCTTGACGATCCCCAAACCTATGCGCTCTTCGGCAGTGGCAACACCACCGCCGTCTTCCAGCAGGAATCGCGCACGGCCAAGGATATGGAGAAACGGCTCAAACCCGACAACTTCGAGGACATCATCGCCCTGATGGCCCTGAATCGTCCCGGCCCGCTCCAGTCCGGCATGGTGGACGACTTCATCCTGCGCAAACAGGGCAAGGCCACCGCCGAGTATTTCCACCAGTCGCTGGAACCGGTCCTGCGCCCCACCTATGGGGTCATCGTCTATCAGGAACAGGTGATGCAGATCGCCCAGATCCTGGCAGGTTATACCCTGGGGGCCGCCGATCTGTTGCGCCGCGCCATGGGAAAAAAGGATGCAGTCGAAATGGGTCGGCAGCGCAGCCGCTTCATCGAAGGCGCCACTACGCGCGGCGTCAGCGTCAAGTTGGCGACGCAACTCTTCGATCTGATGGAGAAGTTTGCCGAATACGGGTTCAACAAGTCCCATTCAGCCGCCTATGCCCTGATTTCCTACCAGACTGCCTGGCTCAAGACCCATTACCCCGCCGAATTCATGGCCGCCACCCTGTCTGGTGACCTGGACGATACCGACAAGGTTGCACTCTTCGTCGCCGATGCTCAGCAAAACGGGTTGGTGATTCTTCCCCCGGACATCAATGCATCGGATTATCGTTTTCGCCCGGCCGGGGACAACACCATCCGGTATGGCCTCGGTTCGGTCAAAGGCACCGGCGAAGGAGCGGCCCTCGAAATCGTCAGGCAACGCAGTGGCACACCGCCGGAACCCTATCGAAGTCTGTTTGATTTCTGTCGCCGGACGGACAAACGCATCGTCAATCGCCGGGTCATCGAAGCCCTGATCAAGGCGGGGGCCTTCGATACCCTGCATCCCAACCGGGCGGCCGCCCTCAATGCCGTGGAATCCGCACTCAATCATGGCGAACAGGCCCAGCGCCATGCCCAGCAAGAAGGTCTGTTTGACGCGTTGGCAGAATCGTCATCGAACGATCCCCCCCTCCCCCCCTATCCCGAGTGGTTGCCCAACGAGCAACTGACCCAGGAAAAGTCCGTGCTGGGCTATTACTTCAGCGGCCACCCTTTCACGCACTACCGCCCCCAACTCCGGTACTGGGGATTGACCCCCCTGGAACAGTTGACCCCCCGTCCCGAGTTGATTCGGGTGGCCGGGGTCGTGGTACAAAGCCGGGTCCAGCAAACCCGGCGCGGACGCATGGGCATGGTCATGCTGGACGATGGCTCGGCGCGCGTGGAGATCACCGTATTCAGCGAACTATTTGATCAGGTACGCCCCCTTCTCAAGGAAGACCGACTGCTGGTGGTGGAGGGCAAGGCAACCCTGGACAACTTTACCCAGGGGGTACGCCTCACCGCCGAACAGGTCCTGTCCCTGTCTCAAGCCCAGACCCGCTTTGCACGCCAGGTCACTCTGGAGGTTCCCCAGCATCAGAGCGCAAAAACCCTCTCTCTCCTGAAGGAACTTCAGCCTTCCTTCCAGCCCGGTCCCTGCGCCCTCGTTCTGCGCTACTGCCATCCCGAGGTGGAAGCGGCCATCCGCCTGCCCGATTTTCTGCTGGATGAAACCCTGTGGGATCTGCTCCGCGCCCGCTTTGGAGAAACGGCCCTGACACTCGATTACGGCAGTCGTCCGGTCAACGAATGACGCTACTCTGACCTGAACCAGGCGTCCTGATCGATGAACCAGTCTCCGGCACCCACCTGCCCCACGGGCAAACACTGCCCCTGATCGAGCGCCTGCAGGATGGCGCACTTGCTCCCCCCCGTCACCAGAAAAACCCGGTGGCGCGCCCGTTGCAGCAGGGTCAGGCCCAGGGAGATTCGTTCGGGAGGCGGTTTGGGCGCAGCATGCTCGGGCACCACCGGCGCCTCGGACGACAGGCTGGCATGCCCCGGAAACAGACTGGCCGTATGACCATCTTCGCCCATCCCCAGCAATACCAGATCGATGCTCCCCAACGTCTCCAGCACCTTGGCGTGATGGGCGCTGCCGACCTCGGCCCCCCATTCCGCCCGCATGGGCTCAAAACGCGCCAGACGGGGTCCCTCGGCCTGAAGCAGGGTATTTCGAATCAGGGTATCGTTACGCTCCGGGTGGTCCACGGGAAGGCACCGTTCATCGCCGAGCGACAGTTCCAGACGCTGCCAGTCCAAAGTTTCCCTGGCCATCTGACGATAACAGGCGGCCGGGGTTTTACCGCCCGCCAGTACCCAATGAAAGCGGGGGGCCTGAGCCAGGCCCGCCCGCAGGATCCGCACCAGATGCTCCGTGGCGCCCAACGCAAGAGATTCCGGATTCGGGTACAGGTACACCCGACCATGGTCTTTCCAGAGAAAGGTCTGCATGGAGCGCGCGTTCTCAGAAGGGGTGCAGATCGGCACCGGACGGGTCGAGTCCATGCCGCCAGAATTGATCCTCATGTGAAAAGAGACGGTAAGTTCCCCGTGGCCCCCAGGTTCCCGCCGGATAGGGCTGGATGAACTCCCGCTCCGTAGCCCATACCTTGAGCACCGGATCGACGATCTTCCAGGCCGATTCCACCTCGTCGATCCGCAAAAACAGGGAATGGTCGCCCTTGATCACATCCAGCAACAATTCTTCATAGGCGCTGTAATCGGTTTCGTCGCCTTGCCGGTAGGTAGCATCCAGACTCAGGGTCCGGGTCTGCAACTCGAGGCCCGGCATGCGAACCTGCATCTCCACCCGCAAGCATTCATCCGGTTGAATGCCCATCATGATCCAGTTGGGCTGTACTGGTCCTGACCGTACCCCCCGCAGCAAATCCTGGGGAGGAGTCTTGAACCGGATGTAGACCGCTGAACTGTTTTCAGCCAGCCGCTTCCCGGTGCGCAGGTAAAACGGCACACCAGCCCAGCGCCAGTTGTCGATATACAGTTTCAGGGCCGCGTAGGTCTCGGTGGTACTGTCGGAGGCTACCCCGGCTTCCTCGCGATATCCCGGAACGGTTTCGCCATGAACCGCCCCCCCGACATATTGGGCGCGAAAAGCCTGGGCATGCACGGCATTGGGCGGAATGGCACGAACCGACTGCAATACCTTGACCTTTTCGTCCCGCAGATGCTCGGCCTCCAGGGAAACCGGCGGTTCCATGGCAACCAGAGTCAGAACCTGCAACAGATGACTCTGGATCATGTCGCGCAGGGCACCCGCCCCTTCGTAATAATCGGCGCGCCCCTCGATCCCCAGAGTCTCCGAGTGGGTGATCTGCACATGATCGATATAATGGTGGTTCCACAGGGGTTCGAGCAGAACATTGGCAAACCGGAACACCAGGACGTTCTGAACCGTTCCCTTGCCCAGATAGTGATCGATGCGGTAGATCTGATGTTCCTGCAGGTGACGATACAACCCGGCCTGCAGGGTCTCGGCGCTCAGCAGGTCATAGCCGAAGGGTTTCTCGATCACCACCCGGCGCCACCCATTCTTTTCCTGCAATAGACCCTGAGTGCCCAACTGGTCGATGATGCCCGGATAATCCGCCGGACGCACCGCCATGTAGAACACGTGATTGGCAGGGAATACCCCCCCATCCTTCAACGTGATCTGAAGCGCCTGATAGGAAGCGGAATCACTGGGATCGATGCGTTGATAATGCCAGCGGGCCAGGAACCGCTCGATCAACGGATCCTTTTCCTGAGGAAACAGTTGCTGAATCCTGGCGCGCCAGGAATCCTGGTTTTCGTCTTCGAGACTCAGTCCCAAAAACGTCAGTGACGCTGGCAGGCGCCCCAGACTTTCCAACTGAAACAGAGCCGGAATCAACTTGCGCCGCGCCAGATTGCCCGCAGCCCCAAAAATCACCAATGTGGTCGGTTCGAGTTCCTTCATGGGCATCTCCGGTTCACTGTCCGGTGGCTTGAATGGCATGTCCGCCAAAGGCGTGGCGCATCACCGAGAGTAGCTTGAAGGTCAGCGCCTCCCGATCCTGACTCTGAAAACGCAGATGCAGCGCCAAACTGAGTACCGGTGCAGGGACCCCCTGTTCGATGGCCTCGATGGCGGTCCAGCGCCCCTCTCCGGAATCCGCCACCACGGGGGCCATCTGATTCCAGTCCACGCCTTTGCGCAAAGCATCCGCCGTCAATTCGAGCAACCAACTCCGCACCACCGACCCTTCTCCCCAAAGATCGGTGATCTGGGCCAAATCGAGATCAAAGGCCGCTTTCCCCTGCAACAGGGCCAATCCTTCGGCCAGGGACTGCATCATGCCGTACTCGATGCCGTTGTGGACCATTTTGACGTAATGTCCTGCCCCCACCGGTCCCACATGAGCCCAGCCCCGTTCGGGATGGGGAGCCAGAATTTCGAGGAAAGGACGCACCAGCCGAGCAACTTCCGGGGTCCCCCCCACCATCAGGCAATAACCGTTTTCAAGCCCCCACACACCGCCGGACGTGCCGGCATCCATGAAACCGATCCCTTTCCCGGCCAACAGGGCCGCACGCCGCTCGCTGTCGTGATAGTTGGAATTGCCGCCGTCCACCACCACATCGCCCGGCTCCAGACGCTGGCTCAACCCCAGAACTTGTTCTTCGGTAATGGGCCCGCTCGGCAACATCAGCCAGATTACCCGGGGTGCGGGGAGTGCGGCAATCAGGGTTTCCACCGAGGAGGCCCCCACAATGCCTGCAGACGCCACCCAGGAACGAACCACCTCAGGTGAATGATCGTAGCCCACCACGGTCACCCCGGCGCGCGCCAACCGGGTCGCCATATTCCCGCCCATCTTGCCCAACCCCATCATTCCAATCTTCATGCCGGTTCTCCCTTGACAAGGGTCTCCGCTGCCCGCTCGACAGGACTGACCCCGATGGGGCATTCTAGTCCAGTTACCGAAGCAAATTGTGTCAATTCTCAATACCAGTCGCCACCTACATCATAAAATTCCACAGTGGACGGGTCTATATTCCATATTTGACATGCAAATAATCCTGTTTTGACGTAGGATGATCCCCTTCTGAATGACGGCTTTCTCATGAATAACGCAGGTACACACATTTATCCACGATATATCCAGCCGCGCATCGTGGAAGCGTTGGCCGATACCCCGGTGGTACTCCTGAGCGGCCCGCGTCAAGCCGGAAAAACGACATTGGTACGGCAATTTTCCTTCGCTCATCGTAAATTTGTTACCCTGGACGATGAGTTAACCCTGCTGGCCGCACGCCAGGATCCAGTGGGGCTGATCCGGAGTCTCGACTGTGCCGTGATAGACGAAGTGCAACGGGCTCCTGCACTTCTGTTGGCAATCAAAAAATCCGTTGATGAAGACCGCCGACCAGGTCGTTTTCTCCTGACGGGTTCCGCAAACCTGATGACATTGCCCACGGTGGCCGATTCGTTGGCGGGGCGGATGGAAACACTCATCATGCTTCCGCTTGCCGGGTGTGAGATGCAGTCCAGCGCAGGCAAGTGGATCGATGCCGTTTATGATGGGCGTATCCCAAAAACAGAACGCCCGGAAGTGGGTGACAAACTGGTGGAAAAAGTCCTGCGCGGTGGTTACCCCGATGCAGTATCCCGTGCAACGCCGCGTCGCCGAGCCGCTTGGGCGAAGCAATATGTGGATGCCCTGATTCAGCGCGATGTGCGCGACATCGCCAGCATCGACAAGTTGGATCACCTGCCCAGACTACTCAAATCCCTGGCGCAGATGGCTGGTCAATTGTGTAACTTCACGCAACTCGGCGGCCAAGTAGGACTGGACAGCAAGACCGCCAACAAATACCTCGCCGTGTTCGAGCAGATGTTCCTGCTGCGCCGGGTGGAACCGTGGTCAAGCAATCGCCTGAGCCGCATTGTCAAGACCCCAAAAATTCAGTTCATTGATTCCGGCCTGCTCAGCACACTGGTTGATTTGAACGAAGCCCCCGCCATTCGTGACCGCGCATTGTTTGGTCGTGTGCTGGAAAATCATGTCTATTCGGAGTTGCTGAAGCAGGCCACCTGGGCGGAGCGGAATTACACGCTACACACCTATCGCGACAAAGACCAGGTCGAAGTGGACTTCGTGATCGAAGACCTTGCCGGGCAGGTCGTTGGCGTGGAAGTCAAAGCCGCAGCGAGTGTCAGCGCAGGCGATTTATCTGGCCTGAAAAAGTTGGCCGCCCTGGCAGGCAAACAATTTGTTGCTGGCATCGTGCTGTATGACGGCAACGATACATTACCCATTGGTGAACGGCTCTGGGCTGTGCCACTTTCAACTCTGTGGAACGACTGACCCATGGCATTCACAAACCAGATGACTCTGAACCAGACCCGCACCAGCAGAGAGTCTGGCGAACGGTTTCATCTGTAATCAGAGCCTCGGCTAGGAGTAATCGGGTTCGTTGCCTTCCTTCCACTTGATGTTACAGCCCAGGCTGGGGTATTGATCAGCGATCTGGGGCGCATCGATGAGAACGGCTTCCAGCGCAGCAACGAGATCCTTGCCGGTGACCGGTTCGGTGTTTTTGGGACGACTGCCGTCGAACTGCCCTCGATAAACCAGACGATGGTGACGGTCGAAAAGAAAAAAGTCCGGGGTGCACGCAGCACGGTAGGTTTGAGCCACCGCCTGGGATTCATCATACAGATAGGGGAAGGCATAGCCCGCCAGGAGAATTTCTTCCTTCATCTTTTCCGGACTGTCCAGAGGGTACCGGTCGGCATCATTGGCGTTGATACCCACCACAGCCACGCCACGGGCCATGAACTGGCGGGTGACATCGGCCAGTTTTGCACGGATGTGGATGACGTAGGGGCAATGGTTGCACAGGAAGATGACCAGCAAGGGCTTTTGGGCAGCCAGGTCGGCCAGGTGCCAGATTTTTCCATCGGCATCCGGGAGAGAAAAGTCGGGCGCTGACGTGCCAAGGTCGAGCATGAGTGAAGCGGTTTGTACCATGAGGGCGATTCCTGAACAGTAAGGACTGGTTGGGATTATAACGAAGAATCCATATTCCTATTGGTGCCGTTTCCGATCGGGTGGCTGTTTATACTGGTGGTCATGGACCCTGCCCTGAGAATCCTGCACGACACCTTTGGATACACGGAATTTCGCGGGTTCCAGAAGGAGGTGATCGACCATGTCGGGGGCGGGGGAAG
>JAKABO010000017.1 GCA_021796835.1 Pseudomonadota bacterium | reverse complement strand
TTGACCCTGACCCGGCCCGACGACTGGCATCTGCATCTGCGCGATGGAGCGACATTGCGTGCGGTGGTTCCGCCCTCGGCGCGGGTATTTGGGCGCATCATGGCCATGCCCAACCTCAAGCCTCCAGTGACGACGGTGGGGCAGGCGCGCGCTTACCGCGAACGCATCCTGGCGGCTTTGCCGGAGGGTTCGGGGTGTACCCCGTTGCTTTCCCTGTATCTGACGGAGTCGACCACACCGGATGAAGTGGAAGCTGCGCAGGCCTGCGGGTTCGTGGTGGGTTTCAAGTACTATCCGCAGGGAGCCACCACGCATTCGGACGCGGGTGTGCGCAATCTGATGCGCTGTGAAGGGGTATTGAAGGCGTTGGCAGAGACGGGGATGCCACTGCAGGTCCATGGCGAAGTGACCGACCCCGATGTGGATGTGTTTGATCGTGAGGCCGTATTCATCGAGCGTGAGTTGATCCCCCTGCTGGAACGTTTTCCGGATCTGCGCGTGGTTTTCGAGCACATCACCACGGGAGCTGCCGTGGATTTTGTCCGACAGGCGGGCGAGAGAGTGGCGGCAACGGTGACCCCCCAGCATTTGCTCTATAACCGGAATGCGCTCTTTCAGGGCGGAATTCGGCCCCATTACTACTGCCTGCCGGTACTCAAGCGGGAAGAACACCGCCAGGCATTATGCGCCATCGTGGCCAAGGGACATCCCCGGTTCTTTCTGGGCACCGACAGCGCACCTCATGCCCGGCAGAGCAAGGAAACGGCTTGCGGCTGTGCCGGCATTTACAGCGCGCCAGTGGCATTGCCTTTCTATGCGCAGGTGTTCGAGGCTCTGGGGGCATTGGACAAACTGGAAGGCTTCGCCAGTCATTTCGGGGCCGATTTTTACCGTATTTCCCGTAATTCCGAAACAGTGACCCTGATCCGTCAACCCTGGACGGTACCGCTCCTCCAGAATGTTGAAGACCAAACCCTGGTTCCTCTGGGGGCGGGAGAAATTCTGGACTGGCAGGTGCTTCCCTCTGGTAGAATGAAGCGGGGAAGTGGATTGGACAGTCGCCGCGGGATTCATCCCGGGGAGGAAAGTCCGGGCTCCACAGAGCAGGATGCCGGCTAACGGCCGGAGGTCGCGAGGCCATGGAAAGTGATACAGAGACTTAGACCGCCCAAGCATCCGAAAGGATGACGGCAAGGGTGAAAAGGTGCGGTAAGAGCGCACCGCGGAGGCGGTAACGCTGACGGCAGGTCAAACCCCATCCGGAGCAAGACCAAATAGGGAAGCATTGGCGTGGCTCGCGCCGCTTCCGGGTAGGTTGCTGGAGCCGTCAGGTAACTGGCGGCCTAGAGGAATGACTGTCCCAGACAGAACCCGGCTTACAGATCGACTTCCCCACCTCTTTGGGTTCAGTGACCGGGTTTCGTGGGAGGGCTGCAACGTTTGCAGTCCTTGCCTGCGCAGTGGGAACCGAAAAAAATACGGCGTATCGAGTAAACGATGGCAGCGGCCACGATGGCCAGGGTGATCAGGGTATCCCACATGGTTACGCTCCTGTGAAGGCCAATGCGACATGATAGGTGATGAAAGCCGCTCCGTAAGCCAGTCCGAAGAGATAGACGAGCATGAGAGAGGGGATGCGCCAGGACCCCGTTTCACGCCGCACTGCGCTCAGGGTGGCGACACATTGGGGGGCATAGACGTACCAGGCCAGCAAGGCCAGTGCAGTGGGTAGGCTCCAGGAATGGGCAAGCACGGGGGCGAGCGCCTCGCTGACGCTGTTGCCGCCTTCCCCGGACAGGGAATAGACCGTTCCCAATGCGCCCACCGCCACTTCCCGAGCGACCATTCCCGGAATCAGCGCAATACAGATTTGCCAGTTGAACCCGATGGGAGAAAAAAATACCCCGAGGAACTGGCCGATCATGCCCGCAAAACTGTGGCGGATGGCAGGGCCGACCAGACCTGCAGGGGGGAGAGGGAAGGCGCTCAAAAACCAGATGACGATGGTGATGGGCAGGATGATGGTGCCCGTACGCGTAACAAACAGTGCCCCCCGTTCTACCAGACCCATGACCAGGTTGCGCGGGTTGGGCAAGCGGTAGGCAGGCAGTTCCATCATCAAGGCCTGGTAACGATGGCGGGCACGTTGTTTCATGATCAGGGCAACGCCCATGGCCGAAATGATTCCCGCACAGTAGAGAAGGAACAGAACCACCCCTTGCAGGTTGAACAGATCCAGTACCGGACGATTGGGGATGAAAGCCGAAATCAGCAATGCATAGACGGGAAGCCGGGCTGAACAGGTCATCAGGGGCGCAATCAGGATGGTGGTCAGACGATCCCTTGGGTTTTGGATGGTGCGCGTCGCCATGATGCCGGGGATGGCGCAGGCAAAACTGGACAGGAGGGGGATGAAGGAGCGTCCGGACAGACCGACGGTGCCCATGATGCGGTCCAGCAGGAAAGCAGCCCGGGGCAGGTAGCCCGAGTCCTCCAGTGCCAGGATGAAGGCAAACAGGATCAGGATTTGGGGCAGGAACATCAGAACGCTGCCCGCGCCACTCAGGATCCCGTCGGCCAGGAGGCTGCGCAACAGGCCAGCGGGCAAGGTCTGGTGCACCCAGTCCACGGCGATTCCGACCAATCCCTTGATCAGGTCCATGGGAATGGCCGCCCAACTGAAAACCGCCTGAAAGGTCAGGAACAGGACCAGGGCGAGAATGAGCATTCCCCATAAGGGATGCATGATCACCCGATCGATGCGTTCGTTCCAGTGGTCATCGCGCTTCGATTCATCACAGGTCGCGGCCAGAATGGCGCGCACGCGTAACTGGATGGACTGGAGTTCCTGGGGGGTCGGGTCTTTCCAGGCCGCGGGTCCGTCAGGCGTGGTAAATGGCATGTTCCGGTCGATGAAGTCCACCAGATTCGCTGCCCCACCGCTGTCCACTGCGATGGTTTCCACCACCGGCAGGTCGAGTTCGCGGGACAAGGCGGGAACATCGATGAGAATCCCGTGGCTGCGTGCCAGATCCATCATGTTGAGGGCCAGAACCAGCGGACGTCCCAGGCGTTTCAGTTCCAGTACCAGACGCAGGTGCAGACGCAGGTTGGTGGCGTCCACCACGCAGACCAGCAATTCTGGCGGGGCTTCATCCTGTAACTGGCCCAGGACGGCCCGGCGCGTGATGGATTCATCGAGCGAGGTGGGGGTCAGGCTATAGGTGCCTGGCAAGTCCAGAATTTGGATTCGCTTGCCCTGAGGCGAAGTGAGAGAGCCCTCCTTGCGTTCCACGGTGACGCCTGCGTAGTTGGCCACTTTTTGGTGGCTTCCCGTGAGTCGGTTGAACAGGGCGGTTTTCCCGCAATTGGGGGCCCCAACCAATGCGGCAACCGTGGAATGACTCATGCGTCGTCCCGGATGACCTTGATCGCTGACGCTTCGGTTCGGCGCAAGGCAAAAGTGGAATTTCCTACCCGTACGGCAATCGGGTCCCCGCTGGGGAAGCCGCGCCGGATCACGCGCAGATGTTCTCCGGGGATGAAACCCAGTTCCACGAGGCGACGCACGCCATCCTCGCCCAGACGGACATCCGCTCCCTCGTCCAGGCCGACCTGGGTAATGGTTCCGGATTCTCCGGGCGCCATGTGGGTGACGCGAAAGATTCTATTTTTCATGAATGCACGAGTCCTCTCTGGGGGGATTTTAAACGAGAATGCTTCCTATTTTCAAGTTCAGAGTCGGGCTTGCAAAAAATGGTTCCCATCCTTCGGTTTTTTGGGCGGTTTCTCCCTTGACCCGCCTCATGGCTTAGCCTATAGTGGCGAAAAGTAGGAATTAATGGGAATTTGTGGGGGGATCTTTTCCGGTTGGGGGTGTGTGTGTTCCAAGGGCCATCAGAAATCAGCCTGGATTCCAAAGGACGGTTGGCGATTCCCACGCGCTACCGCGAGATTCTTCGTGCCCAATCGGAAGGGCAGTTGGTGATCACGGCCCATCCCCATCGTTGTCTTCTCCTCTATCCCCGTCCTGCCTGGGAACCCATTCGGGACGCCATCATGAAGACTTCCGGTCTGGATCGTCAAACCACATTGCTTCAAGGGTTGTTGGTAGGGCATGCCGACGATGTGGAAATGGACAGTGCCGGGCGGGTGCTGGTGTCGCCGGCCTTGCGTCGTTTTTCCCGGATCGAGCGGGAGGTGATGATGTTTGGACAGGGCAGTCATTTCAAGTTGTGGGCACCGGCTGCCTGGGAAGAACAGTTTGCCGAAATCGAACGTCTGGGGGCAGGGTTGGTGCCCGCTGGCCTGGAATCCCTTTCGTTCTGATTCTCATGGCCCAGTCACTCAATTCAGGGATTCATCACAGCGTTCTGCTCCAGGAGGCGGTGCAGGCACTCGATCTGCACCCGGAAGGGATTTACGTGGATGGGACCTTTGGGCGGGGGGGGCATAGTCAGCGCATTTTGCAGGAAATGGCCTCAACCGGTCGGGTCGTGGCGCTGGACCGGGACCCGGCGGCCATCACCGCAGGTCGCCAGGCATTGCAGGATTCTCGCCTGATTTTGCGTCAGGCACGGTTCTCTCAACTGGAAGAGGTTCTTCTCTCCCTGGGGATCGCAGGAGTGGACGGGATACTTCTGGACCTGGGCGTATCCTCGCCCCAACTGGATCAGGCCGAGCGTGGATTCAGTTTTCGTCAGGAAGGTCCCCTGGACATGCGGATGGACCCGGGCGAAGGGATGACGGCCGCGGTCTGGCTCAATCAGGTGGGTGAAAAAGAACTGGCCGAGGTCATTCATACGTTGGGCGAGGAGCGTTTCGCCCGGCAGGTGGCCCGTGCCATCGTTCAGGCCCGTGCCCAGCGACCACTCGAAACGACGCGCCAGTTGGCCCAGATCGTGGCCACTGCCGTGCGCACGCGAGAAGCGGGTCAGGACCCGGCGACCCGGACATTTCAGGCGATTCGCCTGCATGTCAATCGTGAACTGGATGAATTGGCGGCGGTACTTCCTCAGGCCCTGCGCGTGTTGAAGCGCGGAGGGCGCCTGGTCGTCATCAGTTTTCATTCGCTCGAAGACCGGATGGTCAAACGCTATTTTCAGGCCCATGCCCGTCCACCGGAGATTCCTCGGGGTATGGCCGTGCGCGAATCCGACCGGCCTGCGCCGCAGTTGCGCCTGGTAGGGCGGGCCCAACGGGCCAGCCAGGCCGAGGTGGTCCGTAACCCACGTAGCCGGAGTGCCATTCTGCGCGTCGCGGAAAGGACGGGCGCATGACACGACGCGATGGACTGCTCTTTCTGTTGGTCATGAGCCTGGCCCTGGGTGTGATCCAGAGCCAGCAGGAGACCCGTCGACGGTATATCGATTTGCAGCAGGAAAAGGACCGTCAGGTGCAGTTGCAAACCGAGGGCGACCAGTTGCAGATCGAGGAGGGCACGCTCTCCGCGAGCCACCGCATCGAGGCGCATGCCTTGCATGAACTGGGTATGCAATTGCCTGCGCCCGCCCAGAAACGTTTGCTGGTGGTGGCGCCGCTGGCCCGGGGTGAAACGCGATGAAAGGGCGCAAGGGAATTCCCAGGATCGGAAAACTGGAGATCCGACTGGAACGCTGGCGTTCATTCCTGATCCAGGGGCTGTTGTTGAGCGGCTTTCTGGTGCTGGGCGGGCGTGCCTTCTGGTTGCAGGGGATACATGCAGATTTTCTGCAACAGAAAGGGGAGGAGCGATACAGTCGGGTCCTCCCGATTCCTGCCAGTCGGGGGATCATTCGGGACCGCAATGGTCAGGCTCTGGCCATCAGCATCCCCGCCGTGTCGGTTTGGGCCAATCGCGAAGATCTCCAGATCGATGAGGCCCAAAGCCGCGCACTGGCCCGCTGTTTGAACGAAAACCCCGTGGAGATTGCACGCCGCCTGAAAGGTGAGGATGGGGTCGTTTACCTGAAACGGCAATTGCCGCCCGATGAGGCCAAGCGCGTGATGGATCTCAAGATCCCCGGGATCTATCTGCAGCACGGTTTTCATCGAGCCTATCCAAAATCCAGCGAAATGGCGCATCTGGTGGGCTTTACGGACGCAGATGACAAGGGTCAGGAAGGGGTGGAGTTGACTTACCAGGCACAACTCGAGGGATTGGCGGGTGCGCGCCGGGTGATTCGGGACCGTGCCGGACACGTGATCGAAGATGTGGAAAACATCCGCTCGCCGCGTCAGGGACAGGACGTCTCGCTGAGCGTGGATGCGCGCATCCAGCATCTGGCCGCCCGCGAACTTCATCGGGCCATTGAATCCAGCCATGCCAAGGCAGGGGCCATCGTGGTGCTGGACAGTCGTACTGGCGAGGTGTTGGCGCTGGTCAACAGTCCCGACTATGACCCCAATCAAAGGGGAGGCCTGTCAGGGGCGGAATTACGCAACCGCGCCATTACAGACACCTATGAACCGGGTTCGACCGTCAAACCCTTTACCATTGCGGCGGCTCTGGAGGCGGGCACGGTTCGGCCCGATACGGTGATTTCCACCCACGGAGGGGTATTGGCCATTGCCAATCACCTGATTCATGATGACCATGTGGCTGAATCCTACACCGTCTCCGAAGTGATCGAACATTCCAGCAATGTGGGTGCCGCACGGATTGCGCTGGATTTGCCCCCGGTAAAGATGTGGGATCTCTTTACGGATGTGGGATTCGGTCAGAAACCCCGCTTGGGTTTCCCCGGAGAGGCCGGAGGGCGGCTGCGTCCCTACCAGAACTGGAAACCCATCGAACAGGCGACGATGGCCTTTGGCAATGGCATGACCGTGAGTCTGGTACAGATGGCGCGGGCTTATACGGTATTTCCCAATGACGGAATCCTGCGTCCCCTGTCCCTGATCAAGGTGAGTGCCATTCCTTCGGGGCGCCCGGTATTGTCCGTGCGTACGGCGCGGGAGGTCACAGCCATGCTCGAAACCGTGGTAAGTGCAGAAGGAACGGCGCCTGAAGCACGGGTCGCAGGCTATCGGGTGGCGGGTAAGACGGGTACGGCCCATAAGGTCGCGCGGGGACATTATGTGAACAAATATGTGGCGTCTTTCATCGGGTTTGCGCCGGTCTCCGCGCCGCGCATCGTGGTGGCCGTCATGATCGATGAACCGGCGGGGAGCCGGTACTATGGGGGACAAGTGGCGGCGCCAGTATTCTCTGCACTGACCGGCGAAATCATGCAACTTCTGGACATTCCGCCCGATGCGCCGGCGCCGCCCACCATCGCCAGTTCTCCGGGTTCTGCCGAGGGCCACCATACATGAGTCTCCCTGGGGAAATCGTTCAAACAGCGGGCCTGGACGGGGAAAATGTCGCCAGGCCCGAACCCATTTGGGTTGAGGGAATGCGTTGCCTGGATCTGTGCTCGGACAGCCGGCTGGTCCGACCCGGGGTGACTTTTGTGGCGTATCCCGGAGAAGTTCAGGACGGGCGGCGTTATATTCCGGAGGCGATTGCGCGCGGCGCGGCCAATGTGCTGTGGGAAAGCGATCATTTTGAATGGGCGGAAGGATGGTCGGTCCCCCATCGTCCCGTACCGGGACTGCGGGGTCGGATCAGTGCGCTGGCTGGACAGCAGTGGGGACATCCTTCCCGCTCACTGCGGGTCATCGGGGTGACGGGGACCAATGGAAAAACCACCTGCAGCCACTGGTTGGCGCAACTGCTGGAATGTCAGGGAGGTTCCTGCGCGGTGATCGGTACGCTGGGAAACGGCTTTCCGGGAAAACTGGTGCCCTCGACCCATACGACCCCCGACCCCATCCAGTTGCAGGCGTGGTTGGCGCGGGTACGGGACCAGGGCGCGCAGCATTGCGTCATGGAAGTGTCCTCCCATGCGCTGGCGCAGGAGCGAGTGGCTGGAGTCACCTTCCGTGGGGCGATTTTTACCAATTTGACCCGGGATCACCTGGATTACCACGGGACATTGGCGGCCTATGGCGAAGCCAAGGCACGCCTGTTTCACGACTTTGCCCTCAACTATGCCTTGCTCAATCTGGATGATCCTTTCGCGAAAATGCTTTACCCGCAAGAAGGGGCTGCGGACAGGGTGATCGGTTACACGTGCAAAACGGCGCCAGCGGACCTGGCGATCGATCGACTGGAGGCCGGTTCCGTCCATTGGACCCCTCGGGGCGTGAGTTTTGAACTGACCAGCCCCTGGGGAAAAGCGCATATCGAGGCCCCCGTTCTGGGGGACTATAACTTGTCCAATTTGCTCGCTGTGTTGGGCGCGGCCTTACTGGAGGGAATTCCCCTGGCGGCTCTGGCAGAATCCAGCGCGCGCCTGGTGGCTCCGGCAGGGCGCATGCAGGGTTTTGGGGGAGGCGTTCATCCCTGGATCGTGGTGGATTACGCCCATACGCCCGATGCGCTGGGTCACGCACTGAAAACCCTGCGCAGTCGGGTGGCGCGCGGCGGAAGGCTGTGGGTGGTGTTCGGTTGCGGGGGGGGGCGGGACGCGGGCAAACGACCGTTGATGGGACGTGTGGCAGAGCAGGGGGCAGAGCGTGTCGTTCTGACCAGCGACAACCCGCGCGATGAGGATCCCCATCATATTCTCCGGCAGATCGAAAAAGGGATGGAGTCTCCTGCCTTCCTCATCGAGGAAGATCGGGCCAAAGCCATTCGGAGTGTGCTGGCGGCAGCCCGTTCGGGGGACGTCGTGCTGATTGCGGGAAAGGGGCACGAAACGGTGCAGATTCTGGCACAGGGTGAGGCACGGCCCTTCAGTGACGCAGGGATCGTACAGGCATGGCTGGAGGATCGTTCATGAACTGGACCTGGCACGAGGTAGTTCGGCTCCTGGGAGGCGTTCCCAGGGGCAGTAATCCGGAAGTGTTGCGGGTCAGTACCGACAGTCGGAACTGCGGACCGGGAGATCTGTTCATTGCCCTCAAGGGTGAGTTTTTTGATGGTCACGACTTTCTGGGGGAGGTGCGAGCCCGGGGCGTAGCAGGGGCCATCGTCGAGCGCGATGTGCCCGCCATGCAGGATTGGGACTGCTGCTGGCGGACGGATTCGACCCGCGCGGCATTGGCGCGATTGGCCCACGCCCGGCGTCGGCAGTTTGATCCACGCACGGTGGCAGTGACGGGAAGTAATGGCAAGACCACCGTCAAGGAAATGGTGGCCGCCATTCTCGCTGCTTTTGATCCCGCGGGCGCACAGGCCGTATGGGCAACGCCGGGCAATTTCAATAACGAGATCGGGTTGCCGCTGACCTTGTTGGCCCTGCGTCCCGAACACCGCTGGGCCGTCATCGAGATGGGCATGAATCATGCCGGTGAAATTGCCCGGTTGACCCGGATCACCGAACCGGATGTGGCTGTGATCACCAATGTACAGCGTGCCCACCTGGGGCACCTGGGTTCGTTGGCGGAGATTGCGCGGGCCAAGGGAGAAATATTTGAGGGGTTGGGCGCCCGGGGCGTGGCCGTTCTTCCGGAAAACGGGCCGCAGGGCGCGTTGCTGCGAAGTGCGGCAACTTCACACGAAATAGTGACCTTTGGTTTTGAAGAGGGTGCGAGCGTACGCGGGGAATCGGACCGTGGCGTGCTGTGCATTCGTGGGCCAGCGGAATCCGTGAGAGTGCGTCTGCAAGTTCCTGGGCGACATAACCAGGAAAATGCCTTGGCAGCCGCAGCGTCCGCCTTGGCTCTGGGGGTGGACATGAGGGCCGTGCAGCGTGGTCTGGAAAGTTTTTCCGGTATGCCGGGGCGTTTGCAAAGTCGTTTTTCTCCTTTGGGGGCACTCGTTCTGGATGATACCTATAATGCCAACCCGGATTCGGTGCAAGCTGCCCTGGAAGTTTTGGCCCAGCGTCCGGGGCGGCGGGTTTTTGTACTGGGGGATCTGGGCGAACTGGGACCCGAGGGGCCCGCGCTCCATGCTGAAGTGGGGCGGTTGGCGCGTACTTTGGGGATCGATGAATTCTATAGCCTGGGGAATCTGGCACGGGAAGCCAGTTTGGCATTCGGATCCTCTGCACGGCATGAAACGGATGCCCAGCATCTGATTCAGGTGCTTCGTCCCCAACTGAATGCGGATACGGTGGTATTGGTCAAGGGGTCGCGTTTCATGGGGATGGAAGCGATCGTCGAAGGATTGGTTCAATGAATATTCATCAGGAAAATGGCCCATGTTACTGGCATTGACCCACTGGTTGGCAGCCGGCGTGAGGGGGTTTCACGTATTCGAGTACCTGACTCTCCGGGCAGTGTTGGCGACTCTGACCTCTCTGGGGATGTCATTCCTGTTTGGTCCCGCCATGATTCGCCAGTTGACGGCGTACAAGATCGGGCAGGCGGTACGCAGCGACGGGCCTCAGACCCATCTAGTCAAAAGTGGCACGCCGACCATGGGCGGTGCCCTGATTCTGGTGGCGATTTCCGTGACAACGGTACTCTGGGCTGATTTGACCAATCGTTACATCTGGCTGGTCTTGCTGACTCTACTGGGCTATGGCGCCGTGGGTTGGGTGGACGACTACCGCAAGGTGGTCCATCGCAATCCCAAGGGACTGTCCGCCAAAGCCAAGTATTTCTGGCAATCCCTCATTGCGGTGGTCGTATCGGTCGCTTTGCTGCGCATGGCGACCACCCCGGCGGAAACCGAACTCATCGTACCCTTTTTCAAGACGGTGGCCTTACCCCTGGGTGGGTTGGGGTTCGTGATCCTGACCTATTTTGTCATTGTGGGCACCAGCAATGCCGTCAATCTGACCGATGGTCTGGATGGCCTGGCCATACTTCCCACCGCCATGATCTCGGGGGCCTTGGCCATATTTGCTTACGTGGCCGGAAACAAGGTGTTTGCGGGCTATCTGGGTTTTCCCAGCATTCCGGGGGCCGGTGAACTGGTGATCTTCTGTGCCGCCATGACGGGTGCGGGGCTGGGGTTCCTGTGGTTCAATGCCTATCCGGCCGAGGTTTTCATGGGGGATGTGGGCGCCCTGGCGTTGGGGGGGGCGTTGGGGTTGGTAGCGGTGATCGTGCGACAGGAAATCGTGTTGTTCGTGATGGGGGGGGTGTTCGTGCTGGAAACCCTGTCGGTGGTGTTGCAGGTGGTATCCTTCAAATTGACGGGCACGCGTATTTTTCGTATGGCGCCCATCCATCATCATTTTGAACTGAAGGGCTGGAAAGAAAACCAGGTGGTGGTGCGTTTCTGGATCATTACCACCGTATTGGTCCTGGCTGGCCTTTCCACCCTCAAGATTCGCTGATCATGACGGAACCCCTTTTACACCACTCTTCGATGCCCGCGGGACGCCGGGTCCTGGTTCTGGGACTGGGCGACACGGGATGGGCTGCCGTGCGCTGGTTGATGCGGCAAGGGTATGACGTACGCGTGGCGGATACGCGCGTCCAGCCGCCCCATCGTCAGATTCTGGAAGAAACGTACCCGGGCGTGGCGTTCTTGGGTGGTCCCTGGCAGGATGGTCTGTTCCAGGCGACGGATTGGGTGGTCGTCAGTCCTGGCGTCGCGCTGGATGATCCCCTGATTCATGGGTGGCGTACGCGTGGGATGCCTTTTCTGGGCGACGTGGAGGTGGCGGCCCGGGTGTTGGCGCGACATCCCCGGCGCCCCAAAATTCTGGCGGTGACCGGAGCCAACGGGAAAAGTACGGTGGTCTCCCTGTTGGGCGATCTGGCCCGGGCCCAGGGCTTGCGCACCACAGTGGCAGGAAATATTGGCGTTCCCTTGCTGGAGGTCCTGATGGACTCGCCATGGCCCGAAGTGCTGGTGCTGGAATTGTCCAGTTTCCAACTGGAGACCCTTGCTTCACTGGACCCGGACAGTGCCGTGGTCCTGAATGTGAGCGAGGACCACATGGATCGTTATCCGGACATGGCTACCTACGCTGCGGCGAAGGCACGCATCTATCAGGGGTGCGAACACCCGGTGGGGAATCGGGAAGATGCCTTGGTGAAGGCCATGATTTCCGCTGAAACCCCCACTTTCGGCCTGGATGCCCCTGTCAATGCGCGGGATTGGGGTGTTGTCCTGCAAAACGGGGAACGCTGGCTGGTACAGGGGAATCGCCGGGTTCTGCGTCGTTCCGAAGTGCCCCTGTGGGGAGAACACAACGTAGCCAATGTATTGGCGGCGTTGGCCATGGGGCAGGCCCTGGGCTGGGCGGAACCGGCCATGCTGAACGCCATCAGGGAATTTCGGGGATTGCCGCACCGCGTGGAATGGGTGGCGGACGTGGCGGGGGTACGTTTCTTCGATGACTCGAAGGGCACCAACGTGGGGGCCACCGTGGCCGCCTTGAAGGGGGTGGATGCGCCAGTGGTATTGATTGCCGGCGGGGATGGCAAGGGCCAGGATTTCTCCCCCTTGCGTCCGGCAGTGGCGACTCACGCCCGAGCGGTAGTTTTGATTGGAAGGGATGGCGCGCGAATCGATGAGGCGCTCGAAGGACTGGCCGTTCCGCGTGTCTTTGCGACCGACATGCAGGATGCCGTGGAGCGGGCCTTCGCCCTGGCGCGTCCGGGGGAGAGCGTGCTGATGTCTCCGGCCTGTGCGAGTTTTGACATGTTTCACAACTACCTCCACCGCGCGGACGTTTTCTGTACGGCGGTGCATGCCCTGGCTCGGCATGGGGAGGAAAAACGGCGATGAAGCGTTTCAATATCCCGCCCGGAAATGCGGAACAGTCCGAGTTTGACCTGCCGCTCCTGTGGACCATCATGACCTTGCTGGCGTTCGGGATGGTCATGGTGTATTCGGCCTCCATCGCCAGCGCGGAAGCCGACCGTCACCTGGGGTTTCACTCCACGTATTTCTTTTTTCGTCAGTCCTTGTACGTGGGCGTCGCCCTTCTGGCGGGGTGGGCAGCCTTTCAGGTGCCCCTGGAACGCTGGAAACGATACGCACTCCCGCTGTTCGGGGTGGGCGCGCTGGGGTTGCTGCTGGTGCTGGTTCCCGGTCTGGGCAAGGAAGTCAATGGCAGTCGGCGTTGGCTGTCCTTCCTGGGATTTAATGTGCAGCCATCGGAATTCATGAAGTTTTTTGTGCTGGTTTATGCGGCGGATTACACGGCGCGCAAGGCCGCAGTCATGCATGACCTCAAGAAAGTCTTCCTGCCCATGTTGATCGTGATGTTCCTGGTGGGGTTGCTCCTGCTCAAGGAACCCGACTTTGGCGCCTTCGTGGTGATGATCGGGGTTGCAGGTGCGATACTTTTCCTGGGGGGATTCGACGGCAAATGGTTTGTCTTTCTGATGGTCCTGCTGGCCATTGCCTTTGCCCTGCTGATCGTTCTTTCGCCCTATCGTTTCAATCGGCTGATCTGGTTCTGGAATCCCTGGGCGGACCCCTTTGGCAAGGGTTATCAGTTGACGCATGCGCTGATTGCCTTTGGGCATGGAGGGCTGTGGGGATTGGGGCTGGGGGCCAGCGTGGAAAAACAACTCTACCTGCCCGAGGCGCATACCGATTTCCTGATGGCGGTGATTGCCGAGGAACTGGGTTTTCTGGGGGTGCTGGTGACGTTGGGCCTGTTCTCCTTCCTGATCGCGCGAAGTTTTGCCATCGGACGGCGTGCGGCCTCGATGGAGCGTTATTTCGAAGCCTTGCTGGCGCAAGGCGTGGGGGTATGGTTTGCGCTTCAGAGTTTGGTCAACATGGGGGTCAACATGGGGCTTCTGCCCACCAAGGGTTTGACCTTGCCCCTGCTCAGTTACGGGGGCAGCGGGATCGTGGCCAATGTGGTGACGCTGGCCGTGCTCTTGCGTATCGACTACGAGACTCGTCAGAAAATGATGCGACGCGGAGGTCACCGATGAGTCGTTGCGCATTGATCATGGCAGGCGGTACCGGGGGGCATGTTTTTCCGGCCCTGGCGCTGGCAGAACAACTGCGGATACAGGGGTGGCGCGTGGTCTGGCTTGGCACGGTACAGGGGATGGAGAGGCAGTGGGTCGGCGCATCCGGCTTTCCACTGGAAACCGTTGCGATGGGCGGGGTGCGAGGCAAGGGGTGGGGGCGGCGCCTGTGGGCCCCTTTCATGGTGGCGCGGGCCATTTTCCAGAGCATGGGGGTCATCTTGCGTCAGCGTCCCCATGTGGTTGTCGGGTTCGGTGGTTATGTGGCCTTGCCGGGGGGACTGGCAGCAGTCTTGCTGCGCCTGCCTCTGATCATTCACGAACAGAATGCGGTGGCGGGTTTGACCAACCGACTCCTGGGACGCCTGGCCCAAAAGGTTTTCGAAGGGTTTCCGGATTCCTTCCGGCAGCCGTCGGCCCATTCCTTGACGCCCTGGCTGGGTTGCCCCAAGGGAGTGGAGACGGTGGGCAATCCGGTGCGGCGTGGGATTGTCGACTTGCCTGAACCCCGTCTGCGTTTTGCACCACGCCAGGGAAACTTGAGGTTGCTGGTGCTGGGCGGCAGTCAGGGGGCCCAGGCCCTGAACCAGTGGGTTCCGCGTGCCCTGGCCTTGATTCCCCAGGCAGTGCGTCCCACTGTGGTGCATCAGGGGGGGGCGCGCCACCAGGCCGAATTGGAAGCCAGTTACCGGGAAATGGGTGTACAGGGCGATTTGCGTCCCTTCATCGAAGATATGGCGGCGGCTTACGCCGAGTGTGATCTGGTGATTTGTCGGGCGGGTGCCCTGACTTTGGCCGAATTGACGGCCGCTGGCGTGGGGAGCGTATTGGTGCCTTATCCGGCGGCAGTGGATGATCACCAGACGGTCAATGCACGTTTTCTGGAGCGCGCGGGGGCTGCCCGTTTATGGCCTCAGACCCAACTGGAAGCCGCCGCTCTGGCGCAGTGGTTGCAGGGGCAGACCCGTCTCCTGTTGCTGGGCATGGCTGAGGCGGCTCGTCGCCTCTATCAGGGGACGGCAGTGGCGCGTTTGAGCCAGGTCTGCGAGGAGATGGCAGGATGAGACACCGGATTCAACACGTGCATTTTGTAGGGATCGGCGGCGCAGGCATGAGCGGCATCGCCGAAGTCCTGCTCAATCTGGGGTACGAAGTGACCGGGAGCGATGCCCTCCAGAATCCGGCCACTCGTCGTCTCGCCGGGCTGGGTGCCCGGGTCTGGCTGGGACATGAGGCGGGGCACATCGAGGGGGCCGATGTGGTGGTCACTTCGACCGCCGTCCTGCCGGACAATCCGGAACTGAAAGCGGCGCGGGCGGCGCAGATTCCCGTGGTGCCGCGTGCGCTCATGCTGGCTGAACTGATGCGTTTGCGCAAGGGGATTGCCGTGGCCGGGACCCATGGCAAAACCACGACCACCAGTCTGGTGGCCAGCATTTTGTCCGAAGCGGGGTTGGACCCCACTTTTGTGATCGGGGGAAAGTTGAATAGTGCCGGTACCCATGCAGCATTGGGAACCGGTGAATTCATGGTGGTGGAAGCCGATGAGTCCGACGGTTCCTTTCTGCTGTTGCAACCGGTCATGGCGGTGGTCACCAATATCGACCAGGACCACATGGAAAGTTACGACCATGACTTTGGCCAGTTGCAGGCGGCTTTCCTGAAGTTCCTCGAGCATTTGCCCTTTTATGGGCTGGCTGTGCTTTGTCTGGAGGATCCCGTCGTACGCGCCCTGGTGGGACAGGTGGAGCGGCCCGTGCGGACGTATGGATTTGGTCCGGAGGCACAGGTCCGGGCCGTGGATGTACGCGCCGAGGCCGGGGGGATGCGTTTTGGGGTGGAACTGCGCCTGGCCCGGGACGGTACCCTGGAACGTCGCCTGGAGGTGACTCTGGCTTTGCCGGGGCGACATAATGTCCTGAATGCCTTGGCAGCCATTGCGGTGGCCATTGAAGTGAATGCCGCCTATCCGGCCATTGTGCGTGCACTTGCCTCCTTCAAGGGCGTGGGGCGGCGTTTTCAACGCTATGGCGATCTGCCCCTGCCGCAAGGGGGGTTCATTACCCTGGTGGACGACTATGGGCATCATCCGGCAGAAATGGCCGCCACTCTGGAGGCGGCACGGGGGGTTTTCCCAGGGCGGCGACTGGTGCTGGCTTTTCAACCCCATCGTTATACCCGCACCCGTGATCGTTTTT
Source organism: Pseudomonadota bacterium (assembly GCA_021796835.1). Taxonomy (GTDB): domain Bacteria; phylum Pseudomonadota; class Gammaproteobacteria; order Burkholderiales; family Ferrovaceae; genus Ferrovum. The sequence continues at coordinate 31,087 of JAKABO010000017.1, read as the reverse complement.
CAGAGTTCGTGCGGGTGCTGGGGGGAGTCGAGCAGGTCGTTCTGGCCCCGGTTTATGCAGCAGGCGAGACGCCCCTTCCGGGGGTGGATTCCCTGGCACTGGCCCAGGCTCTGGCGCAGAAGGACGTTGTGGTGGCCGAGGGGATGGACGTCATGGGGGACCGGGTGCTGGAACGGGTACGCGCCGGGGATGTGGTGATTACCATGGGCGCGGGAAATATCAGCCAGCTCCCCGGACAGTTGTGTGAACGACTGGGTGGAGGATCGCACACATGATGCCGGCACATCAGGTGGCCCGGGGTGAATTGCGGCGGAACGAACCCATGAACCGGCACGTCAGCTGGCGTGCCGGGGGAAGGGCCCGTCAATTCTACCGGCCCCGTCACCGTGAGGATTTTTTGGAGTTTCTGTGTGCCCGGCCAGCGCAGGAGACCCTGTTTTTGCTCGGGTTGGGCAGTAATCTGCTGGTGCGGGAAGGGGGGATCGATGCAACCGTGATCCAGATGCATGGGGCATTGAAGGAAGTAAAGTGGGAAGAAGGTTGCCTGAGGATCGAGGCTGGCGTCCCTGCGCCTAAAGTGGCTCGCCTGGCGGCTCGCGCCGGATGCGGGGGCGCGGAGTTTCTGGCCGGGATACCGGGCACGATGGGGGGGGTGCTGGCCATGAATGCGGGATGTTATGGCGCCGAGATCTGGAACTATGTACACCAGGTGGAAACCGTGGATCGCCAGGGCGTGCTGCGCTGGCGAACACCCGGTGACTATGACATTGGCTACCGTTCCGTGAATCTCCGGGCGGAATGCCGGTTCGGCCCGGAAGAATGGTTTTTATCCGTGTTGTTGCGTTTCCCGGCGGGGGATTCCGAAACGGCCAGGACGCGTATCCGCTCCTTGCTGGCGCAGCGGGTGGCCGAACAACCCCTGGAGTTGCCCAATGCCGGCTCGGTATTTCGCAATCCGCCAGGGGATTACGCGGCGCGTCTCATCGAAGGTTGTGGCCTCAAGGGAAAACGTATCGGCGGGGCGGAGGTCTCCCGGAAACATGCCAATTTCATTGTCAATCGGGGGCAGGCAACGGCAGCGGATATAGAAACACTGATGGCGGAGATACAGTCCCGGATTCTGGCAGAAAAGGGGGTGTGCCTGCATCCGGAAGTGCGCATCGTGGGAGAAAGGGCATGAAACGGGAAATGAGGAGAACGAGGTGGCTGTAAGTGGTATTTCCTGGGATAAGCGCTCGGGAGCAAAAAGCGAGTTGAGGCACTCTGGTCGGCAAGGCGTGTCCCGACGGCATTCCCCATCGGAAACGCCGGGTTTTCTGGAGCGATGCTGGCGTTGGTTGGGTGCTCACTGGCGAAGTGGGGTGGCTGTGTGCCTTCTGCTGTCCCTTGTCGTGGGGGTGAAACTGAGCCTGCAGTGGGTGATTCATCGACCCTTTTTTCAGATTCAGCACACGGTGATTCATGGAAACCTGCATCAGGTCGACCCGGCGTTGGTCGCCAAGGCCGCACAACGGGTTAAGGGGAATTTCTTCACGGTAGACCTGGCGGCGGCAGCAGCAGAATTGAAAACCATCCCCTGGGTGCGTGCGGTTCATTTGCACAGGATCTGGCCCAATGCCCTGGAAGTTCAGGTGGAGGAACAAATCCCCGCCGCTTATTGGGGGGATGAGGGGCTGCTCAATATTTTCGGTGAGCCCTTTGTGGCGGATTATCTGGGGGAATTGCCTCATTTTGTGGGACCGCGTGAGGCGGGTCCGGAAATGCTTCAGGCCTGGAACAGATTCAACCGCGATCTCAAACCGCTGGGGCGGTATGTGGAAGGGATGGCACTGAGCGAGCGGGGGGCCTGGACGTTGACGCTGGATGACGGTTCGCATTGGTTGTTGGGGCGTGAATCCGATGGCGCAGGCTGGCAACGCTTTTTGAAGGTCTGGCCCGAATTGCATCAGAATGGCGTGATCCCCGCGGGAGGCAGCGTGGATTTGCGTTATGCCAATGGCTTTGCGGTGCGCGGTCCGGGAACCGGGTCAAAAGAGGACTGAGCAATGTTGACGACACATCGTGAAAACCGTTCTCTGATCGTGGCACTGGACGTGGGTACCTCGAAGATTGTTGCGGTGGTGGCTGAAATCAATCCGGAGGGAACGGCCTACGAAATCATTGGATTTGGACAAGTGCCTTCCAAGGGGTTGCGCCGTGGCGTGGTCGTGGATATCGAATTGGCCGTTCAATCCATTCAGCGCGTGCTGGAAGAGGCCGAATTGATGGCCAATGTCAAAATCCGGGAGGTCATCACCGGAATTGCGGGAAGTCATGTCAGAAGCAAGAACAGTCATGGGATGGTGGCGATCCAGAACAAGGAAGTGACCCCGGGAGATGTGGAACGGGTCCTGGAAACGGCGCGGGCGGTCAATATTCCCAACGACGAACAGGTGTTGCATGTCCTGACCCAGGAATTCATCATCGACGGACAGGAAGATGTGCGCGAACCGGTGGGAATGAGTGGATTGCGGATGGAGGTGCGCGTGCACATCATCACGGGATCGGTCTCTGCCACCCAGAACATCATGCGCTGTATCCGGCGTTGTGGACTGGAGGTGAGTGATTTGATCCTGCAGCCCCTGGCCTCTGCCCGGTCTGTGGTGACTCACGATGAAAAGGATCTGGGGGTCTGCCTGGTGGACATCGGCGGGGGGACCACGGATATCGCGGTGTTTGTCAAGGGAGCCATTCGTCACACCGCAGTGATTCCCCTGGGCGGAGACCAGATCACCAGCGACATTGCCATGGCTTTGCGCACTCCCCTGGCGGCCGCAGAGGAAATCAAGATTCAGCAGGGGTGTGCCTTGCGCCAACTGGTGGAAGGCGATCAGAAGGTGGCCGTACCCGGCGTGGGAGAACGGGGAATGCGCCAGATGGCGCGCCAGACTTTGGTGGAGGTGATCGAACCGCGGGTGGAAGAAATGTTTTCACTGGTGCTGACGGAACTGCGTACCAGTCGGCAGTTGGACCTGATTCCCTCCGGAGTGGTACTGACGGGGGGCAGTAGTGCCATGGAAGGAATGCTGGAATTGGGGGAGGAGATTTTTCATGTTCCGGTGCGGCTGGGGGTGCCTTTTTATCGCGGACCGCTGGCGGATGTCGTGCGCAAACCCCAGTTTGCCACGGTCATGGGATTGTTGGCTTTTGGCTTTGAGGAACATCAGAAAGCGCAGGGGGGGCGATCCAGCCTTCTGACGCTGGGGTATTCCTGGGAACGAATCAAGCACTGGTTCAAAAGTTCATTTTGAGTGATCGAGTTGGGTACAATCTGTGGAGAGAGGTGAATCATGGCAAACTTTGAAATTCAGGAATGTCCGATGTCGGATGCGGTGATCAAGGTGATCGGCGTGGGGGGGTGCGGGGGAAATGCCGTGGCCCATATGGTGGAGCAGGGGGTGTCCGGAGTCGAGTTCATTGCCATGAATACCGACAGTCAGGCATTGCGACGCAGCCGTGCGACCCATCAGGTGCAACTGGGCGAAGCCCTGACCAAGGGATTGGGCGCCGGGGCGAACCCCGATGTGGGACGGCAGGCGGCCCTGGCAGACCGGGAACGGATCGCGGAAATGGTGTCCGGTGCAGACATGCTCTTCATCACGGCAGGCATGGGAGGGGGGACCGGGACCGGGGCAGCGCCCATCGTGGCTGAAATTGCCCGGGAAATGGGGATACTGACGGTCGCCGTGGTGACCAAACCTTTCGAGTTCGAGGGGCGGCGCATGAAGTCGGCGCTCGAAGGGATCGAGCAGTTGTCCCAGTATGTCGATTCGCTGATCATCATTCCCAACGAGAAATTGCTGCAGGTGCTGGGGAATGAAGTGAGCATGCTGGAAGCCTATCATGCCGCCAACGATGTCCTCCAGGGGGCAGTGGCCGGGATTGCGGAGGTGATCAATTGTCCGGGTATGGTCAATGTGGATTTTGCCGACGTGCGCACGGTCATGTCGGAAATGGGGGTGGCCATGATGGGCTCCGCCAAGGTGGGTGGCATCGACCGGGCAAATATGGCGGCTCAACAGGCCATTGCCAGTCCCCTGCTGGAAGATGTGAACCTGACCGGGGCGCGCGGCGTGCTGGTAAATATCACGGCCAGTGCCAGCATGAAACTGAAGGAGGTCCACGATGTCATGAACACGATCCGTTCCTTTACGGCGGAGGATGCGACGGTGATCTTTGGCAGCGTGGTCGATGAAACGATGGGCGATGAACTGCGGGTCACCATCGTGGCGACGGGATTGGGGGGAAGTGCGCGGCGGGCGCAGAAGCCGTTGACGGTGGTCCGGACGGGGACGGACAATGCGCCGCTGATCCTGGGGCAGGAGGGCGCCTCTGTGATCCGCACGGCCCGCAACAGTCACAATGTGGTGGAAGCCATGCGCGAAAATGGTGTGGATCTCTATGATATTCCCGCCTTTCTCCGGAAGCAGGCGGATTAGTCGGAAAGAACCGTTTATACTGGGCGCATGGGACAACAGCGCACACTCAAGTCTTCCGTCCGGACCAGCGGCGTGGGACTCCACACGGGAGTCAAGGTGGAAATCAACCTCTGCCCGGCGGGGGTGGATCAGGGGATTCGTTTCATTCGGACCGATCTGCCGGGGCGGCCCGAGGTTCCCGCTCTGGCGGATTTTGTGACGGACACCCGCCTTTCCACCCTGATCGAACAGGGCGAGGCCAAGGTCAGCACCGTGGAACATCTGATGTCCGCGCTGGCTGGCTTGGGCGTGGACAATGCCCGGGTGGAGATTTCAGGACCCGAAGTGCCCATCCTGGATGGAAGTTCGGCGCCCTTCGTCTTTTTGCTGCAATCCACCGGGTTGGTGGAGCAGTCCGCGCCGCGTCGTTACATCCGGATTCTCGAACCGGTGGAAGTGGTGCAGGGCGACAAGGTGGCCCGTTTCGAACCTTATGACGGGTTTCGTGTCACCTACGAAGGGCACTTCGATCATCCGGCCATTACCGCGACGGGGTCCTCCGTGACCGTCGATTTTACGCACACCTCCTACGTTCGGGAGGTGGCGCGGGCCCGGACTTTCGGGTTTACGCGTGAAGTGGAGTATCTGCGTCACCAGGGGCTCGCGCTGGGGGGGAGCATGGACAACGCGATCGTGATGGACGAATTTCGGGTGCTCAACGCGGATGGCCTGCGTTATGCCGATGAGTTTCTGAGGCATAAGATACTGGATGCGGTGGGAGATCTTTACCTGCTGGGGCATCCGCTGATCGGTTCGTTCACCGGTTTCAAATCGGGACACGCGTTGAATAACCTGGCAGCACGCGCCCTATGGTCGCAACGTTCGGCCTGGACCTGGGTGACCCTGGCCCCGGGACAGCCAGCCCCTTCTTCCTTCATAGAACCTCTGCCGCAGATTCAGCCATCTTTTTGAGGTCGGCCGCGTTGGCGGAGGAGGGAATGAATGGCGTTCTGCAGGGGGGAGGGCGTCAGCGTTCCGGCCAGGTCTTCAAATTCCTGCAGGGTACGAACAGTGAGATTCTGCGCGCTGGATTGGGGCGGACGGGTCACTGCGGGACGCAGGGCGACTTTCAGTACGGGAGGGCGTGCGAGCCCCAGGCCGGCCCCCAGCGAGGGGCCGAGTTGACGCAGGCGCGCGGCGACCGCATTGAGGGAAGTTTCGACACGGAGTACGGCTCCGTCTTCTTCCAGACGGGTGATGTGGGCCAATTCTCTCAATTCCTGGGGAAGGCATCGTTGAAAACGGCCATTCAGTTCCCGGATCTGCTCGATCTTCGGCAGATGAGGCGCCAGGCCCTCTTGTTGGCTCAAAAGATGGGACAGGGGCAGAAAAGGCATGGCGAGGTACGCACCCGATGGAAAGAGTCATCTCAAACCCCGTCAGTTTACCCTGAATTGGTCTCACACTCTGATAGAATCATGGTTTTATCGTCTGCCCACGCGCCATGTTGACCTCCGTCCTCAAGAAGATTTTTGGCAGTCGTAACGAACGTCTGCTCAAACAATATCGCAAGCTCGTCATGCGCATCAATGCGCTGGAGAACGACGTACAGGGATGGGAGGATGCGACCCTTCAGGGGGCGACCGAACGTTTTCGTCAGCGACTGAAGGCGGGGGAAACACTCGATGCCCTTTTGCCCGAGGCTTTTGCGGTGGTGCGAGAGGCTGCGCGCCGGGTTCTGGGCATGCGCCATTTCGACGTGCAACTTCTGGGGGGGGTGGCGCTGCATTACGGAAAGATCGCGGAAATGCGTACCGGAGAGGGGAAAACCCTGGTCTCCACCCTACCTGCCTACCTCAATGCATTGACGGGGAAGGGAGTCCACGTGGTTACCGTGAATGATTACCTGGCGCGCCGCGATGCGGAATGGATGGGGCGTATTCACCGCTTTCTGGGGTTATCGGTTGGGGTCAACCTGTCCCAGATGAGTCATGACGACAAGGTGGCGGCCTACGCCGCCGATATCACCTATGGGACCAACAATGAATTTGGTTTCGACTATCTGCGTGACAACATGGTGTCCCAGGTGGGTGAGCGGGTACAGCGTTCGCTCCATTTTGCCATTGTGGACGAGGTGGACTCGATCCTGATCGATGAGGCTCGTACCCCCCTGATCATTTCCGGGCAATCCGAAGACAATACCGAACTGTATCTGCGGATCGATCGGTTGATTCCAGAATTGCAACCGCAGGCCACGGAGGAAGGGGAAGGCGATTATTGGGTCGATCTCAAGGCGCACTCGGTCACCCTTTCGGAGCAGGGACACGAACGGGCGGAAAATCTGTTGAGCGAGGCCGGACTGTTGCCGGACGGAGCCAGTCTGTACGATCCTGCCCATATTTTGCTCATGCATCATGTATACGCAGGATTGCGTGCGCACGCGCTGTACCATCGCGATCAGCACTACGTGGTCCAGAACGGGGAAATCGTGATCGTGGACGAATTCACGGGGCGGATGATGCCGGGGCGTCGTTGGTCGGAAGGGATCCATCAGGCCATCGAAGCCAAGGAACGGGTGGATATTCAGAATGAATCCCAAACCCTGGCTTCCATCACCTTCCAGAATTATTTTCGACTCTACGAGAAGTTAGCGGGAATGACGGGGACTGCGGATACCGAGGCCTTTGAGTTCCAGCACATCTATGGTCTGGAAACCGTTCTGATTCCGCCGCACCGCGTGCTCAGACGACAGGACCGGATGGATCAGGTGTTTCGCAGTGGACGGGAGAAGTTTCAGGCCATTGTGGCTGACGTGCGGGACTGCCACCAACGTGGTCAGCCGGTTTTGGTGGGGACGACCTCCATCGAGGCATCCGAACTGGTTTCCCGTCTGTTGCAACAGGAAAAATTGCCTCACCAGGTGCTGAATGCCAAACACCACGCACGGGAGGCCGAAATCGTGGCGCAAGCGGGGCAACCGGGCATGATCACCATTGCGACCAATATGGCAGGCCGTGGCACGGATATCGTGCTGGGCGGGAACCCCGAGGAAGCCCAGCGAAGCATCGAGCAGGATCCCGACCTGACGCCGGAACAACGCCAGGAAAAGCAGGCTCTGCTCATGGATGAGTGGAAAGTGCGGCATGAGCAGGTGGTGAGTTTGGGGGGGCTGCACATCATTGGAACTGAACGGCATGAGTCCCGGCGTATCGACAACCAGTTGCGGGGGCGTTCGGGAAGGCAGGGAGATCCGGGGTCCAGTCGTTTCTACCTGTCTCTGGAAGATCCGCTGTTGAAGATCTTTGCCTCCGATCGCGTAGCCGCCATCATGGATCGACTGAAGATGCCCGAGGGAGAAGCCATCGAACATCCATGGGTGACCCGTGCCATTGAAAACGCCCAGCGCAAGGTGGAAGCCCGCAATTTTGATGTGCGCAAGCAGTTGCTCGAGTACGATGATGTGGCCAATGACCAGCGCAAGGTCATCTACGGTCAGCGCAAGGAACTGCTGGAAGCCCAGGACATCGCCTCGACCATCCAGGCCATGCGCCAGGATGTGCTGGCCCTCGAGGTGGCGCGCGCCTTGCCGCCCGATGCGCCGGAAGAAGCCTGGGATATGGAGGGATTGCAACAGGCGTTGCGGGAATTTTCTCTGGATTGTCCGATCCGGGACTGGTTGAGTTCGGAGCCTACCCTGAATGACGCGCAAGTGCTGGGCAGAATTCAGAGCATGGCGGAAACGGCCTATCAAAACAAGATTGCGCCCATCGAGCCGGAACTTTGGCATGGTTACGAGCGGGCAGTCATGTTGCAGGTTCTCGATTCCCATTGGCGCGAACACCTGGCCGCCCTCGATCACTTGCGTCAGGGAATACACCTGCGCGGCTACGCCCAGAAGAACCCCAAGCAGGAATACAAGCGAGAGGCTTTCGAACTGTTCGGTCTGATGCTCGATGCCATCAAGCGCGAAGTGACCCGGGCGCTCTGTCGCGTGGAAATCACCACCTCGGAAGCGGTGGCGGAGGCGACCGAGCGAGTGGTGGAAGAGGACGAACCGGGGCGGGTCAGCTATCAACATGGTGCGCTGGCACTGAGCGATCCCGAAGAGATGACGGAACCGCCCGAGATGCGGGCGCTCCCTGCGGAAGCGAGAATGCGGGTGGGGCGTAATGATCCCTGTCCCTGTGGGTCGGGCAAGAAATACAAGCATTGCCACGGTAGATTGTGAGGTCGGAGAATGGGTATTGAAGTCAATGAAAACAAGGTCCTGCACCCGGTAGCGGGCGTGGGCTTGGGGGCCGTGGCGGCAGGCATTCGCAAGACGGGTCGACTGGATTTGCTGCTGGTGACGTTGAGCGAAGGGACCCGGGTGGGGGCAGTATTTACCCGTAACCGGTTTTGTGCCGCGCCCGTTCAACTCTGTCGTGAGCACCTGAGCCAGATGGCACCACGGGCCTTGATCGTCAATACAGGATGCGCCAATGCCGGGACCGGCCAGGCAGGACGCGAAGATGCGGCTCGAACCTGTGCGGAAGTGGCTGCCCGATTGGGACTGAGTGCTCAGGCCGTCCTGCCCTTCTCGACGGGAGTCATCCTCGAACGTTTGCCCATGCAGTCCCTGCTGGCGGGAATTCCCCTTGCCATCGACCAGTTGAGGGCGGACGCCTGGGAGGAGGCTGCCCGTGCGATCATGACCACGGATACCTTTCCCAAATCGGCTTCCCGTCAAATGATGCTGCAGGGACGGACGGTGACTTTGACCGGTATTTCCAAGGGGGCCGGCATGATCCGTCCCAACATGGCCACCCTGTTGGGTTTCATTGCCACGGATGCCTGCATCTCGGCGCCCCTGTTGCAGCAACTGACACGCGATGTGGCTGACCGGACCTTCAACCGCATCACGGTGGATGGAGACACGTCGACCAATGATTCCTTTCTCGTCATGGCCACGGGACAGGCGGGAAATGAGGAAATCGTCCAGGCGGGGGCGGCGTACGAACAACTGTTCGAAGCCGTGAGTGCCCTGGCGCTGGAACTTGCGCACGCGATCATCCGGGACGGGGAAGGGGCCACCAAGTTCATCACGGTACAGGTCGAAGGTGGGCGGGATGAGGCAGAATGTTTGCAGGTGGCCTATGCCATCAGTCATTCTCCCCTGGTCAAGACGGCTTTCTTTGCCAGCGATCCCAACCTCGGACGAATTCTGGCTGCCATCGGCTATGCCGGGATCATGGATCTGGACGTCGAGGGAATCCGCTTGTACCTAGATGAAGTTCTGGTGTCTGAAGGAGGGGGACGGGCCTCCAGTTACCATGAAGAGGAAGGGCAGCGGGTCATGGCGCGCCCCGAGATCACCGTTCGGGTGGTGCTGGGGCGGGGTACGGCCACGGCACGGGTCTGGACGTGTGACCTGTCCCACGAATACGTCAGTATCAACGCCGACTATCGGAGTTGACCCGTGATCCTTCCGGTGGTGGCCGGAATTCTGTTGAATGGGCGGGGTGACTATCTTTTGGCGCAGCGTCCGCCGGGCAAGGCCATGGCTGGGTTTTGGGAGTTTCCGGGGGGGAAGGTGGAGGCTGGCGAAACCTTGCGCCAGGCGCTGGACCGGGAACTTTCAGAAGAGTTGGGGATCCGGGTGGACTGTGCCTCGCCCTGGATGACCCGACAGTTCGATTATCCTCATGCCCGGGTGGCTGTGAGTTTCTTTCGCGTTCTGGCATGGGCGGGCGAACCGCGCCCTTGCGAATTTCAGACCCTGGGCTGGTTTGATCCCGCCGGTATCCTGCCTGAAGGGTTGGCCCTGCTGCCCGCCAACATTCCCCTGATCTCTGCACTGTCCCTGCCGCCGGTTTATGGCGTGACCCGAGCCTGGGAATTGGGCGAGGAACGCATGCTGACGGTGATCGGTGAGGTGTGTGCGCGTGGTTTGCGCCTGCTCCAGGTGCGCGAAAAATCCTGGTCCCCCGATCGGATCGCGGACTTCGTGCAGAGAATCCGGCAGCGCACCCAACCCTGGCCCCTCCGGATCCTGGTCAATGGAGATCCGGAACTGGCGCAGCGGACAGGTGCCGATGGCGTTCACCTGCCCGCCCGTTTTCTGGGAATCTTGAAAGACCGTCCGGCCTTGCCCTGGGTGGGTGCTTCCTGTCATTCCAGGGGCGAACTGGAACAGGCTCAGGGGCTGGGGGTGGACTTTGCAGTATTGGGGCCGGTCTGCCCCACCCAGACCCACCCGGCTGCCCATCCTTTGGGATGGTCCGGGTTTTCGGCCCTGCGGCAGGAATCCGCCCTGCCCGTCTATGCCATAGGCGGACTCAACGGTCTTGCGTTGAACCAGGCCATACGGCAGGGCGCCCAGGGTATTGCCGTGATGCGTGGACTGGAAGATTGGGGCGAGGAGAAGATCTCCCAACATCTCTGTGGCCGGGGCACGGCCTAATCCAGCGGCTGGGGCCAGCGATAGAAGTGGGGTTCGGCGGGGGAGGGGCGTGTGCGGAATCGTTTATGGCTCCAGTAGTACTCTTCCGGATATTGGCGGGCCATCGTTTCGATGAATCGATTCATGCGCTGAAGGTCCTGGGTCAGATCTGCACTGGGAAAATCGTCCCAGGGGGGGAAAAACTCCACCTCGTAGCCTTCATGATCGGGCAGACGGTGGCAGGCACAGGGGATGACCCGGGCATTGCACTGGCGCACCAGCCAGGGCAAGGTAGGCACGGTGGCTGCGGGAATGCCAAAAAACGGGACGAATAGCGAATCCCTTTCTCCAAAATCCATGTCCGGCAGGAAATAAAGCAACCGCCCATCCCGGATGGCCCGGATCAGGGGACGCAATCCTTTTTTTCGCTCCAGCATGAGCACGTCGCCCAGGCGGTCGCGGGCTGCACGCAAGTGCTGGTCGATGAGCGGGTCCTTGTGGGGGGTAAAAAATCCCACCCCCCGAAAATGCATTCCGATCAGAGCGCCCTGCATTTCAAGGCCCACCATGTGCGGACTCAGGCAGATCACCGGGCGGTCGCTGTTCTGCGCATAGTGGGCATTTTTGAAGCGCACGAGGCGTTGGATGCGCTCGGGAGGGGACCACCACAGGATGCCCAGTTCGAGGACGCTGCGGATCAGTGCGGTGAGATGGGCGCGGGTCAGGCGTTGGCGCTGGGCGTAGGACATCCCGGGGAAACAGGCATGCAGATTGATCGCAGTGGTGCGCCGGGCCCGCCCGTGTGCCGCAATAAACCCGAGCGGGACGGCCAGAGCCGCAATGACGCGTAGCGGGAGGCCATGGATCAGCCAGAGCAGTCCCAGGAGCAGACGGGTTCCCACTTGCTCTACCCGTCAGAAAAAGCGTAGGGCAGCGGGAGGATGCGCAGGGTCTGGGGCGAGTCTCCCGCCGTGACGAGGTCTGAAGGTTCCTCGCCCACGAGGATGGCCAGGCCTTCGTATTCTCCGCGCTCGTTTTCGATGCAGGAAAAAATCTCTCCCGTCACTTCTCCCCGGTGCAGGATCGAGGTTCCCACGGGGACTGCAGAATCCAGAGCAATGTGCCGGGCGCGTCGTTTGACCTTGCCGAGGTAGTGGGTGCGTGCCACGATTTCCTGTCCGGTGTAGCAGCCCTTGCGAAAACTGATTCCCCCTATCCGGTCCCAATTCAGCCATTGGGGGATATACCGGTCAGTGGTCAGGGGGGTGACTTCGGCGATGCCTTCGCGTATGTTGCCCAATTCCCAGGGTTGGGCGGACAGGGCCGGGGGAGGGGACAGTTCGGCCAGACGCTGGGGCGTGGCGATGATCAGGAGCCGTTCGGGAGAGAGACGCAGACGCCGGAGTCCTGCCTGCTCGTCCTGCCGTCCCACCGTCGGCAAGGGGCTCAGTCCCGCAGATTTGGCGACTCCTTCCAGGTCCTGCCCCATCAGGCCCATGACGCTGAAATGGGCGCGAGCCTCCTCGATCCGTACCTTGGAGCGAAGAATGAAGGGACGCAGCCGGGACAGCATGAGTTCACTCATGCCCGCAGGAGCATCCAGCAAAAAAGTTTCTCCTGCCTTGACGACCAGGGCGGTAAACAAGACCTTCCCCTTGGGAGAGCAGTGCGCCGCCCAGCCGAAGTTGTCCGGGCCGAGGGTCAACAGATCAAAGGTCAATTGCCCCTGAAGAAAGGGCAGGGCATCCGGACCCGTTACCTGGATCAGGGTGCGGTCCTTCAGGGAGATCCAAGCGGCAGAAAAATCAAACATGGCAAAATATCCTGAGTGTTCTTGGTCCTGGCACGCTCCAGCGTCGTTATGCTTTGAACCACGGAGGAACGAGCATGACTTCCTGGCATGCAGACAGTCTGGAAAGCGCCGGCGTGGCCCGGGTGATTCTCGGGCCCGCAGGTTTCTTGTGGGTTCCCTGGAGTCTGGGTAATCTGGCCGGACTCTGGACCCTCTGCCATTGTAACGCCCGTTTGGGGGTTCTGGCTTGTCTTGGGGGCTGTGTACAAGGATTGATTGCCGGGTGGGAAGCCCGTTCCCTGGCAAAATGGAGCCAGCGCGCAGTGGATCGCCTGGATTTGTCCAGTCGAGGCGATCTGCTGGTGTACCGTCGTTCCGGGGAGCGTCAACTCGGACGGGTGCGCGTGGGCTGCCGGGTGAGCCCTTTTCTGATCATCCTGTACTGGCATGAGGAGACGGGACGGTATGCGGAGCCCGTGGTTCTGGACGGACAGAGCGCTGCCCCTGAAAAATTGCGTAAACTGCGGGTCTTGTTGCGGCATCCGTTATAATTGGCGGTTTATGTCCTCTGTGATGGTCCCCGCCCATGACCTCTTCCCTGGTTACCCTCCCTGGCCCCCGTGCCCTTTCCGAATTTCGTGTGACCCGCAAACTGGCGCAGTTTCAGGCGCAACAGATTCCGGTGATCCATCTGGAGGCAAACTTCTTTCACTGTGCGGAGGTGGCTGGGGCCTGGAATGAAGAAAAGCACCAGCGTCTGAAAGATCTCCTGACTTATGGTTCGAAGGAAAACGAAGATCATTCCGGCGCACGCCATGAGCCCGAATTGAAACTGTGGGTGGTCCCTCGTCTGGGCACGATTTCCCCCTGGTCGAGCAAGGCTACGGAAATCGCCCAGCGCTGTGGTCTGAGCGAGGTCAACCGGATCGAGCGCGGCATTCTGTTTCAAGTCTGGTCAAGACGTGCGTTGACGGCCGCAGAACAGGATGGGGTACGGACTCAATTGCATGATCCCATGGTCGAATCGGTCCTGATCGACGGGATGGAAATCAAACGCCTGTTCGAACCCCAGGCGCCTCAGCCTCTGGTCTCCGTCCCTCTCCAGGCGCAAGGGCGAGAGGCCCTGGAAGAGGCCAATCGGGACTATGGGTTGGCCCTGGCCGAGGATGAAATCGACTATCTGTTGAAACTCTATCAAACCGCAGGGCGGGACCCAACGGATGCCGAATTGCTGATGTTTGCCCAGGCCAATTCCGAACATTGCCGACACAAGATCTTCAATGCTTCCTGGGTGATCGACGGAGAACCCCGGACAGAGTCACTGTTTTCGATGATCCGGGCGACCCATGCGGCTCACCCCGCCGGGACCGTGGTGGCTTATGCCGATAATGCAGCCATCCTGCAGGGGGGGGAGAGCGAACGTTTTTATCCGGACCCGGATTCCGGGATTTATCACTTTCATACCCAACTGACCCACCCCCTCATCAAGGTGGAAACTCATAATCATCCCACCGCCATTGCCCCCTTTCCGGGGGCTGCGACGGGTAGTGGCGGGGAGATTCGGGACGAGGCAGCGACCGGCCGGGGGGCCAGACCCAAAGCCGGGTTGAGTGGATTTGTCGTTTCGAATCTTCATCTGCCCAATTTCGCCCAACCCTGGGAGTCGGGCACGGACAGCAAACCTGCCCGAATGGCCTCCGCTCTTTCCATCATGATCGAGGGACCCCTGGGCAGTGCCGCTTTCAACAATGAATTTGGCCGTCCCCAACTGACCGGTTTCTTTCGTACCTTTGATGCCTGGGTACAGGGACAGCGCTGGGGGTACCACAAACCCATCATGCTGGCCGGGGGGTTGGGCGCCATCGATGACCGACAGGCCTTCAAACGCCCGCTTGAACCGGGCTGCCTGTTCATTCAGTTGGGTGGCCCCGGTCTGCGTATCGGCCTGGGCGGCGGCGCGGCTTCTTCGGTGCACAGTGGCGCCAATACGGAAACCCTGGATTTTGATTCCGTGCAACGGGCCAACCCGGAGATGCAGCGGCGGGCCCAGGAAGTGATCGACCGTTGTTGGCAGATGGAAGAGAACAACCCCATCCTGGCCATTCACGATGTGGGGGCGGGCGGTCTGTCCAATGCTTTCCCTGAATTGGCTCACGATGGAGGCGTCGGCGCTCACTTCGATTTGCGCCGGATTCCCTCTCTGGAACCGGGGATGTCGCCCCGCGAGATCTGGAGCAACGAGGCCCAGGAACGGTTCGTTCTGGCCATCGATCCCAGTCGTCTGGAGGTGTTTTCTGCGCTTTGTGCGCGCGAATCCTGTCCCTTTGCGGTCGTGGGCACAGGGACCCGGGAGAAGCTTCTGCAGGTAGAGGATCCCCTTCTGGGTCAGGTGCCGGTTCGCATGGAACTGGAAGCCCTGCTGGGCAAACCTCCCCGCATGGTACGTTCTGTCGTACACGAAAGCCGGCTCAGGACGGAACTCGAATTGCCGCCCGTGGCCGGGAACTTCCAGGAAGCGTTGACTCGTGTCCTGCATTTGCCCGCCGTGGCAGACAAGACGTTTCTCGTCACCATCGGGGATCGGACGGTGGGGGGGCTCTGCGCCCGTGATCCCTGCGTCGGGCCATGGCAGGTGCCGGTCGCCGATGTGGCGGTGACGGCGGCAGATTTTGTGACCCTGCGAGGGGAGGCCTTTGCCTTGGGTGAACGTACGCCCCTGGCGCTCCTGTCTGGTCCGGCCTCCGGGCGCATGGCCGTGGGGGAGGCTTTGACCAACCTGGCTGCGGCACAGGTCTCTCTGGAACAGGTGCGGCTTTCCGCCAACTGGATGGCGGCGGCTGGCGCGCCCGGAGAGGATGCCCAGCTTTTCGATACGGTACAGGCCACCCGCGACTTGTGTATCGCCCTTGGGGTCAGTATTCCGGTGGGTAAGGATTCACTGTCCATGCGTACGCATTGGCAGGACGATCGAGGGACGATCCAGCAGGTGACTTCTCCGCTGTCCCTGGTGGTGACTGCCTTTGCCTGCTGTTCAGATATCCGGAATACCTGGACCCCGGAACTGAGTTCGGGCGTGGAGCCTACGGAATTATGGTTGATCGACCTGGGGCGTCAACGCCTGGGAGGAAGTGCGCTGGCCCAGGTGTATGGGCAGGTGGGCCACCAGGCGCCTGACCTGGAGGATCCCGCAGTGCTGAAAGGCTTTTTTGAGGCGTTGCGGGAACTTCGCCAGGCTGACGTCATTTTGTCCTACCATGACCGATCTGATGGGGGGCTGGTCGTCACGCTTCTTGAAATGTTGTTTGCGTCCAGGCGAGGGATGACCCTCGACCTCGGGGCCAGTGTTCCTTCTGAACAAGGCTGGGCGTTCTGCTTCAACGAGGAACTGGGCGCGGTGGTTCAAGTGCGTCAGGTGCACCGGACGCTGTTCAGGGAGACGCTGGCGCGCCATGGATTGGGCGAAGCCATGCATCTTCTGGGCGTTCCTGATGAGGGAGGGCGCTTTCGAATCGAGTGGAAACACCAGGTCTGGCTGGACGAAGCGGTATCAGATTTGCATCGTCGATGGGCGGAAACCTCCTTTCGCATTCAGCAGTTGCGCGATCACCCGGAGTGTGCGGCGGAAGCGCATGCGCGGATTGGTCAGGAGGTCGGACTGTCTTGCGCACTCACGTACGAGACGGATCAGGATGTTGCCCTTCCTTACCTCCTCAAGGGGGCCCGGCCGCGTGTTGCGATTCTGCGCGAGCAGGGAGTCAACGGGCAGGTGGAAATGGCCATGGCCTTTGACCGCGCGGGATTCGAGGCGGTGGATGTGCCCATGAATGACCTGCGTTCCGGCCGTCAGGATCTGCAGTCCTTCGCAGGTTTTGCCGCCTGTGGGGGGTTTTCTTTTGGTGATGTGTTGGGGGCCGGCGGAGGCTGGGCGAAATCCATCCTGTTCGATGAAGCCATGCGGGACCGTTTTGAGACCTTTTTTCAGCGCAGTGACACGTTCGCGCTGGGCGTATGCAATGGGTGCCAGATGATGAGCGTCCTCTCGCCCCTGATCCCCGGAACTTCCCATTGGCCCCGATTCGAGCGTAATCGTTCGGAGCAGTTTGAGGCGCGACTGGTCATGGTGGAAGTGCTGGATACGCCCTCACTCTTTTTGAAGGGCATGGCAGGAAGCCGAATCCCCGTGCCGGTGGCTCATGGCGAGGGACGGGCGGAATTTCATGATGAAGCACAACGGGCCGCTGCGCGACCCTGGGTGACATTGCGTTATGTGGAGGGGGACGGCCAACTCGCCAGAACCTATCCCGCCAATCCCAATGGTTCTCCGGAGGGAATTGCCGGGCTGACGACGCCCGATGGCCGGTTCACCATCTGCATGCCGCATCCGGAACGGTTGGTCCGTGCCGTACAGGGATCCTGGCAGGCCCCGGAGTGGGGTGAGGATGGTCCGTGGATGCGCATGTTTCGGAATGCACGGGCTTTTCTGGGCTAAGGTGCTTTTCCGGAAAAGCCCGCATTTTCAGAGTACCGCCCGACCGGCTGGTCGGGCGCGGGTTACTCGCCTTCTACCTTGGCTTTGCTGCGCAATTGCTGGATATACTCGCCAAAAGCCTGTTGCTCCCGTGCCTGAGCCAGGCGACCCTTCATTTCGTCGAAGGGAGGAGCCTTCAGGGGGCGAATGTCGAGTACGCGGATGACATGGTAACCAAAGGGCGATTTCACCGGAGTGGAGGAAGTTTCGCCTTTCTTCAGTTTGACCATGGCATCGGCAAAGTTCTTGTCGTAGGTGGCAGGAGCCGCCCAGTCCAACTTTCCGCCATTGGCCTTGGAGCCGGGATCGATGCTGTTTTCCTTGGCCAATTTCTCGAAACTGGCGCCTTTCTTGAGTTGATCGATGATCTTCTGGGCATCTCCTTCCTTGGCAACCAGGATATGCTCGGTCAGATATTCGTGATCTCCCAACTCGGCTTTCATGCGGTCATAGTCGGCGTGAATGGTCTGATCGCTCACGGGGTGGTCCTTGATCCAGCGAGCCTGGAAGGCTCGGACCGTGAGTTGTTGACGCATCAGGTCGATCTGGGCTTGCAGATTGGGGTCCTTGTTGATGCCTTCCTTGCGGGCCTGGTCGTTGATCAATTCCAGCGCCACCAGGTTGTCGCGTACGGCGTGGTCCAGTTCGGGGCCTGCGGCATGTCCCTGGGCAATTTGCATATCGGTGACGAGTTTGATGCGCGCGCTGGGAATGGTGCTACCGTTGACCACGAGCGGAGCGCTGGAAACCGCGGATGAATTGGAGGAGGTCGGCTGACTTTGCTCGGCGTAGGCGAGGGTCAAGGCCAAAGATCCACCAACCAGTGTCAGGGACAGGAGGGTTTGCTTCAGTTTCATCAATGACATTCCTTTTAGGAGGGGGGCAAGGGGGATGATTACACTCAGGGGCTCTGCACGTCAAGTTGCAGGGCATGAATTTCTTTGTTCATCAGGGAATTCAGCGCGCTGTGGACCATGCGGTGAGCCTCCAGACGGGAACGGTGACGAAAGGTCTCTGCCACGATCCGTACCCGATAATGCCCTCCTCCCGCCCGTGCGCCGGGATGCCCGTGGTGCTGGGCACTGTCATCCTGAATTTCCAGGATCAGCGGGGAAAGTGGGGCCAGGCAGGCGCGGATTCGTTCCGCCGTGGAGGTCATGAACGGTCCTCGAGAAATCGGGAGAGGTAAATTCCCTGGGCGACCACAAAGACCACCATCAAGGCCATCAGTCCAAAGACCTTGAATTTGACCCAGACGGCCTCAGGATAGGAGAACGCCACGTAAAGGTTGAGCAGTCCCAGCCCCATGAAAAAGAAACTCCAGGCCAGGTTCAGGCGAGTCCAGATCGGTTCCGGCAGGTGCATCTGGTGGGACAGGACCGCCTTGAGGGGATTGCGTTTGAGTAACAGGGGCCCCAGGGCCAGAATGGCGGCAAAGATCCAGTAGAGGACCGTGGGTTTCCAGCGAATGAATACGGTGGCTTCGAGTCCGGGAATCGGGTGCAGGTGTGTCCAGAGGGTCAGTCCGCCAAAGACCGTGATGACCGAGAAACCGATCCAGGCGGTGAGATCGATGGGTTTGCGGCGCAGGATCAGGCTCCCGATCTGGAGGATGCTGGCTGCAATGGCCACGCCGGTCGCCCAGTAAATCCCCCCCCACTGATAGGCGATGAAGAACAGAACCACCGGAAAAATATCAAACAGGAATTTCATGGGCAGGTCGTATGAGTCGGGAATGGAAGTAATGTACCATAAAAACAGTTTGTTATCTGATTCGATCAAAGCGCGGGATGCGGTCGATTCGCGCGTGATCGAGGAGTTTGATATGATGGTCCTCCTAAAGGTTCACTTGTTTTAATGAAAAACATAGACTTGCATAACCATTCCCGGGTTTCTGACGGACTCCTGACGCCGAGCGCTCTGGTGGAATTGGCCGTGGCCAATGGGGTGACAGGGCTTGCCCTGACCGACCATGACAATCTGGCCGGGCTGGACGAGGCCCAGTCCGTGGCCACTCAGTTGGGTCTGGACTTCATCCCGGGCGTGGAGGTATCCGTGACCTGGAATCGTCATACCATCCATGTGGTGGGACTGGGGGTGGTACGTACGACCCCTGTCCTGCAGGCTGGTTTGGCCACGCTTCGCCAGGGTCGTCAGGATCGGGCGGAACGCATTGCCCATGAGTTGGCGCGCGCGGGCATTTCAGGGGCGCTGGAGGGCGCACGGCGCCATGCGTATAACCCGGAAATTCTGGCCCGTCCCCATTTTGCGCGTTATCTGGTGGAGCAAAAAGTGGCGCGGGACGTGGCCACGGTATTCAAACGCTTTCTGGTCAAGGGAAAGCCGGGTTATGTCAGCCATGTCTGGGCCGAATTGGGGGATGCGGTATCGTGGATTCGGGCGGCTCAGGGCGTGGCGATCCTGGCGCATCCCGGTCGTTATCCCTTGTCCGGAAAGGAATTGGCCCGGCTGCTCGATGACTTTGTCGAGGCCGGAGGACGGGGGTTGGAAGTGGTGACTGCCAATCATACCCGCGAGCAAATCGATGAATTTGCGCATCAGGCCAACAAGCGCCAATTACTTGCCTCCCGAGGATCGGATTACCACGGTCCCGGTGAAAGCCGTTTCGAGCCGGGGCGTTTACCCCCCTTGCCCGGGCACTGTCATCCGGTCTGGGAAGATTCGTCCTTGCGCAACTATTTTCATCCTGAACTCCAGGGAGTTTGATGTATGTATCCTGATCGTGTGTTGTCGGGCATGCGCCCTACCGGGGCGCTCCACCTGGGTCATTATCACGGGGTCTTGAAAAACTGGATCAAGATTCAGCATGAATTCGAATGCCTGTTCATGGTGGCCGACTGGCATGCATTGACCACGCATTACGACTCTACCCTGGGGTTGGAGAACCATGTCTGGGAGATGGTGGTGGACTGGCTGGCGGCCGGGGTTGACCCCAACCAGGCCACCCTGTTCATTCAATCCAGAGTTCCGGAGCATGCGGAGTTACACCTGCTCCTGTCCATGGTCACGCCGGTGGGGTGGTTGGAACGGGTGCCTACCTACAAGGAGCAGCAGCAGAAACTGACCGATCGTGACCTGTCGTCTTACGGTTTTCTGGGCTACCCGCTCCTGCAGGCGGCGGACATTTTGTTGTACCGTGCCAATCGGGTGCCGGTGGGCGAAGACCAGGTTCCCCACATCGAGTTTGCACGGGAAGTGGCGCGTCGTTTCAACCATTTTTATGGGCGCGAGAAGGATTTCGAAGCCAACGCTCTGGCAGCGGCACGCAAGATGGGCAACAAGAAGTCACGCCTGTACCTGGAATTGCGCACCCGTTACACGGAACGGGGTGATGCAGAGGCGTTGCTGGCAGCGCGTGACTTGCTTGCCGAGGCTCAAAATCTCTCCCTGGGAGACCGTGAACGCCTCTTTGGCTATCTGGAAGGGAATGCCAAGCCCATTCTGGCCGAGCCTCAGGCGCTCCTGACCGAGGCTTCGCGCCTGCCCGGGCTGGATGGACAGAAAATGGCCAAATCCTACGGAAATACCCTGCCCCTGCGTTCGTCGGAAGAGGATTTGACCCACAAGATCAGCACCATGAAAACCGACGAAGCAAGAAAATTGCGCACCGATCCCGGTGAACCCACTCGTTGTCCCGTCTATGCCTTTCACAAACTCTACAGCGATGAAAAAACCCTGTCCTGGGTGGAGGAGGGGTGTCGGACGGCCGGGATTGGGTGCGTTCAGTGCAAGCAACCGGTCATCGAGCAGGTCATTCTCGAATTGCGTCCCTTGCGTGAGCGGGCCCAGTTGTATCAGGAAGATCCCACCCTGGTGCGCAATATCATTGCGGACGGGTGCGAGCGAGCCCGTCGCCTGGCCTGTGATACCCTGCGCGATGTTCGTGAAGCCATGGGCCTGGTGTATTCATGATCCAGGAAGGGGTGGCCTTCGAGTATCCGGAGGCCAGAGTCAATGGAGCATCCTTCTCGGCCTGGCCGAAAGACCTTTATATCCCCCCCGAAGCCCTGGAAGTTTTTCTCGATCAGTTCGAGGGGCCTCTGGATTTGCTGCTTTACCTGATTCGCAAGCATCAAATCGATATCCTGGATATTCCGCTGGCCGCCCTGACGGAACAGTACATGGCCTACGTCCGGGCCATGGAGCGTCACCAACTCCACCTGGCGGCGGATTATCTGGTCATGGCGGCATGGCTGATCGAACAGAAGGTTCGATTCCTGCTTCCAGCCCCGGAAACCGTGGGGGACCAGGAAGCGGAGGAAGACCCTCGCTGGATTCTGGCCCAACGTCTGCTGGCCTATGAAAAAATGAAGGCGGCAGCGCTCCGACTTCAGGAACACCCCCAGCAAGAGCGGGATTTTCTGGTGGCTCGGGCAGTTCACGACGGTCTCGCGGCTCTCCCGGAGCCGGGGGTCGGGCTGGCCGATCTGCGCCGTGCGTGGCAACAGATGGGGTGGCGTTTGAAGCGTTCGCGTCACCACCGGATCACCCGCGAAGCGCTTTCCGTGCGGGAGACCATGACACGGATCCTGAACGCATTGAAGCAGTGCACGCATCTCACTTTTCAGGACCTGTGTCTGAAGGGGCATGGTCGTTCCCATCTGGTGATCCATTTCGTTGCCGTACTCGAACTGGTGCGCGAATCCCTGGTCGAAGTGACTCAAATCGAGGCGCTGGGCCCCCTGCATTTGCGTGGGGTGGGCCAAACCGAAGAGGCCGTGGGGCAGACGCCGGCATGAATGACGAGGGGGATGCAGACGGCCGATGTCTGCTGGTGCTCGAGGCGGCGCTGTTATGCAGTTCCCAACCCCTGAGCATCAGCCAGTTGCGTCAACTGTTCGAACCTGAACTTCCCGTGCCCAGGATCCACCAGGCATTGAGAGAACTTCAGACGCAGTGGAGCGCGCGTGGGCTGTGCCTGGTCCAGGTGGCCAGCGGCTGGCGCTTTCAGAGTGCCCCCTGGGTGCAGGCCTGGCTGGAACGTCTCGGGCGTGAACCGGGACCCCGCTATTCCCGGGCGGTCATGGAAACCCTGGCCATCATTGCCTGGCGCCAGCCCGTGACGCGGGGCGACATCGAGGAGATCCGTGGCGTGACGGTTTCCTCTTCGATACTCAAAACACTGGAAGAACGCGGATGGATCGAAGCCGTGGGCCAGCGTGAAACACCGGGACGCCCTACGCTGTTTGGCACTACCCGAAATTTTCTGGATCACCTCGGGCTGCGCACTTTGCGCGATCTGCCTGCACTGGATGGACTCACAGAGGGAAATGAAGATGGAAGCCCAGCGCTTACATAAGGTATTGGCTCAGTCCGGAGTCGGTTCGCGGCGGGAAATGGAAGCCTTGATCGAAGCCGGAGAGGTTCGGGTGAATGGGGGCGTGGCCCAGGTGGGAGCCCAGGTGAGCCCTGGGGATCGGGTTACCGTACGAGGACGACCGGTGCGTCTCAAGTTTGCCGAAGCGCAGGTCCGAATCCTGCTGTACCACAAGCCTGAAGGGGAAATCGTCAGTCGTGACGACCCCGATGGGAGAACCACGGTGTTTGCCACCCTGCCCAAACTCAAGGGGGAGAAATGGGTCAGTGTGGGACGACTGGACTACAATACCAGCGGACTTCTGATTTTCACTACCAGCGGTGCGTTGGCGCATCGTCTGACCCATCCCAGTTTTGAAATTGAACGGGAATATGCCGTGCGTGTCGTGGGCGAATTGAACGACCTGCAAATGCGGCAATCCTGTCATGAAATCTTGCTGGAGGATGGTCCGGCCCGTTTTGAGGCGATTCGGGATCAGGGGGGGGAAGGGACCAATCACTGGTATCAAGTGGTGTTGAAGGAAGGAAGAAACCGTGAAGTACGGCGTATGTTTGCTGCATTGGGGTGCATGGTGGGGCGTCTGATGCGCGTTCGCTTCGGGCTCATCGGTTTGCCTCCCCGGCTCAAGCGGGGTCATTTCGAGGAACTGGATGCGCGCGCCGTGCAACAGGTTCTGGACTGGGCGGGGATGACCCTGCCCAGCCAGGAAAAGACGACGGTGCCTGGACGACGACCCCCCGTGCGTTCTAAGACCCCAGGGACTCCAGGGCCCCGTACGGGAGCGCAAAGACAAACCGGTTCCCCGCGGAAAGTTCGAGCCAGATGAAAGGCAGGTGCGGAAAGGCGGCTTCCAGTTCATCGGCCTGATGGCCCACTTCCACCACCAGCCAGCCTTCCGGACCGAGATGGCGATGGGCTGTCGCAAGGATTCGCCGCACATGATCCAGCCCATCGATTCCGCTGGCCAGGGCGGTGACGGGCTCCCGGTGGTACTCGGCGGGGAGGTTTTCCATGGCGGCCCGGTCGACGTAGGGCGGGTTGGAAATGATCAAATCGTAAATTCCTTCCTCCAGCGGTTCGAGCAGGTCTCCTTCAAACAGGTGGATCTGTTTTGAAAGCCCGTATTCGGCGCAGTTGAGACGGGCCACCGCCAGGGCATCCGGAGAAATATCGGTGGCGTCCACACGGGCCTCGGGGCAGTGGAGCGCCAGCAGGATGGCCAGAGATCCCCCCCCCGTACAGACATCTGCCACCCGTTGCAGGGCATGAAAGTCCTCGATCAGGAAAACCAGCGCCTCTTCCAGCGCTTCCGCGATGAATGAACGAGGGATCAGGACCCGTTCATCGCAATAAAAGCGGTGTGGGCCGAGCCAGGCTTCGCGGGTCAGATAGGGCACGGGGATGCGTTCCTCGACGCGGCGTTTGAGAAGGGCCAGAAATTCTTCCCGTTCGTGGGGCAGGATGTGCGCATCGAGCCAAAGGGCGGGGTCCTGATCCCTGGGAAGGGAAAGGCTGAACAGGAGCAGGTGCCTTGCCTCTTCCAGAGGCGTGGGATAACCATGCCCAAAAAACACCTCACTGCGCTGCAGGGTCGTGACCCCCCAACGCCACAGATCGCGCACGGTGTTCAGAGGGAGGATTTCCTGGGAATCGGGGAAGGCGTTCATGGGGTCAGCAGGTTCAGGAGCAAACGTTGGTAGATGGCGGACAGGCGGGCCGGATCGGTGCTGGCGATGCATTCGTTGCGCTGGTGGATGGTGCCGTTGCAGGGCCCCAATTCGACCACCTGGGAACCCAGAGTCACCAGGAAACGACCATCCGAGGTTCCGCCACTGGTGGACAGCGTGGGGCATAACCCCGTGACGTGCTGTACCGCTTCCTGGACTGCCGCCACCAGCGTGCCTTGGGGTGTCAGGAAGGGCTGGGCGCCCAGGGACCATTGCAGGTCGAATTCCAGTCCGTGCCGCTGCAGGATCTGCTGCGTTCGCTCCTGCAGGGAACTTGCCGAACTGGCGGTCGAAAAACGGAAATTGAACCAGGCCGTCAATTCGCCGGGAATGACATTTCCCGCACCGGTTCCACTCTGCAGATTGGAGATCTGAAACGTCGTGGCAGGAAAATCTTCATTGGCCTGATCCCATACCGTGCTGGCCAGGTCGGCCAGGGCGGGGGCAGCCAAGTGGATGGGATTGCGTGCCAGGTGGGGATAAGCCACGTGGCCCTGTACGCCCCGCACGGTCAGTATGCCGGACAGGGATCCGCGGCGTCCGTTCTTGACCGTATCGCCCAGTCGATCCACGGAAGTGGGTTCCCCCACCAGACAATAGTCGGGAATCTGCCCCGTTTCCCTGAGCCACTCCACGACTCGTACGGTGCCATCCAGTGCCGGTCCTTCTTCATCCGAGGTGAGGAGCAGGGCGATGGAACCCGGCAGGTCCGGGTGAGTGCTCAAAACGCTTTCGATGGCGGTCACAAAGGCCGCCAGCGAGGCCTTCATGTCGGCTGCACCGCGTCCGTACAGAAATCCGTCCCGTATCGTCGGCAGGAAAGGAAGAGAATGCCAACCGGATTCGGGGCCCGTGGGGACCACGTCCGTATGTCCTGCCAGAACGACCAGAGGAGCCCCGGTTCCTCGTCTTAACCAGAGATTGCGGACATCGCCGCGGTCCAGAGAGGCGGCCTTGAAACCCAGCGGGGCCAGACGCAGGGCAATGAGTTCCTGGCATCCGCCATCCTCGGGGGTCACCGAAGGGCGGCGGATCAGTTCCGCCGTCAGTTCCAGAGTGGGGTCGGTCATTCAGGCGCCCCGCAACAGTTCATTGATGCTGGTTTTGGAACGGGTCCTGGCGTCCACTTTCTTGACGATGACCGCACAGTACAAACTGTAACGACCATCGGCCGAGGGCAGGTTGCCAGACACGACCACCGAACCGGCCGGAACTTGCCCATAAGTGACGGTGCCCGTTTCGCGATCATAGATCTTTGTGCTCTGTCCGATATAGACACCCATGGAAATGACCGAGCCTTCCCCCACGATGACTCCTTCCACGATTTCCGAGCGGGCACCGATGAAGCAATGGTCTTCGATGATGGTGGGATTGGCCTGGACCGGTTCCAGAACGCCGCCGATGCCGACCCCTCCGGACAGGTGAACATGTTTGCCGATCTGGGCGCACGAACCCACGGTCGCCCAGGTATCGACCATGGCGGATTCGTCCACATAGGCGCCGATATTGACGTAGGAAGGCATGAGTACCACGTTGCGGGCAATGAAACTGCCGCGCCGGGCCAGGGCGGGCGGGGCCACCCGAAAGCCGCCCTGGGAGAAGGCCGCATCATCGTAGTGCGCAAACTTGCTGTCCACCTTGTCCCAGTATTGGGTGAATCCTCCATCCATGCGGTGGTTGGCCTGGAGACGGAAAGACAGCAGCACGGCTTTTTTGATCCACTGGTGGGTGATCCAGTTGCCCTCCTTTTTTTCGGCGACTCTCAGAATTCCCTGATCCAGGGCCGTGATGACCCGTTCAATGGCTTCGTGCAGCCCGCCGGGGGGGGCGCTGGGACTCCAGTGCTCCCGTTGTTCAAAGGCGTGTTCAATCAAGGTTTGTGCATCAGACCACATGGGATAAATTCTCCTCAGGAGGGGTAATGGGCAAGAAAGTCGAGCAGCCGTTCGATCGCTTCCCCGGTTTCTTCAAGGGAGCCCACCAGGGCAATACGCACCTGTCCGGTTCCGGGGTTGAAGCCGTGGACGGTTCGTGCCAGATAACTGCCCGGCAGGACTGCAACGTTACGTTTCAGATAGAGGGCGCGCGCAAAGTCCGTGTCAGAACCGGGGACCTGAACCCAGTAGTAGAAACCGGCCTGTGGCCGTACCAGGGGAAGGTGTGGGTGAACACGGTCGTAGAACAGGGTCATCTTTGCCTGGTAGAGCCGGCGGTTTTCCTGAACATGCATCTCATCCCGCCAGGCTGCCGCGCTGGCTGCCTGGACCGCCGGGTTCATGGCGCTGCCATGATAGGTGCGGTAGAGCACGAAACGTCTGAGCAATTCCCGATCACCTGCCACGAAGGCCGAGCGCAAGCCCGGAACATTGGAACGCTTGGACAGGCTACCCATGACGAGGAGGCGCGGATAACCCGAACGACCAAGGCGCTGAGCGGCTTCCAGCCCACCCAGCGGAGGCGCGCTGTCCAGGGGGTAGATTTCCGAATAGCATTCGTCACTCACCAGAGTGAATCCGTGCCGGTCGGAGAGGGCGAATAACCGGGCCCATTCTTCCAGGCTCAGGACGCGTCCGGTCGGGTTGCCGGGAGAGCAGATGAAGACCAGACGGGTATGAGTCCAGACGGCTTCGGGAACCTGGCTGTAATCGATGTGGTATGCCTGAGCGGGGTCGGCGTTGACGAAGTAGGGGAGTCCTCCGGCCAGTAGCGTGGCCCCTTCGTAGATCTGGTAAAAAGGGTTGGGACAGACCACCCTTTCTCCGGCTCCCGGGTCGAGCAGGGTCTGGGTTATCGAAAACAGGGCTTCACGACTGCCCAACGTGGGCAGTACTTCCGTGTCCGGATCCAGGGGGGGGAGGTGAAAACGATGTTCCAGCCAGTTTGCCAGAGCTTCACGCAATCCCCGGGAACCCAGGGTTTGTGGGTAGTGGGCCAACTCATTCAGGTGCGCACAAAGCGCCTCCTGAATGAAACGCGGGGTGGGATGACGGGGTTCTCCGATGGACAGCGCAATGGGGGTATGGTCGGGACAGGGGGACTGGGTTCCGATCAGGCTTCGCCAGCGTTCAAAAGGATAGGGCTGAAGGGCGTCGAGACGGGGATTCATGCCAGAGGGGGTGCCCATGGTGTCGCTCCGGCAAAGTGAACCGGCGGCAAGGTGCAACGAGGTTGCCATCCTTCCTGGCGGTGTTCGCTCAGTACATGGGTAAAGATCCCCCCCCGCACGTTCCAGCGACTCAAGAGACGCAGGAAACGGGGTTGTGTCGCGGCAACCAGGTCATCGAGAATGCGTTGCGTCACGGCTTCATGAAAAGCCCCTTCATTCCGGAAAGACCACAGATACAGTTTGAGGCTTTTCAATTCGACGTTGGTCTGGTCCGGAACATAGTCGAGACTCAACCAGGCAAAATCGGGTTGCCCTGTCTTGGGGCACAGACAGGTAAATTCGGGCAACTCCATATGAACCAGGTAATCCCGTTCCGGGTTTGGATTCGGGAAGGTTTCCAGGGTGCGACTGGGTTGTGCGGGCATTGGGGAGATCCTGTCGGATGGAGTAGAATCCCCTTATTCTAACTTCTTTGTGGACAGCAGCGCATTAGTGCATCTCAAACACATTAAACTGGCGGGTTTCAAATCCTTTGCCGATGCGGTTCATATCCCGATCCCCGGGCAACGGGTGGGCATCGTGGGACCCAATGGGTGTGGCAAGTCCAACGTAATCGATGCGGTGCGCTGGGTACTGGGGGAATCCCAGGCCCGACAGTTGCGCGGGGAATCCCTGCAGGATGTCATTTTTGGGGGGACCGCCCAACGCAAACCCCAGGGGCGAGCCAGTGTCGAACTGGTTTTTGACAATTCTTCGGGGCGGGCTCCGGGTCTCTGGTCTTCTTATGCGGAGATTTCCGTCAAACGGGTGATGACCCGCAACGGGGTGTCCCGTTACACGATCAATGAGACTGCGGTGCGTCGGCGTGATGTCCAGGACATTTTTCTGGGGACGGGGCTGGGGCCTCGAGCCTATGCCATCATAGAGCAGGGCATGATCACGCGCATCATCGAGGCTCGACCCGAGGAGATTCGGGTTTTTTTGGAAGAAGTGGCCGGCATTTCCCGTTATCGTGAGCGCCGTCGCGAAACCCTGCAGCGCCTGACCGAGGCCCGTCCCAATCTGGAACGGGTTCGGGACATGTTGCAGGAGTTGAACCGCCAGATCGAAAAGGTGCAGAAACAGGCCGAGCGGGCCGAGCACTGGAAAATGTTGCGTGCCCGGCACCGGGAGGCTGAAGCGCGTTGGTACTATGGTCGATGGAAAACGGCACAGACGGAGCAGGATCGTGGGGAACGGGAATGCGCCCGACTGACCGGGGAACTGGGACAGATGCGTCTGACCCAGGAAGGGCACGAATCCCTGGTCGAAGCGACGCGCCTTCACTGGCGTGCCCAGCAGGAAATGGTGCGCCAGGCCCAAGGTGCCCTCTATCAGGCGAATCATGCGCTGCTCGAGGCCGAGTCGGCGGTGCGCGGCCAGAGTCAGGAGCGCCAACGGATGGAGCGGGACAGTCAGCGCCTGCACGCACAGTGGGAGACCGAGCACCAACAATGGGAAAAAGATCAGCGTACATTGAAAGAGATGGAAGAACAACAGGAAGCCTTGCACCAGGAGGCCCGGGTTCGAGAGGAACAAAGTCGGGCAGGGCAGGACGCGTACGAGCAGGCCCGCCGGGCTTTGACGGGGTCGCGCCAGAGGCTGGAACAGGCGCGACAGGCCGAACACGAGAGGGAACGCCAGTGGAACCGGCAGCATGCGGAACAGGAATCCAGGGACCGTGCCCTGGAACAGTTGCGGGCGCGTCGTCGGCGACTGGCGGAAGAACGGTCGGGCCTGTGTCTGCCCGATGCCGAGGTGGTCGTCGAAGCAGAAGCCCGTGCCCGCGCTCACACCGTCTCCCTGAGTATTCTGGAGGCCTCCGAAGGGTCGGCGCGCCTCCGTCTGGCCTGGTGTCGTGCGCAGGTGGAGAACCGGCGGGAATTCCTGGCCGAATGTACGGCCCGGCGCCGGGTGATGGAAAACACCTTGCTGGGTTTGCAGAACCAGAGTGAGGAGAGCGAGCAGGGCGTTTTCGTTCCGGAGGACACGGGAGTCGAGCGCTTCTGGCAACGCTGTCAGGTGGAACCGCGCTGGGAGAAGGTGGTGGAGTTCCTGCTGGGGGCGCGCCTGCAGGCGCTGTACTGCGCTCATCTGCCGACCTGGGCTGAAATGGCAGCTCAGCCGCGGCAAGCCTGCACCTTCTATTACGAGATTCCTTCCACGAGATTTGTGGAAAGGAACGTACCGGATTTGATCCCGTTGTCCCATCAGGTGCACAGCGAGGATCCGGCCGTTCTCGAGGTCGTGAAGCACTGGTTGCACGGCTGGTATGCCTGCACGGATCTGGAACGTATGCTTGCCTGGGCTGGGGAATGGGGGCCAGACCTGCGTCTGGTGACGCCGGAGGGGCACCAGCGGGACGCCCGTTCCCTCACCTTGTGGGGGATGGAGGAAGGGCACTCCGGGACTTTGGCCCGTGCGCGCGAAATCAGGCGGCTATCGGCAGAATCGCCCGCAACTCGAAAAGCGGAGGAAGAGGCTCGCCGGCACCTGGCGGTTCAGGAGGCGGGGCGGGAGGAGGTGGCTGCCCATGCTCTGGAACTGGAAAGACACCTTCAGCAATTGCGCAGGCAACAGCATCAGGAGGCCCTGGCTTTGACACGGATGCGCGCCGAGCAGGAACGGATTCGACAGGAATGGCTGCGCCTGGAAAAGGAGGCTGAGGCACTGGCCTCGGCGGAAGCGTTGGAAATCCAGGGCAGGTCGGCGGGCATGGCCCGCCTCGAGTTGCTCGGTGTGGCACGGGAGAATGCCTGCGCCGTGACGGAGGCGGCACGCGTCCAATGCCTCCGGGAGGAAGAGTCATGGGAGCAGGGCCAGAAGGAATGGCAAATTCTGGAATCGGCGTGCCAGGAGGCCCGTTTTGCCCAGCGCAGCGCTGCAGAAAAATTGAGTCACCTCCGTGTGGCGCAGAACGAACGACAGCAACGCATGGCGTGTCACCGTGCCGATCTGGAAAATCTGCAAACACAATTACAGGGGCTGGACGAGGCGACTGCGGCAGCGAATTTGGAACAGGCGCTGCAGGGGCAACGGATCTGTGCGGCCCAACTGGAACAGCAGCAGGGGGAGATGGATATTCTGGAGGAACGATTGCATCAGCAGGAGGCGCGGCTTCTGCAAGGGGTGCAAGCCCAGGAACCCGTGCGCCAGGCCCTGGAAAATCTCCGTCTCAAAACCCAGGAGGCGCGCCTGCGTGGGGAGCAAGCCCGGGACTCCCTGGCGGAAGAGGATCCTCTGGTGCTCGAAAGTCTCGATCATTGGTGGACATCGACCGGGCACGCCGAAGGGCAGGACCCGATCATGAATCAGCTGGCGGCGGCGATGGATGCTCTGGGGGCGGTCAATCTGGCTGCTCTGGAAGAACTGGGGGCACTGCGACAGCGCCACGCATGGCTGGCGGACCAGTTGGCCGATCTGGAAGAAGCCGTACGGACCCTGGAGCAGGCGTTGAATGCCATCGACCGGGAAATACGAACCCAGCTCGGCGCAACGGTACATCAGGTGGATGAGAAGTTTTCTATTTTGTTTCAGGAACTTTTTGAAGGGGGTCGGGCTTCTCTCCAGTGGTTGGGAGAGGATCTCCTGGAAGCCGGCGTGCAACTCATGGCCCAGCCCCCAGGCAAAAAAAATTCCAGCCTGTACCTTCTGTCCGGCGGAGAAAAGGCATTGACGG
>JAKABO010000040.1 GCA_021796835.1 Pseudomonadota bacterium | reverse complement strand
GTTGAGCGCTGTCCAGGGTTCGAATAACCTTTCTTCTACGGCGGTGATGTATTATGAATAAGATCCTCCTTCGAGTTTCAGCATCGTCCCCCATTTCATCCCTGGCGAACCAGCGCGGGGCCATCAGTGTGGCCGCCGTGCTTTCGATGACGGCCCTGATGGGTGTAGGAGCCATGGCTGTGGACGTGGGCAATGTCATGGTGGCGCGCAATGACGTCCAGAATGCCGCGGATGCCGCCGCCCTGCGTGGGGCAGGATTGCTTTACACCCAGGGATCTTCCTCCCCCAATTTCTCCGCCATGAACAACAGCCCCAACGGCCCAGTCTGGACGACGGCCAACCTGAACACCCCCATCGAAACTCGGGATCAGTTCACAGTCAATTCCAATTACTGGAAGAGCATCAACCCTGGCGCCCCTTCCAACGAAGCCGCCGTCAGGGTTACCTACACCAAACAGGTCAATCTGTTCTTTGCCGGCATCCTCGGCATGAAGACCATGAATGTAACCGCCACCTCTACCGCCATCGTCCAGAACAGTTCGGCTCTGGGGGCAGGAGGAACCCACCTCCCGATCGCCATTCCCCAATGCGCCATCAACCGGTATTGGGACAGCAGCACAAATCAACCGAAGAATGATCAGATTCAGTTAGGCCCCACGCATACCTGCAGTTCCGATGGGAACGGAAATCAGGAAAACCAGGGAAACCAACAAGACAATCAGCAGCAACAGCAAGACAATCAACAACAGCAAAACGACAGCGAGAACAGTTCCTCCTCCCTTCGCGCCGTCAACTCAAGGCATGGCACGCACCCTTCTGCTGCCCCATTGATGAACTACGTGGTGAGTAACCGTCCCCGTCTGGTACGGATGGCCTTTACCTTGCCCGAAGGCAGTGCGCTTCAATATCAGGGCGATCGATCGGGATTTGTTCGGGTAACCAACAGCGGGGCAGATCGAAACGGGAGCGCCAATACCGTCGAGGGAACGGGCGCAGGCGCGGGCGGCCCGGGAAACGGGAATGGTCCCGGCGAAGGGGCCGGCCAAGGTCTGGGGCCGGGACACGATAATGGCAGTGGCAGCAATGGCAGCGGCAACAGTTGCATCACCGGACAACTCAGCCCCCTGACCGCACAGCCTGATGACAGTAATTTCAGCCACAGCGATCAAGTGGCGCGCGATGGCAACCCTGAAGATCTCCATGTGGGGGATCAGATCGATCTGGAGAGCGGGGACTACAATCAGAACAGCAATCAAAATCAGGGCCAGGACCAGCAGCACAGCCAGCGGGAATCCAGGTTGCGCCTGGCCAGGGCTCCCTCCCCCGGGGGCTTGATCCGTGCCGATTACCTGACTACCTCGACGGGGTTCAGCCGTCTTCAACGCTTGACCCCATCCTCCGGCCTCCTTCGGGTAGACCAACAGGGTGACGGAAGCCAGAATCAGGGCAACGACAACAATCAGGGAAATTCTCAGGATGGGGGTGATCCTTACACCACCATCAACAATTGCAGCGCGGCTGGCAACCACTCCTGTGAATACGCCATCGTTCCCGTGGTGGACAGTGCCACCTCGGGCCCCCATGGCAAACAGACCATCGTCGGCTTTGCCTGTCTCCATGTCCTGTCGGCGGTCAATGGCACGATCAATGCCACGCTGTCCATGGGATGCGTCAGCAACACCAACGCAAGCACACCGGCGTCCTCGTCGTCCTCACCTTCAAACAGTTCGGCACAAAACTCCTATGGTGTCGTGAGTCCACCAAGGCTGGCCCAATAGTATTTGAAGGCCGGATAGATGTTTTTACGGGGCGGGCTGGAGTCTCTGGCCGCCCTTTTGTCTGGCCTCCAGCAGGGACCCTGCCACCATCCCCATCAGACTGGCCCCCAACCCGGCCAGTTGGGGGGGGATCAGGGCTTCCGGTGCCCACCCTTCGCCCAGCAACCATACCGCAATACCCAGAACCACCGAGGCCAGCCCCCCCCAGGGGGTCGCACGTTTCCAGTACACGCCAAAAGCCAGGGGAACGAAGGCGGCAACCAGAGTCACTTTATAGGCATCCTCCACCATGCTGAAGATGGACGCCTGCGAATTGAGGGCGATGGTCGTCACCAGGCAAGTAAAGCAAAACACCACCCAGCGCATCACCGTCAGCAATTGCCGGTCGGTCATCCCCGGCATGAATCCCCGCAGGATGTTTTCGGAAAAAGTCACGGAGGGTGCCAGCAAGGTGGCCGAGGCACAACTCTTGATGGCCGACAACAGCGCCCCGAAGAACATGATCTGGGCAAATTTTGGGGAATGAATCAGAATCAGTTCGGGAAGGATCAGTTGGGAATCGCTGTCCAGATAGCGACTGACCAGCGCCGGATCGATACGCGTCGCCGAATAAGCCAGGAACATGGGAATGAAGGCAAACAGGAAATACAACACCCCCCCCAGGATCGAAGCATTGCGGGCAGTGATTTCCGTGTCGGAGGAGGTCACCCGCTGAAAGACGTCCTGCTGTGGAATGGATCCCAGCATCATGGTGATCCAGGCCGTAAAAAAAGCGATCACTTCCCCCCAGTGCGGGGCGGGCCAGAAGGACAGTTTGCCCTGCGCTGCCGCCTGATGGACCACGGCGCCGATGCCCCCCGCCGGTCCGCCCAGGTCCCAGCCGATATAGACCATGCCCAGCATGATGATGATCATCTGGATGAAGTCCGTGATGGCCACCGACAACATTCCGCCAAACAGGGTATAGACCATGACCGTGGCTGCGCCGACGATCATGCCGGTGGACTTGCTCATCGACCCGTCGGAAACCACGTTGAATACCAGTCCCAGGGCCTTGATCTGAGCGGCCACCCAGCCCAGATAGGAGAGCACGATGCACAAGGTCACCAGCACTTCCACGGTACGCCCATATTGGCGCCGATAGAAATCCCCGATGGTCAGCAACTTGCGCCGGTAGAGGGGGCGGGCGAAGAACAAACCGACGAGCACCAGACACAGGGAGGAACCGAAGGGATCCGCCACGACCCCCCGCAGCCCCTCTTTGAGAAAAGTGGCCGGAATCCCCAGCACCGTTTCAGAACCGAACCAGGTGGCAAACACGGTGGCCGTCACCACATAAAGGGGCATGCGATGCCCTGCGGCTGCGTAATCCACGGTATTACGCACGCGCAAGGCCACGATCAGGCCAATCGCCACCGAGATGGCCCAATAGCCGATGACAAACCAGAGCAACATGACAGAACTTTCTCCTTGAACGTTACCCCATGAGCCGGTCCGGCCCCCACAAACCTTTCTGGTCGAGGACGGTGTACCCAAGTTCAGGCGGCATCCCGTAAGGATACCGCCCCAGAAAAGGACCCGGCAAACGCGCCTGCAACGTCTCGAGTTGTCCCTCTTCTTCCTCCAGGTCAGGGCTCAGGCAATTGGCGACCCACCCCGCCCAGGGCAGTTGGCGGTGCCGCAAGGCTTCCGCGCTCAGCAAGGCATGGTTGAGACACCCCAGACGAAGCCCCACCACCAGAATCACGGGCAGGGCGAACCGTTGCGCCAGATCGGCCATATCGCCCTCCACGCCCAGGGGAACCAGAACCCCTCCCGCACCTTCCACCACCAGACAGTCGGTCTCCGCCTGCAAACGCCGGTATGCCGCATGCAGGACCGGGAAGGAAATGTCGACCCCTTGCCGCCGCGCCGCCAGATGGGGCGCAATGGGTGGTTCAAAACCATAGGGATTGATCCATTCTTCCGGAACCGGTCCGCCAGAGTGCTTCAGCGTGGAATCCGCATGCTGTTTCAACTGCTCCACATCCTCGTTGACCCACCGGTCGCCCTGGCGAAAAAACCCGGTTGCCACGGGTTTCATGCCCAACCCATGCAGCCCCCTGCGCCGTACGCTTTCCAGCAGGGCACAGGCCACCCGGCTCTTGCCCACCCCCGTATCGGTGCCCAACACGAACCAACCCCTCATGCCAGCACCTCTTCGAGGGATTCCAGGGTCCGGCTCACCAGAAAATCCAGTTCGTCCTCCGACAGATTGAGGGGCGGCATGAAGTAGAGGGTATGCCCGATGGGGCGCAACAACACGCCGGCTTCCCAGGCGCGGGCATGAAACCGGCGCGCAAAGTGCGCGGGAGGGTCGACGACCTCGCATGCCCAGATCATGCCCCGCTGCCGTCCCTGGGTGATGCGCGGATGGTCGAACAGGGGCGCCACCTGTTGCGCCATCCGCGCTTGACGCGCCAGATTGATCGCCAATATCCCGGTTTCGTCGAACAGCTGTTGTACGGCCAGCGCAGCCCGACAAGCCAGGGGGTTGCCGGTGTAGGAATGGGAATGAAGAAAGGCCCGATCCACCCCTTCCGCGTAAAAGGCCTGATAGATGGAGTCGTGGGTCATGACCACGGAAAGGGGCAGAAATCCCCCGGTGATCCCCTTGGACAAACACAAAAAGTCCGGCGTGACCCCGCTTTGCTCATGAGCAAAGAAGGTGCCCGTCCTGCCAAACCCCACGGCAATCTCATCAGCAATGACATGCACGTCATGGTGCCGGCAACAGGCCAGCACCGCCTTCACATAGTCCGGAGAATGGAACACCATGCCCGCTGCGGCTTGCACCAGGGGTTCCAGAATCAGCGCGGCAACTTCTCCCTGATGGGCGGCAAGATAGGTCGCCAAGGCCTCCAGGGAACGGGCCTCGCTGCCCGGAATCCGGCTGTCCGGGGCAGGAATGGCATGCGCTCCCCGAATCAGCGCCGCATAGGCTGTGCGGAACAGCGGGATATCCGTCACTCCAAGCGCCCCCAGGGTTTCTCCGTGATAGCCATGAGCCAGCGCGATGAAGGAATTCTTGTCCGGCCGCCCCTGATGGCGCCAGTAATGGGCGCTCATCTTGAGGGCCATCTCCGTGGCCGAAGCACCGTCTGATCCATAGAAGCAATGACCCAGGCGCCCCCCCGTGCGACGACTCAGACGTTCGGACAATTCCACCACGGGCTGATGAGTCAGACCTGCCAGCATGACATGATCCAGTTGATCCAACTGGTCCTTGAGGGCCGCCACGATGACGGGATGGCCATGCCCCCACAGGTTGACCCACCAGGAACTGATGGCATCCAGGATGCGCCGGCCCTGCTCTTCCACCAGCCAGGCCCCCTGCGCCGCCCGGATCAGGTGCACGGGATGTTCTTCCAGCCATTGCATCTGGGTACAGGGATGCCAGACCGCTGCCGCACTCCGCTCTGCCCAACTCGCGGCCTGATTCATGCTTCGACCCCCATCACTTTTTCAAGACCTTCCAACAATTGATCGATGTGCGCTACCGAATGGGCCGCACTCAATGAAATTCTCAAACGAGCCGTTCCTTCCGGAACACTGGGCGGACGAATGGCCGC
Source organism: Pseudomonadota bacterium (assembly GCA_021796835.1). Taxonomy (GTDB): domain Bacteria; phylum Pseudomonadota; class Gammaproteobacteria; order Burkholderiales; family Ferrovaceae; genus Ferrovum. The sequence goes on along the minus strand of JAKABO010000040.1, from coordinate 5,684 downwards.
CACCCACAGACCCTCTTCGCGCAACCGGTCGGAAACTGCCATCACCCGCCGGTTCTCCCCCAGGATCAGGGGGTGAATGGCGGTGCATGAAGGCAGCCCCTTCAGACCCAGAGCCTGCAGTCCCGCATCGAGTCGTTCTCCCAACCGGGCCAGATGAGTGCGTCGAAACTCCTCCAGAGCCACACATTCCAGGGCAACACGGGTAGCCGCCTGCACCAGCGGCGGCAGGGCCGTGGAAAACATATGGGTGCGCGCCCGTTGTGCCAACCAGTCAATCAGGGGAGCCGCCCCTCCCACAAAGGCACCCGCCGTCCCCACCGCCTTGCCAAAGGTCGCCATGTGCAGGACCCGCTCGGAACTCACCCCGCAGGCCGCCAGACTTCCCTTGCCCTGTGGACCCAGGACTCCCAGTCCATGGGCATCATCCACCAGAACCCAGGCCCCGTACTGCTCCGCCAGGCGCTCCAGTTCCCGCAGGGGCGCCACATCCCCATCCATGCTGAAGACGCCATCCGTGAGTATCCAGCGTTGTTCCCGTGGACAACGGCGCAGTGCCTCTTCCAGAAATTCCCAGTCCCCATGGGGATAAATGGTCAATTGGGCGGGACGGGCCAACCGTACTCCATCGATCAGGCTGGCATGGTTGAGCGCGTCAGAAAACACGGCGGACTCCCCATCGACCAGCACGGGAATCACCCCCAAATGCGCGAGATAGCCCGAGGAAAACAACAGCACCCGTTCCAGATCCAGCCAGTGCGCGATCCACGCCTCCAGTTCGGCCTGGGCTGCGCTATAACCACACACCAGGGCAGAGGCGCCCGCGCCGATCCCGTACTGCTCGAGCCCTTTTTGCGCTGCGGCACAGACCCGTGGATCGTTGGCCAGCCCCAGATAATCATTGGAACAAAACGCCAGATACGCCCGGTCATCCACGCTCAGAGTCGGTCCCTGCGGACTCTGCACCGGACGGTGCGGTCGTTCCAACCCCTGGCGTTGCCAATCTTGAAGACGAGCAGCGTAGACGTTCATCATAAGGTGATATGCCTCTGAACCATTCCCGGTTTTTCCTGCCGGATGTTTTTAGGAGCAACAGGATAACAAGTTTGTTCGCCGATCCACCGTATAAGATTATAACCGGCGAGACTTTGGAATCCCGTCGAGACAGACTATAATCGGGGTTTTCTTTGGATTTTTCGTCATCATGGCCGCGTATAGTACCGAAAAAATTCTCTCCGTCCACCATTGGAACGACACCCTGTTCAGTTTTACGACCACCCGGGATGCCGGATTGCGCTTTGAAAACGGTCATTTTGTCATGATCGGTCTGGAGGTGGATGGAAAACCCCTGACGCGGGCCTACAGCATTGCCAGCGCCAATTATGACGAACATCTGGAATTTCTCAGCATCAAGGTCCCCAATGGTCCCCTGACCTCGCGCCTGCAACATATCCAGGTAGGCGATTCCCTGCTGGTCAGCAAAAAACCCGTGGGTACCCTGGTGATTCATGACCTGCTCCCTGGCAAGCATGTCTATCTGTTTTCCACGGGGACTGGCTTGGCTCCTTTCATGAGCATCATCAAGGATCCCGAAACTTACGAACGTTTCGACAAGATCGTTCTGGTGCACGGCGTGCGTCAGGTCTCTGAATTGGCCTACCGCGATTTCATCACCCACGAACTGCCAGCCAATGAATTCTTTGGCGAAGAGGTACGCCAGAAATTGATCTATTATCCCACTGTCACCCGCGAGGAATTCGAAACGACAGGACGCATCACGACCCTCATCGAGAACGGAAAACTGTTTTCCGATGTGGGCTTGCCCCCCCTCGATCCCGCCGTGGACCGGGCCATGATCTGTGGCAGTCCGGGAATGCTGAAGGACATTTCGGCTCTGCTCACCGAACGGGGACTGAAAATCTCCGGAGGCGTGGGCGAACCGGGTGACTTCGTCATCGAACGGGCCTTCGTGGAACGTTAACCCACCTTTAACGCCGGGCATTTGATTTCTTCAAGGACACGGGTCAAGCCGGGGCTTTCTCTTCTTCCTGACGGACCCGTGCCAGCCACAGATACATGGCTGGAACCACGAACAAGGTGAACAGGGTGCCGATGGACAGCCCCGAGAAAATCACCAACCCCATGGCACGGCGCCCTGCGGCGCCTGCTCCTCCGGCCAGCACCAGGGGCAGGACACCCAGAACCATGGCAGCCGTCGTCATCAGAATGGGACGCATCCGAATGCCGGCTGCTTCCACGATCGCCTCCCGTTTGGTACGTCCGTCCCGCTGCAATTCATTGGCAAACTGGACGATCAGGATCCCGTGTTTGCTGATCAACCCCATCAGGGTCACCAGGCCGACCTGGGTATAGATATTGAGACTGGATCCCCCGAGGTTGATCAGGAGCAAGGCGCCAAACAGGGCCATGGGGATCGAGATCAAAATGATGAGCGGATCACGAAAACTTTCAAACAGGGCAGCCAGGACCAGAAAGACCATGAGCACGGCAAACATCAGGGTCACGGCAAAACTCCCCGACTCGCTCATGAACTGTCGGGAAGCCCCGGAATAATCCACGTTGAAACCGCTGGGCGCCACCTCCTGAAGCGTTTTGTTCAGGAAGGCCAGAACCTCTCCCTGCGATACCAGCGGGGTGGTCACCCCGCCAATGGTCGTGGCATTGAGTTGCTGAAAGTGACTGACCGTTTCCGGTACCACGAGTTGACGCAAATGTCCCAGCGTTGCCGCCGAAAACAGCCGCCCATCGGGCGTACGAAAATAGTAGGCGGGAACCTGGGCGGGATTGAGACGATCCGTTTGTCGAACCTGTGGAATGACCCGGTAGGACCGCCCATCCATGGAAAAATAATTGACGTAATTCCCCGACAGTGCGCCGCTGAGGGTGTCGCCCACCTGCTGTTGGGTAAGTCCCAGCGTCGCAGTCAGATCACGGTCCACGACAAACCGGGATTGGGGTTTGTCCAGTTTGAGGTCTGCATCCACGAAGAAGAACATCCCGCTCTGACGGGCGCGGTCCACGACCTTTTGCGCCACTTCATCCAGGCGTCCAAAGGATTCGGTGGTCGTGATCACGAACTGTACGGGGAGCCCCTGGGTCCCCGGTAATGGGGGGAACTGGAAGGCCGCTACCCGGACGCCGGGCACCTGGCCCCAACGCATCTGCAATTCCTTTTGTAACACTTCGGCACTGCGTTTGCGTTCATCCCAGGGTTTGAACACCACGCCACCAAGCCCCTGATTGAGCACCGGCGCCCCCGTGATCTGAAACATCTGGGCATATTCGGGTTCGGTTCTGGCAATTTTCTGGATCGCCTGCGCATTCCGTTGCATTTCATCCGCCGTCACATTGGCCGGACCGATCATGGAGTAAAGCACGATCCCCTGATCCTCCTGGGGGGCCAATTCACGCGCCGAGGTCATGAACAGGAACACCGTCACGCCCAGAAACAGGAAACCCATCACGATCATGACGCCATGAGTTTCCAGCACACTGGAGAGAACACGGCGGTAACCTTCGTGCAACCGCTCCATCCCCTGCTCCAGACGAGCCATGAAACCGGTGGTCGAAGAGTTCTGTTTGAGAAAATACGCGCACATCACAGGGGACAGGGTCAACGCCACCACCCCGGAGACGGTCACCGCGCCCGCCAGTGTAAAGGCAAATTCCGTAAACAGGGCACCCGTCAACCCTCCCTGGAAACCAATGGGGACATAGACGGCCACCAGCACCACGGTCATGGCCAGAATCGGACCGGCCAGTTCCCGCGCCGCCAGAAAGGCCGCTTCCCGGGCATTCTTGCCCGCGCGCTGATGGCGTTCCACATTCTCCACCACGATGATGGCATCATCCACCACCAATCCGATGGCCAGCACCAACGCCAGAAGGGTCAGCAGGTTGATGGAATACCCCAGCATGAGCATGATCAGAAACGTGCCCACCAGGGACAGGGGCAAGGTCACCAGGGGAATCACCACGGCGCGAGCACGCCCGAGGAACAGAAAAATCACCGCCGTGACGATGACCAGCGCTTCCAGCAGGGTCTTGGCCACTTCGTGAATGGCCGAAGTAATGTATTCGGTGGAGTCATAGACGATCTTGCCGGTCAGTCCCGTGGGCAATTTGGACTGCAGGGCGGGGAAGGCTTTGCGCACCCGTTCGGCCACTTCCAGCACATTGGCATTGGGGGCCACCTTGATCCCGATGAAAACCGACTTCTGTCCATCAAAGGCCACATTGAAGTCGTAATTATCCGAACCCAGCGTCACATCCGCCACATCCTCGAGGCGTACGAGACCGAGACCCGACTGCTTGACCACCAGATGTTTGAATTCCTCCACCGAATGAAGGTCCGTCCCTGCCGTCAGGTCCACGGTGACGGCCTGACCTTTCGTGGCCCCTGCCGAAGTCAGATAGTTATTGGCAGCCAGCGCCGCATTCACATCGGCAGCCGTCACCCCGTTGGCGGCCATGCGGTCCTGATCCAGCCAGGCCCGCAGGGCAAAATTGCGCGCGCCCAGCAATTCGGCGGTTTGCACCCCCTCCACGGAATCCAGGGTAGGTTTGACTTCACGCAACAGAAAGTCGGTCACATTGCTGGTGGGCAAGGTTGTGCTGTAAAACCCCATGTACATGGCATCCACCGTTTGTCCCACCTGAACGGACAAGACGGGCTGCTGGGCCTCGGGAGGCAGTTGGTTGCGTACCGAGTTGACCTGGGTATTGATCTCCGTCAGGGCACGACTGGCATCGTAATTCAGACGCAAGGTGGCGGTGATGACGGACATCCCCATCAAACTGTTGGAAGAAAGGTAATCGATGCCCTGGGCCTGGGCGATGGCGGCTTCCAGGGGCTGGGTAATGAAGCCCGCAACGGTCTGGGCATCGGCCCCATAGTAACTGGTGGCAATGGTAACCACCGCATTCTGGGTCCGCGGATATTGGTTCACGGGCAAACCAAACAGTGCCCGCAACCCCAGCACCAGGATGATCAGGTTGACCACCGTGGCCAATACCGGTCGGCGCAAAAAGAGATCCGTAAAACGCATGGGGTCCCCTTACTGTTCTTGGGGGGTAGGCGCCGCCGCAAAGGGCGGTGCAGCAGCCGTGCTGATCGCAACGGACATGCCCGACTTGAGTTTCAATTGTCCGCTGGTGACCACTTCATCCCCAGCCCTGAGACCACTCAATACCACGATCTGATCGCCCCGGGTCGCCCCCGTGGTGATGAACGCCTGCTGGACTTTGGGCGGCGCCCCCCGAGGACCGCGCTGAATCACGAAAACGGTTGCCCCATAGGGATTGAAAGCAATCGCCGACTGAGGAAGCGTCAAACGCGGAGCGGCCTGGTCATAGTCCCAGATCACGTGGGCAAAGGTGCCGGGCAACAGGGGAACGGCAACGGGTTCGAGACGGGCTTCCACCTGCACGTTGCGGGTACTGGCGTCCACCTCGGGATTACGCGCCGCCACCCGGGCCGCAAAAGTTTTTCCTGGCCAGGCTTCAAAGGACAGATGGACCCATTGTCCCACAGCGATCCGCCCCAGAAATTGCTGGGGCAGATTGAAATCCACCAGCAACTGGTGTACGGTCTGCAAGGAGGCAATTTTATCGCCGGGGTTGAGGTACTGTCCGGGATTGACCGTGGTAATCCCCATTTGTCCCGC
>JAKABO010000016.1 GCA_021796835.1 Pseudomonadota bacterium | reverse complement strand
CAGCGCCGATGATAGTGTGGATTACCCATGCGAAAGTAGGTCACCGCCAGACACCCCATTCCTCCCTTCCGCTTTGGAAGGGAACCAAAAAAGCACCGTCCCAGCGACCGTGCTTTTTTTGCGTCCGTTCAACCCCTGCGCCATTGGCTGTTTCAGGTCAGATTTTCGCCTACTCTTCGCGGTAATCTGATCCGGTGACGACATCTGTGCGATACCGTACGCTGCAGAACGAGATAACAGAATAAGATAGTCCACACACTGACCCCGTGGATAAGATCATCACCACGCCATAAGGAGGGGGAACGATGGATGGAAATAAATTTTTGTGTATCAACTCACGTATGACAGAGTCTCGCCCCTCTCTCGTCCAATGATTTTTCCCCCTTCTCTTGGTCTGGTAAGGAAGAGTCTTTTCGGTCAGGAATTTCCTGGAAGAGGTGCTTTTTTTGCCGCCAATTTTCTTGTCGGGGATATTCAGACCGGTATCATGCCTCTTCTGGCCGTCTATCTGCTCCTGTCCGAGCACTGGAAGGCTGTGGCGGTGGGGGAGGTTTTGGCTTTTGGCGGCCTTGTTACTCTCATAGCCCAGCCAATTGCCGGGAGCATGGCCGATCAGATTGTGAGCAAAAGAGCATTCTTTCTTGTGCTCGTATCTTTGTTTGCGGCAGGATGTTTTCTCATTTGCGGACCTAACCCCTCTTTTGGACGTATTCTTCTTTCCCAGGCTCTTGTCGGTGTTGCCCAAGCAGGGATTGTGCCAGTTCTGAGTTCAGTCGCGATGGGACTCGTTGGCAATGGGCGTTTTGCCAGTGTGATGGGAAAAGCCCAGGGGACAACCCATGCCGGGTCTGTTTTTGGAGCAGCAGCGGCGATTTTTTTAACGAGCCAATCCCTTTCGGTGAGTATTTTTGCGTTTTATGGAATCTCCGCTCTTGCTGCAGGATTGGTCCTGCTTGGAGTTCCCGGACACAAGATCGATCCGCTCAGGGCCCGTGAAGCGGAAGGGGTTGATAGAATTTGTTCGATTCGCCAACTATTTACCCCTTCGTTGATCTTTTTTCTCTCCCTTCTTTTCCTTTTTTTCATCGCGAATACGGCTATGCTTCCTTTGGCTGGAGAGAAACTTTCGGGAATTTCCTCTCTCTCTTCGGGAAGGGTGATGGGCATTCTGGTGCTTGCGACACAGGGGGTCATGATCCCATTTTCCTTGCTGGCCCCGTCCATTATCCGGCGATTGGGATCACGGTTTCTGCTGAGTGCCTTTTTCATACTTTTGTTTCTGAGGGGCGGGATTCTTTTTATGGCCACTTCCATGGAAGGTATTTTGCTCGGGCAGATTCTGGACGGAATGGTGATGGGAGTTCTATCGGTTCTTCTCCCCGTTCTTGTGTCCGAGTTTGGAAAAGGAACCGGCCGGTTCAACTTGCTGCAGGGAATCGCAGGAATGGTGGTTTCTGCAGGGGGTTCAGTGAGCCAACTTCTGTCGGGTGAGTCCATGAAATTCTGGGGAAGAGACAAGACCTTTTTGTTGCTTGGCGGATTGTCCCTAGGCATCTGGATCCTGCATCTTGTCGGGAACCGGTTTGGAGGATTCGCAAAAAAAGGGAAGAGTGAAGGGTGAACGACCCCGGACCGGACTGTTGATCCTTGATCTTGCAGTTGGATTTAGAGAATTACCGGGCTTTTTTGTTCAGCGGGGATCCGCCCAAGGCCACAAACAGACGGGTGGTGTCGAGATACTGCTGGGTTAGTGCTTCCTCGAGTTTCAATTGCGTCTGCGCCAGGGCCCGATGGGCTGCCTCGATCTCCAGATCGGCGGTATTGCCCGCGGCGCGGCTTTTCATGGAGAGATCCAGCGCGGACTGACTCGTGTCCACCACAGATTGCATCGCCCTGACGGCATCGGCATCGTTGGCCAGCGCCGTCAAGGCATCGGCCACCTGGCTGAAGGCTTGAACGACGGTCTGGTGATATTCTGCCAGGGAGGCCTGGTACGCATGGAAGGCCCCCTGTTTTTCTGCTTCGAGCATTCCGCCGTTGAACAGCGGCATGGAGACCCCGCCCGCGAATGCCCACGCGTTGCCAGCGCCCAGGAACAGGTTTGAGGGGGTCAATGCCTCCTGAAGCATGTTGGCGGTCAGCGTCAATGCGGGGTATTGATTGGCCGTAGCCACGCCCAGCGATGCGCTGGCTACCTGCAAACTTGCCTCTGCCGCCAGAATGTCCGGCCGTTTGCGTAACAATTCCGAAGGCAGGGCGACCGGCAATGATGCGGGGATTTTCAGGTCGTCAAAGACCAGCGTGGGCGGTTGCCAGTCTGCCGGAGCCTTGCCCACCAATACCGAAAGGGTGTGCAGATTCAAACTGTACTGCTGTTTCAGCGGCGGCAACAGCGCACGATCCTCTGCCAACCGATTCCGGGCGTTCAGAATATCGGCTTGCGTGGCCATCCCTGAGTCGTAGGAGGACTGAATCAGGCTCAACATCCTTTCATCTGCCTTCAACAGGTGCTGGACCGTAATGATTTCCGCCTGCATGGCGGCGATCTGGACCGATTGTGCGACCACATTGGCCGTCAGTTCCACATACAGGGCATCGAGTTGACGGTGCTGATAGGTGGCCAGTGCCTGCTGACGTTCCACACTGCGTTTCCCCCCGCCAAAAAAATCCGGGCTCCAACTCAGAAACGGCCCGACTTCATAGTAACTGAAGGGGGGGATCACGAAATTGGAGGGACCAAACAGTGCGACCCCATATTTTTGCCGGCCCGCCAGGGCATTCATGGACCCTTGCGGCATCAGGCTCCCCTGTTGCGCCTTGACGGCTTCTTCTGCCTGCGCCAGGATCTCCCGGGCCGCCGTCAGATCGTAGTTGTCTTCAAGGGCGCGATGGATCAGGGCGCTGAGCGGTGGATAGGAAAATACGGTTTTCCACTCGGATTCGATCTGTTTGCCGAGCACACGCTCCGGTGGCGGTTCCACCCGTTCTGCGGGAGAGGTATAGCGATCCGCTGGGGTGAGCTTGGGCGGGACGAAGTCCGGTCCCACGGTGCAGGCGGCCAGGCTGACGGTCAGGATCAAGGGCAGGCGGCGGACAGGAAATTTCATGGGGGCTATTCCGCGATGATTTGCGCACTGTCCTGTGACGCTTTGCGGGCAGGGCGCAACAGGAGCAACAGGGGAATGACGGCCAGCGTCACGATCATCATCAGTTCGAAATCGTCGTTGTAGGCGATCATGGCGGCCTGACGGGTGATCAGACCATTGAGCGCCAGAATGCCCGAGGGGTGAGTCGGATTCAGCGTCCCGAAGGCTGGCGAATGCAGCGTATACGGGGTGATGTGTTGCGCCAGGGTGGCGTGGTTGATCTGCGTATTGCGGGTCAGCAGGGTTTGCACGATGGAAATTCCGATGGAACTTCCGATATTGCGCAGCAGGTTGAAAAATGCCGTTCCCTCATTGCGCAGAACCTGGGGCAGGGAACTGAATGCCACCGTGGATAGGGGGACATAGGATAGTCCAACGCCAAACCCCTGCAAGAGACCGGTATAAATGATCGAACTCTCGTCCATCAACAGATCGAAGTGCATCATTTGCCAGAGCGAGAGGACGGTCATTCCCAATCCAACCGCCATGATCAGCCGAATGTCATATTTTCCGATCAATCTCCCCACCACCATCATGGCCATCATGGTCCCCATGCCCCGAGGGGCCGTCACGAATCCGGTGAGCATGACGGGGTAACCCATTTCGTTCTGGAGGAGGGGCGGCACCAGGGCGAGGGTGGCGAACAGGACGACTCCGATGATGAAGATGAAGATGTTGGAGGTCAAAAAGTTTTTATCCCTGAACAGGGAAATGCTCAGGAAGGGGCGTTCGGCGGTAAGCGTATGCAGGATGAACAGGTAGAATGCCATGCAGATGATCAGTGCGTACAAGACAATCTCACCGGAATGAAACCAATCCTTCAGTTCCCCTCTGTCCAGCAGCAACTGTAAGGCACCGATCCCCATGCTCAGAGTCAGAAAACCGAAGAAATCAAAAGATCCGGCAATCTTTTTGGTATTGGGCATGAAAGCTGACAGGCCCAGATAAGCCAGGATGCCGATGGGCACATTGATATAGAATACCCAGCGCCAACTGTACTGATCCGTCAGCCATCCGCCCAGTGCCGGACCCAGGATGGGGCCCATGGTGACGCCTACTCCCCAGATGGCCATGGCCTTGCCATGATTTTCCCGGGGATTGATGTCGAACAGGACGGCCTGGGATAAGGGAACCAGGGCTGCCCCCGATATGCCTTGCAACAACCGGAAGAGAACCATTTCAGGCAGGGTGGTGGCAAGCCCGCAGAGCGCCGAGGCGAGGGTAAACCCGGTCACCGAAATCAGAAATACCGGCTTGCGTCCAAAACGCTGGGCCAGCCAGCCCGTCAGGGGGATCATGATCGCCGCAGCCACGATGTAGGAGGTCAGTACCCAGGCCATCGCGTCCTGGGTGGCTGCCAGGGTTCCCTGCATTTTCGGCAATGCCACATTGGCGATGGTGGAGTCGAGCGCCTGCATGATGGTGGCGGCCATCACCGAGGCCGTAACCAGCGGTCGATTGAGCGAAGTCGTTTCAGTGGTCATGACCGATGTCCACCACCACGACGGCGCTCAGACCTGCCGAAAGGGGTTGGTCAGAGTCCTCATTCTCAAGGCTGATGCGAACGGGCAGGCGTTGTACGACCTTGACCCAGTTACCGGTGGCGTTTTCCGGGGGCAGCAGGGAAAAACTGGACCCTGTGCCTGGGCTCAGACTTTGAACATGTCCGTGGAAGGTCCGGCCGGGAAATGCATCGATTTCCACCGTCGCCGGTTGACCCGGACGAAGGTGGGTCAGGTCCGTTTCCTTGAAGTTGGCCTCGATCCATCTGTCTTGTCTGGAGAGCAGGGCGAACAGCGGGGTTGACACCGTCACATAGTCGCCCACCTGCAATTGTTCCACCTTGGAAACGATCCCTGTCTGGGGGGCCTTCACCACCGTGTAGGACAGATCGAGCAGGGCCTTGTCGAGCACGGCTTGCGCCTGTTGTACCGCCGGGTGGTCAGCGACGTTCCGGTCGGGGTGGTAGTTCAGGGCAGCCAGTATGTTTTCCCGTTCCTGTTGTGCCGCCTGCAATTTCTGCGTGGCCTGAAGGTAGGCATGTCGGGCCTGATCCAGTTGCGCCTGGGAAGAAACCCCCTGGGCGACCAGACGTCGTTGTCGATCTAGTTCGTTCTCCTGATAGGCCAGGGTTTCCCTGGTGGCCGCGACCTCTGCCTGATGTTGCCGATAGGATGCCTTCAACGAACTCACCTGGAGTCTTTCATTGGCCAATCGCGCCCTGGCCTCTGCCACACTCAGCGCAAAATCCCGTTCATCGAGTCTGAACAGGACTTCCCCGGCCTGCACGAACTGATTGTCCCTGACCAGAATTTTGACGACCCGACCGGCCACATTGGCGCTGATGTCCGTGCGCGCGGCGACGACATAGGCATCATCCGTGGAAACCCGGTTCAGATTTTTCAAATACAGGAACCCGGCAACCATCAGAAGGAGCAGGGGGCCTGCCGCCAATAAGGGCTTTCGGTAACGCTTGAGCCAGTTCTGGCCCCCGCTCTCGTCATTCATGGAGAACTCCAGGATCACACTTTTCAGTCAACAGGGAGGTTTCGTTTCCTCAGCAGGACAGTCTAGGCCAGTGTATTATCCGGATAAAGACGCATAATCCGAATACACTCTGTGGGAATACAATATAATGCGTGGCAGTGAGTTTGCGGAATTGAAGGCATTCATGATGATCGTCGAACAGGGAAGTTTTGCCCGCGCGGCGGCTACCCTGGAGATGGCGCCCTCAACCTTGAGCCAGGTGATCCGTGTGCTCGAGGCCCGTCTCGGGGTCCGTCTGTTGCACCGTACGACCCGCCGTCTTTCGATGACAGAAGCGGGGGAACGCCTGCTGGACCGGATTCGCCCTGCCTTCGAGGCCCTTTCTGAGGCCGTGGAATCCCTCAACGATTTTCGTGACACCCCCATGGGCACGCTGCGCCTCAGCGTGTCGACCGTTCCTGCCCAGTTGATTCTGGCTCCGTTGTTGAGGGAATTCCTGACCAGATATCCGGCCATTCAACTGGATATCACCGTCGACAATACCACCAGCGAACTGGTGGTGGGACGCTTCGATGCGGGGATTCGCTATGGCCGGCGCATCGCCCACGACATGTTGCAGGTACGGGCCAGCCTGCCCTCGCGCATCATGGCCGTGGCAGCACCGGATTACCTGGCGCGTCACCCGGTGCCCACTTCGCCGCAGGAATTGCAAAACCATGCCTGCATTCGTTATCGTTTGCCCAATCAGCAGGTGATGCTGTGGGAATTCGAAAAGTCGGCGCAGAAAATTGAAATTGCGGTGGATGGCCCTCTGATCGTGAATGATGTCGATCTGATGGTCAAAGCGGCGAAAGATGGGATCGGGATCGGGTATGTGGTGGAGGCCTATGTCGAGGAAGAGATCCGTACCGGTCTGCTGGTGCCTATATTGACCGACTGGTCACCCCCCTCTCACAGTTATTACCTCTACTATGCGGGGCGACACCAACTGTCCGCGCCTCTGCGCGCCTTCATCCAGTTTCTGAAAGATCATCTTCATGGATGAGAACACCTCAGGCGCGGAGAAAACCGTGTTGGGATGTCAAAGGGTTTTTTCTGCCTGCTGGGCCGCCTGAACCGAGGGTCGGGACTGAATCCGCGCCAGATAGGCCTGGAGTTCGGGCCAACGTTCCAGAGAAATGCCCATGGGATGGGCCCATCCCAGGACGGTGAACAAATAGGCATCGGCGACAGTGAATCCACCCGGCATGAGGTACTCCTGGGTTTTCAGGGTGTCGCTGAGTTGATCGAAGCGCAGGGCCAGACGCTCTTTCTGGAAGTCCTTGACCGTGTCCGGGAACGTGGGATTGAAGAGCGGACTGAATTGCTTGTGCAGTTCCGTGGAAATGAAGTTGAGCCAGGACTGCAGTTGATAACGCGGCAGGGTTCCATTGGCGGGGGCCAGACCCGATTCGGGCCGGAGGTCCGCCAGATACTGAACGATGGCCGGGCCTTCGGTGAGTTTCGTTCCATCGTCCAGAATCAGCAGCGGAACATACCCCTTGGGGTTGATCGCGCAGAAGTCGGAACCGTCACTCAGTTGTTTGGAGCGCAGGTTGACCTTGACCAGATCGAAGGGCAAACCGAGTTCGCGCAGCACGATGTGCGGGGAAAGGGAACAGGCCCCGGGGCTGAAATAGAGTTTCATGGATCATCCTTGTGAGATCGGAGTAAAATCGGAAGCGTAGGGTACATTGTATGCGTTCGTACGAATTTGACAAGGCCCTTCGATGCAGCGGGGGGCAGGAACTTCTGGACATTCATCGAGTCCACCGGCTCGATGGGCGTTGGGTTTATGGGGGAGAGATTCCATGATGAGAGTGAAACCGATACGAATGGTCCTTCTGGGATTGGGGGTGTGGGCTGTCCTGGGGGCGGGACCCGCGCAGGCGGATCGCGGCTGGGGTTGGGGTTGGGGAATGATGGGGCTGGCGACCGGTGCCCTGGTAGGGGCGGAATTGGCCAATCCCTATCGCGTTTATCCCTATCCCTACTATCCTGCGCCGGTCGTTTACGCAGCACCCCCCGTGGTGGTTCAGCAGCAACCGGTGGTTTATTCCTCTCCCCCTCAGGCGCAACCGCCGCGACAACAATCTTCCCAGTCCATGGCGCCACCGCCTCCGGGACAGCGTCAGCAAACGGCCGCCAACAGTTGGTATTACTGCGCCTCTGCCAAGGGCTACTACCCCTACGTGCAGAACTGCCCCGAACCCTGGCGTACCGTTCCTGCCGCACCGCCAGGCGCGCCGCACTGATCGATTCTCAGTCCGAGGGGGTGAACTGGTAGTGGTTGGCGTGGGCCTGGAACCATTGTTCCAGCATGAGGAGAATCCACACCATTTCCCCGTAGAACCCCGGATGAGCGGGCAGATACTGCTGGAGCAGCCGGTCCACGAAGGCAGGTCGAATCAGCCCCCGTTCGGCCAGTTGCTGCAGGGAGGATTCGGCCAGCCGATGCAGGGGGGGATGACGCAGCACCCATACCCCGAAGGGAAGACCGAAGCCGTGCTTTTGCTTGGTGATGATTTCGTCCGGCAGAAAGCCCCGCAAAGCCTCCTTGAAAAACCAGCGCAGTTTGAGACCGTTGACCTTGTAATGGGGCGGGAGTTTCAGGGAAAAATCCACCAATCGTTCGTCCAGCAGGGGAAAACCCACCTCGATCCCCGCCAGGGCCGAGGTCCCGCAGACCTTGGGCAAGTCGTTTTCAGCCAGGGTGAAGCGCCAGTCATAGGCCAGCATCTGGTTCACGAAATCCGCTTCCCCGGTTTCCCGCCAAACCGTCCGCTCCAGCGTTCGGGAAGCCAGCGGTGAAAACTGGGAGAAAATCTGTTCGGAAAAAATGTTCTCCGTGCCAATCTGTTCCAGAAGCCCGTAGGCTGTGATCCGGTCCGGCATGGGGATCCTGGCCTGGTCGATATAACTGCCCAGTTTTCGTACCAGAGGAAGTCGATTGAAAAGGGGGGCCAGGGGTTCGAGCAAACCCCGGCGCAGAGCGGAAGGCAGGCGGGTATAGGCGTGAAACAGTTTCTGTTTGGCATACCGGCTGTTCCCCCCGAATAATTCATCCCCGCCATCTCCTGCCAGCAATCGTTGTATCCCGTCCTGTCGGGCCTGTTGGGCACAGTAGAAGCCGGGCAGGGCGGAAGAATTGCCAAAGGGCTGGTCGTAGTAGGCCGCGACGCGCGGAATTCCCTGGACCAGATCTTCCGGGGTGACGTAATACTCGTGGTGCCGTGTTTTGAAATGACGGGCGGCGATGCGCGCGTAGGCCATTTCATCGTACCCTTCCGCATCGAAGCCGATGGAGTAGGTGGGCACGCCTTCCCCGAGGTGCCGGCTCAATACCCCGGCTACGGTGGAACTGTCGGTCCCCCCGCTCAGAAAACAACCGGTCTGGCCGCTGTCATGGCACTGGCTTTGAACCGAACTGTGCAGAATGTCCAGAAACTCTTCCTTCAAGGCGGAGAAGTCGGCGGGGTCGGCTGAGGTGAAGCGGGGTACCCAGTAGGGGGCGACCGTGAGTTGTTCCTTCTGGAACAAACCGTAATGCGCGGCAGGGAGGCGCAGCACCTGCTGAAAGATGGTGCGAGGCGCGGGAATGACGTGAAAATGAAAGTAGTCATGAATGGCCTGCATGTCTATCGACAAAGGCGATGCGGCGACTTCATCGGCGCGCGCGGCCACCAGGAGAGTCGAGGCATCTTCGATGCGGTAGCACAATGAATGGCGAGCGAAGCGATCCACGGCCATGAATATCTTGCCCGGCGCCGGTGAAAAAGCCACGGCAAAATCTCCCTGAACCTGATTGGGGGCCTGGGGGCCATGGCGGCGAAAGGCTTCGCGCCAGGCGCTCTCCGGCCCCTGGGTGCGGAGAATTTCGGTCAGGTCCGGTTCCTGAAAGCGCGGATGGCCAAAAAACAGTGCCGGCGCGGTCATGGCCACACGTCTCCGATCAATGCTTCACGGGCCGGAGGGTGTCCCAGAAAGGCCGCAGGGCTGGCGCTCGGGCCATAGGCGCCGGACTGGTGGATCACCACCAGGTCACCCACTTCGGCCTGGGGCAGAGTCATTTTGTCAGCCAGGAGATCGAGCGGGGTACACAGGGGGCCTACCACCGAAACTTCTTCCAGGGCTGGGGAGTGTTTGCGGGTGACGATGGATACCGGATAATTCTTGCGGATGACCTGCCCAAAATTTCCGGATGCCGCCAGGTGGTGGTGTAACCCCCCATCGGTGATGAGGAAGGTCTGGCCCCGGGAAACTTTGCGGTCGAGGATGCGGCACACATACACCCCTGCTTCGCCGACGAGGTAGCGGCCCAGTTCGATGACGGGTTGGGTGTCGGGCAATTGCCGTCGCAGGTGCGGCAACAGGTGCTGCAAGGCTTCTCCGACCCGCTCGAGTTCCAGAGGGGCTTCCCCGGGAAAATAGGGGATCCCGAAGCCTCCGCCCAGATTCAGGGTGGGGAGGGGACATCCGCTGTCCTGCACCAGACGAATGGCCAGGTCCACGGTGTTTTTCTGGGCCTCGATGAGTGCGTCCGCCTTGAGACTCTGTGACCCGCTAAAAATATGGAAGCCCTGAAAAGACAGGTCGGAGGCCAGGATGCGGCGGACCATGGCGGGGACCCGTTCCACATCCACACCAAAGGGTTTGGCGCCACCGCCCATGCGCATACCGGAGCCCCGTAACTCAAAATCCGGGTTGACCCGGATGGCCACCTTGGGGCGGTAGCCATGCCGTTCACACAGGGAGAGGACCGTTGCCAGTTCTCCTTCGGACTCCAGGTTGAGCACGACATCTGCGGCCATGGCCATCAGAAGGTCGTGGGCGGATTTGCCGGGACCGGCAAAACTGATCTGGGCGCGCGGGGTCCGGGTATCCAGCGCCACGCTCAATTCTCCTCCGGAGGCTACATCCAGACCGTCCACCTGGGTGGCAAGAAACTGTACCACGGCTGGCATGGGATTGGCCTTGATGGCATAGTGCAGGTGGATTCCTTCGGGCAGCACGGACCGCAAGTGTTGCACACGGTTGAAAATCCGGGTGCGGTCATAGGCGAAGAAGGGGGTCTGGCCGACCTGATGGGCCAGGCGCGGGAGGTCGATTCCACCGATGGACAGGGCGTTGCCCGACCCCATGGCGAAACAGGCAGGGTGATGGACGGGTTTACTCATGATGGGCGGGTGAACGCGAACTCACAGATTGTGCGTGTACCAGTCTGCGGCCTTTTCCAATCCTTCCCTGACCGAGAAACGGGGTTCGTAACCCAGAAGTTGCCGGGCTTTGTGAATATCCGCCAGGGAATGGCGAACATCTCCTGCCCGAAAATCGCGGTAACGGGGGCTGGGTATCGCCCAGTCCGGCGTGCGCTGCTTCAGTTGGGCGCAGATCAGCGCATACAACTGGTTGAGGGTGGTGGATTCGGCGTAGGCAATGTTGTAGACCTGTCCCAGGGCTTCGGGTCGTTCCGTACAGGCCGCCAGAATATTGGCTTGAACGACATTATCGACATAACAGAAATCACGGCTGGTTTCCCCGTCGCCATTGATGTCGATCGGTTTCCCTTTCAACAATCCACCGAACCATCTGGGAATGACGGCCGCATAGGCCCCTTCCGGATTCTGGCGGGGGCCGAAGACATTGAAATAGCGCAGGCCGGTGGCCTTGAACCGATAGACCCGGTCAAAGACCTGTGCGTAGAGTTCATTGACCAGTTTCGTGACGGCATAAGGGGAGAGGGGATTGCCGATGATCTCCTCTTTCTTGGGAAGTCCGGGATGATCTCCGTAGGTGGAACTCGACGCGGCATAGATGAAGCGTTCGATCCCCGCGAGTTGCGCCGTTCTCAGCATGTTGAGGAACCCGTCGATGTTGCTGGCATGAGTGGTCAGAGGGTCCTCGATGGAACGGGGAACACTGCCCAGGGCCGCCTGATGCAACACGATATCCGCCCCGTCACAGACTCGCTGGCAATCGTCGAGGTGGCGGATGTCTCCCTTGAAAAAAGTGAAGTTTTTCCAACGGGATTCTCCGACCAGTTTCCGGACCTGCTCCAGATTACGGTCGTCGATGGTTGAAAAGTTATCCAGTCCCACGACCGTCTGGTTCAGTCGGAGCAGGGCTTCGAGCAGGTTGGATCCGATGAAACCCGCCACGCCGGTAATGGCCCAGCAGCGCGGGTTTTCCTGGAGTCTGTTTTGAACGAGGTCGTAGTGTGGGGTCATAGCCGCCAGAGACGCAGGTTGGAGTGAGAGAAGTCGTCACGGGAAAAAAGACCCTTGACATCGATCAGGACCGGGCAGTCACCCATCAGGGCCAGTATTCCCTCGGCCTGGAGGGTTCGGTATTCATCGTGGGCCACGGCCAGAATGACGGCTGCCGCAGGTTTCAGGGCAGCGGTGGGGGTGAGGGAAACGCCATATTCCGCTTCGGCCTCGTGGGGATCCGCCAGGGGATCGTGGATCTGCACTTCGATTCCGTAATCCTGCAATTCATGGATGATATCGATGACCTTGGAATTACGCAGGTCCGGACAGTTTTCCTTGAAGGTGAGGCCCAGGACAGTGACACGACTGCCCGAGATGACGTGCCCGGCATGGACCATTTCCTTGACGCAGCGTTGGGCCACGAACTTTCCCATGCCATTGTTGATGCGTCGCCCGGAAAGGATGACCTGGGGAATGTAACCTAACTTTTCGGCCTTGTGGGTGAGGTAATAAGGATCCACCCCGATGCAGTGACCGCCCACCAGGCCCGGTTTGAACTTGAGAAAGTTCCATTTGGTTCCGGCGGCTTCCAGCACGGCATTGGTGTCGATGTTCATCAGGTCGAAGATCAGGGACAGTTCATTCATCAAGGCGATATTCAGGTCCCGTTGCGTGTTCTCGATGACCTTGGCGGCCTCGGCCACCTTGATGGAGGGCGCACGGTGGACGCCTGCCGTGACCACGGATTCATAGACCCGGGCGACGATTTCGCAGGTTTCGGCATCCTGACCGGACACCACCTTCCTGATCTTGGTAAAGGTGTGCTCCTTGTCCCCAGGGTTGATCCGTTCGGGACTATAACCCACCTTGAAGTCGAGCCCGCATTTCAGACCGGATTTCGCTTCCAGGATGGGGACGCATTCCTCTTCCGTGACTCCGGGGTAGACCGTGGATTCATAAACGACGATATCTCCCTTCTTCAGGGCGCTTCCCACGGTTCCCGAGGCCTTCAACATGGGGGAGAGGTCGGGTTGGTTGGCATCGTTGACGGGGGTTGGGACGGCGACGATATGAAAATTGGCCAACTGGAGCTGGTCGATCTGGTCGGTGTACAGGATGTCCGCTTTCTCGAGGTCTCCTTCTTCCACTTCTCCCGTCCGGTCATAGCCGGCGCACAGTTCCCTGATGCGCACCGGATTGATGTCAAAGCCGATGGTTCGGCGTACCTTGCCAAAGGCTACGGCCACGGGCAAGCCCACATAACCCAGGCCGACCACGGAAATGATCCTCTCTTCGCCCACCACGGACATGATTCCTCCTGAACAGTGATCCATCGATTAAGTCGTGAGGATAACCCATACGCGGATATTTAGGCTACCCAAAATTTGGAACAAGTTGGGAAAGTTGAACAACGCATGCAGTGGGGATGCTCAATCCCCGTCTGCTTTGTGTTAACGTGACACTTTGCGTTTCGGGACGAGCGGTGGAATCGTGCCCGAATTTCACTGATGGCCTGGCGTGATACGGAGACCTGTTTGAATGGCGGCTTCCTCGATGGGTGCGTTTTCTCCCCCCCGTAATTTTCGTGGAGAACTGATCAACCCGTGGTGGGTGGCCGTGACCGTGGCTTTGACGACCTTCATGGAGGTCCTCGATATTTCCATTGCCAATGTGGCGTTGCGTCACATTGCCGGGGATATGTCCGTGAGCGAAGACGAAGCCGTGTGGGTATTGACTTCCTATATGGTGTCCAACGCCATCGTCCTGCCCATGAGCGGCTGGCTGTCCACGCTCTTCGGTCGCCGTCGTTTCTACCTGTTCTGCGTGGCCATGTTTTCCGTCAGTTCGTTGCTGTGCGGTCTGGCTCCCAACCTGACCGCCCTGATCGTGTTTCGTACCCTGCAGGGCATCGGGGGCGGGGGATTGCAGCCCAGTTCCCAGGCCATCCTGACCGACAGTTTCCCCCTGTCGAAACGGGGCATGGCCTTTGCAGTCTATGGTTTCACGACCGTTTTGGCCCCGGCCATTGGTCCGACCGTCGGCGGGTGGATCACGGATACCTTTTCCTGGCGCTGGATCTTTCTGATCAACGTTCCCGTGGGTTTTCTGTCCCTATATCTGTCACGGCGGCTATTGTCGGATCCTCCGGAATTGGTTGAACAGAGCGCCCAGTTTCGGCGCCAGGGATTCAAGGTCGACTGGAAAGGGTTCGTGTTGTTGTCAGTGGGATTTGGCTGTTTGCAGGTGGTGCTGGACCGGGGCCAGCAGGACGACTGGTTTTCATCGCCCTTCATCATGCTGATGTCGGCGCTGTCGACCCTGGCACTGCTCATCCTGCCCTTTTGGGAAACCCGTCAGCATTATCCGATGGTGGATTTCAACCTGCTCAAGGAAAGAAATTTTCTGTTCAGCAATATCCTGATGTTTCTGGTGGGATTTATCCTGTTTGGCAGCACGGTACTCCTTCCTTTGTGGGTCCAGACCCTGATGGGCTACTCGGCGACCCAGGCAGGCATGTTGTTGTCGCCTGGCGCATTGACCGTGTTGCTGGTATTGCCCTTCGTGGGATGGGCCATCAACAAGGTGGATGTCCGGCACATGATTGCTTTCGGGTTGTTGTGCAACGGGGTGGCTCTGTATCTTTTTTCCCATATGAATTTGCAGGCGGATTACTGGTCTTTGGCGACTTTGAGGATCCTGCAGGGGATCGGGCTGGGGTTTCTTTTCGTTCCCGTCAATGCGGCAGCTTACTCGTGGGTCCCCCCGAACAAAAGCAGCAATGCCTCGGCCATCATCAATTTGTCGCGCAATCTGGGGGGGAGTTTTGGCATCTCCCTGGTTCAAACCTGGCTGACGCGTGGGACGCAACGTCATCAAAGCATTCTGACGGCCAATTTGACCGATTTCTCCACGGCGACCCAGGCATGGTTGGCGGGCGTGATCCACCAGTTGGAGGGGGTCGGCGGTCATGCAGCGGCGGTGGCGCACGCTTTGTTGTATGCCACCGTGCAAAGACAGGCCAGTTTGCTTTCCTTCATGGATGACTTTCGCTTGCTGGGCACCTTGGCCCTGGCCTTCATCCCCGTGGTGTATGCCCTGAAACGACCGGTTCGGGAGAAACACTGAAACTCAGGAATGGGTCCACAGGTTTCGGCTGAGACGCAGGGAAAAACGCAGGAGAGAGCGGTCCCAGGGGGTGAAGCGCGGCAAATGAAACAGGTCGCTTTCCCGCCGGGCGATGCCCGGCTCGGTGGAGACTGCTGCGGCGTATCCCGTTTCCCGCACCATATCGGCGTGTTCCTGACGGTAGTCCTGGCCGAATTTTCCATTGGGATAGGCAAACAGGGTCGGAGGACTGCCCAGCAAGCGGGTCAGATAGGTGCGGTTCTGCTCGATTTCACAACGGGCAACAGCGGGCGGAAGCGAGGCCAGGATGGGGTGATTGACCGTATGTCCCCCAATACTCATCCCGGCCTGGTGCAGAGACAAAACCTGGGCATCATTCATCATGAGATTGGCGGGCGGGGTGAACCCCAGTCGCGTCTCGAGATGGTGAAGATGGTCGCAACGCACTTCCGGTGCCTCATATTTGAGGCGTTGCAGCAGGGTCTGGAGGGCGATTCGCCGCTCTGCCAGGGTCGCCAGAGGAAGCGAGCCCAATTCGAGAAAACGAAGATCGATGGGTTCTGCGGGGTGTTGGCGGATCAACGCGATGGCGCGATCATTGAACATGCACCCCCCGTTCAAATAGCCTGAAGCCACGAAAAAAGTGGCGCAGACCCCATGTTTTTGCAGCAGTGGGAGGGCAATGGATGCGTTGTCGGCATACCCGTCATCGAAGGTGAGGCAGGCAGCGCGCGGGGGCAGGGTATGGTTTTTCAGTCTGTCCACCGCTTCGGGCAAGGGAAGAAGGTGAAAAACCTGCTTGAGCAGGTTCAACTGCGCATCAAAACGTGGTGCATCCACCTCATCCGGAAAGAGAGGATCGGGTTCGGGCAGCACGCGGTGGTAGATCAGGATGGACAGGGCGCCTGCACTGCCCCCCGGGGAGAGCCAGGAATTCAGGTGGCGAAACAGGGGGTAGAGGGCGGGAGCGAGAACCATGAAGGGACGATCAGGCATCGGTGGGCATGGGGAAGGTACGCGGCACGGAGGCGGGAACCTCAGTCGACCTTCATGGGCAGGATTACCATGGTCATTCCCTGAAGATGAAGGATGCGTTGCATTTGCAGGGCGGTCTGATTATGGAGGATGCGCGTCAGCCAGTTATCGTGGACGAAGATCAGTTTGCTGGCAAAAAAGATGCTGTTGGGGAATTCTTCATGGACCCGCTCGGACAGGCGGGTGAGTTCGGCGATTCGGTCCGTGCCATAGGCTTCATAGGACTTGGCGGCGATGCCATTGCGGTGGCAGAAATTGACATAGTAGTCGCAGGCGGAATGAACGGATGCCTTGAGTCCTTCAATCGATCCCTCTCCGCCATAACTTTGAGTGTCCACGGCTCCCACGCTGAGGAACACGAAATTGCGGTAGACGTTCGGAAAGAGGCGCTGGACCCACAGGATGGTATGCATGCCTGCCCCCTTGGCCCGGCTGATCAGAAAGACGGCGGTAGGCGCCTCAGGGTCAAGAGCGGGGGGGGTGGCGACCGGGGTGGCCGGGAGTTGGGACAGCAGATGGTCGGCCTTGGCCATCTGGGCGGCCGTTTCACGGTAGTGCTGGCGAATCAGCAGGCACGTGCCGATGACGGCGCTGGTGATGAGGAGGGTCATCCACCCGCCTTCAAAAAACTTTTCTGCCAGGGTGACGACGAGAATGCCCGAAGTTACGGTCAATCCCACCACGGAGACACCGAGGCGAAGGGCCCATTGGGGATGTTCGCGGTGTTTCCACCAGTACCGGGTCAGCCCCGTGAGCGAGAGGCTGAAGGTGAGAAAGACATTGATGCTGTAGAGCACTGCCAGCAGGTCCACGACCCCCCCGCTCCAGAGCAGGATGAGGAGGGCTGCAATGCCCATCAGAAGAATCCCGTACTTGGTGACCAGGCGGCTGGACAGGGAACTGAACTGAGAGGGGGTCCAACCGTCGTTGGCCATGTTGGCCAGCACGGCGGGGCCGCCCAGCAAGCCGGTATTGGCAGCCACATACAGGAGCGCGCCTTCAAGGATCAGGACGGTGGTGAGGAGCACATAGGAGAGGCCGGGGCTGAAACCAAGGGATGCAATGACCGAACGGAAAGCGACCGCGTTCAGGGTTTCGCCATGACTGGAAGGCACGGCGTCCCACAACAGGTAGAGCAGGATGATGCCCCCTGCCGTGAAGGCCAGGGAAGTGGCCATGTAGAACATGGTCAGTTTTCCGGTATGCACGCGGGGTTCCTGCAGCACGTTGACATTGTTGGAGACCGCCTCGATCCCCGTATAGGTTCCGCCGCCCATGGAATAGGCGCGCAGGAACAGGGAGGCCACGAAGACCCACCCCATCTGGCCCGCCAGGGAGGAGGTTTCGTGCAGCGTCTGATGGACGATGGCGGGGATCTCGTTGCCACGGATCGCCACCCCGTACACGATGATCAGTACATGGGTGATGACGAAGCCCATGAAGATGGGGGTCAGGACCTTGATGCTCTCCTTCATGCCGCGCAGGTTCAGGAACATCAGGAACAGGGTGAGGAACAGTTCGACGGTCAGTTTGTGACTTTGCCAGGCCGTGGGCAGGGAACTGAAAACGGCATCCACTCCGCTGGCCACGGAAATGGCGATGGTCAGGACATAATCCACGATCAGGGCCGCACCGCTGATCAGACCGGCATGAGGCCCGATCAGTTGGGTGGCGACCTTATAGCCTCCCCCCCCCGTGGGAAACAGTTCGATGACCTGGTTGTAGGCTGTGGAGATGAGGAAAACCGTGAAGGCCGTGGCAATGGCTAGGTAGAGGCTGAGGTGGACATGGGTGCCGAGGGCCTTGAAGGCTTCTTCCGGGCCATAGGCCGAGGAGGAGAGTCCATCGGCGCCCAGTCCCACCCACGCGAAAAAGGCCATGAGGGCGATGTGCTGACGTGTTTCCGGCGCAAAGGGGTCGCGCGCCGGACCGAAGAGCAACTCTTTGATCTGTTTTATAAAGCTGCTCTTTTGTGCCATGGGATCAGACCTTCGTTGGATTCGGTTTGGCGGGGTCTAGGGCGTATTTTCGTTGCGCTTCGACCACCTGGGACGAGGGGATCACGCCGTCGTCCGCCAGTGCATGGAGTGCGGCTTCCACCACATAATAACGGTCCACTTCGAAAAAATGGCGCAACCGGGCGCGCGTGTCGGAACGGCCAAAACCATCCGTGCCCAGGGTCACGAAACGACGGGGTACGAAGGCGCGGATTTGTTCCGTGAAGGTTTTGATGTAATCGGTGGCTGCAATCACCGGTCCACGGGTGTCCTTCAGACACTGGGTGACGTAGGGGACCTGGGCTGGTTCCGTGGGGTGTTGACGGTTATGGCGCAGGACGTTCTGGCCTTCCCGTGCCAATTCATTGAAACTGGGGCAACTCCACACATTGCTCGAGATTCCCCAGTCCGTGGCCAGAAGTTGGGCCGCTGCTTCCACTTCGCGCAGGATGGTGCCCGATCCCAGCAACTGGACGCAGGGACCCTCCGGTGCCGCCTGTCCCTGCAGCAGGTACATGCCCTTGAGAATGCCTTCCCGCGCCCCGTCAGGGAGCGCCGGGTGGGCATAGTTTTCATTCATGGTGGTGAGGTAGTAAAAGACGTTTTCCTGGGCGTGGAACATGCGACGCAGGCCGTCCTGAATGATGACCGCCAGTTCATAGGCATAGGTGGGGTCGTAGGAGATGCAGTTGGGAATGAAAGAGGCATGAACCTGACTGTGTCCATCCTGATGCTGCAACCCTTCACCATTCAGGGTGGTCCGTCCCGCCGTCCCGCCGATGAGGAAGCCGCGACACTGCATGTCGCCGGCCGCCCAGGCCAGGTCGCCAACGCGCTGGAAGCCGAACATGGAATAGAAAATATAGAACGGGAGGGTGGTGACCCCGTGGGTGGAATAGGACGTGGCCGCGGCGATCCAGGAGGAAAAGGCGCCGGCTTCATTGATTCCTTCCTGGAGGATCTGACCGTTCACGCTTTCGCGGTAGTACATCAGTTGATCATGATCCTGGGGTTCGTACAATTGCCCCACGGATGAATAGATGCCCAGGCTACGGAACATGCCCTCCATCCCGAAGGTACGGGATTCATCGGGAACGATGGGGACGACACGCTGGCTCAGGGCCTTGTCGCGGATGAGTAGATTGAGGAGACGCACGAAGGCCATGGTGGTGGACAGGTGGCGTTCGCCACTGGCTTCCAGCAGGGGCGCAAAATACTCCAGTGGCGGGATGTCCAGTGGTACGCTGGCACTGTGCCGCACCGGCAGGTAGCCGCCCAGGGCCTGGCGCCGTTCCTGCAGATAACGGATCTCCGGACTGTCGTCGGCCGGGCGATAGAAGGGGGCAGCGGCGATCACGGTATCGTCGATGGGGATCTTGAAACGGTTGCGGAACTGTTTGAGGGCGCTTTCGCCCATCTTCTTTTGCTGGTGGGTGATGTTTTGTCCTTCGCCCGCTTCGCCCATGCCGTAGCCCTTGATGGTCTTGGCCAGGATCACCGTGGGTTGACCGCTGTGGCGCACCGCCGCCCGGTAGGCGTTGTAGACCTTGAAGGCGTCGTGGCCCCCGCGCGACAGGTGCCAGATCTCGTCATCGGACATGTTGGCCACCAGGCGCAGCAATTCGGGATACTTGCCGAAAAAATGCTGGCGCACGTAGGCGCCGTCGCGCGCCTTGAAACTTTGATATTCGCCATCCACGGCTTCCATCATGCGCTGCAGGAGCAGGCCGCTCGTGTCCTTGGCGATGAGGGCATCCCAGGGGCTTCCCCAGATCACCTTGATGACATTCCAGCCTGCCCCGCGAAAATCGGCTTCCAGTTCCTGAATGATCTTGCCATTGCCCCGCACGGGGCCATCGAGGCGTTGCAGGTTGCAATTCACCACGAAGATCAGGTTGTCGAGATTCTCCCGGGCGGCCAGGGAAATGGCGCCCAGAGATTCGGGTTCGTCCATCTCTCCATCGCCCATGAAGGCCCACACCTTGCGTCCTTCGGTCTGGGCCAACCCGCGGTTTTGCAGGTATTTCATGAAACGGGCCTGATAAATGGACATGAGGGGACCGAGTCCCATGGAAACGGTGGGCATTTGCCAGAAATGGGGCATGAGCCAGGGATGGGGATAACTGGACAACCCTTTGCCATCCACTTCACGACGGAAGTTGGCCAACTGTTCTTCGCTCAGGCGCCCTTCCAGAAAAGCGCGGGCGTAGATGCCCGGCGCCGAGTGACCCTGGGTGTAGAGCACGTCCCCCCCGTGCTCCGGGGTGGGGGCGCGAAAAAAGTGGTCGAAGCCCACGTCGTACAGGGTGGCCGCCGACTGAAAACTGGCGATGTGTCCGCCCAGTTCTTCCCCGCCCTTGTTGGCCCGTACCACCATGGCCAAGGCATTCCAGCGAATCAGGGAACGGATGCGGTACTCCATTTCCGGGTCTCCGGGCATGGGTTCCTCGAGGGCGGGCGGAATGGTGTTGAGGTAGGCTGTATTGGCGCTGTAGGGCAGGAAGGCACCTGAACGACGGGCCTTGTCCACCAGCCGCTCGAGCAGGAAATGAGCCCGCTCCGGCCCCTCCACACAGAGTACGCCCTCCAGCGCATCCAGCCATTCCTGAGTTTCCTGGGGGTCTGAATCGTGATCCTTGGGGGGAGATGACATCATGCTCGAGCCTCGTTTGTTACTCAAAAGTCGCTAGATTCTATAGCGAAACTGGTTTGAGCGAAACCCGTAGCCGGGACTGCCTGCTGAAAAGTACCCCTGCGATACAGCGCCTGTTCCATGGCTTCTTGATAGAATGGCAGGCTATCGGGTTCAGGGGACATCATGCTCTTCAGTCGGCTCTTACGCAAGGAATTTGCGCGCACGGCATTGATGGCCATGGTGATTTTGCTGGCCATTCTGCTGACCGTCAGCCTGGTCAAGTTGCTGGGACTGGCGGCCGGGGGCACCCTGTCGGGCAGTGCGGTGATGGCCATGCTGGCTTTCGGTTCCCTGACCTACCTGCCGGTGCTGTTGTCTGCCTCCATTTTTACGGCCCTGCTGCTGGCCATGACCCGTTTTTACCGCGATTCGGAGATGATCATCTGGCAGAGCGCCGGGGTCAGCCTGAACCGCTTTCTTGGTCCGGTGCTGCGTTTCGCGGTGCCCATGGCCCTGGTGGTGGCGCTCCTCAGCCTGGTCATTGCGCCCTGGGCGATCGGCCAGAAGGCCCAGTACCAGAAACAACTGGATGTGCAGGACGACACCTCCCAGATCACGCCGGGTGTGTTCCGGGAGTCGCATCAATCGGATCAGGTATTCTTCGTGGATGCGCTGTCCCAGAGCAAGGAGAAGGTTTCCAACGTCTTCGTTCAGTCCGTCCAGGGCCATCAGGTGGGCGTGATCGCGGCGGACAGCGGTTACATTGCAACGGAGCCGAATGGAGACCGCTTCGTGGTGTTGCAGCGCGGGCGTCGATATGAAGGTGAACCAGGCACGCTCAATTACCGGTTGGTGGATTTTGAGCAGGCGCGCCTGCGTATCGACCAGCATGGGGTGACGGCAGCCGCCCTTTCGGTCAAATCCATGTCGGTTCAGGACCTGTTCCGCAAGCCCACTCTGGAAGGTTGGGGAGAATTGCACTGGCGCCTGGGATTGCCCTTGAGTCTGCTGGTGCTGGCCGTGTTTTCTGTGCCTTTGTCCTACCTCAATGTGCGGGGCGGACGCTCCACCAACATGATCTTTGCCCTGCTGGCCTACATGGTGTATTACAACTGCATGAGCATTGCCCAGGCCTGGGTGGCACAGGGTAAATTGCCCTTCTGGATCGGCCTGTGGCCCGTGCATCTGCTCTTCTTGATCGTGGCCTGGATCTGGCTGCAGCAGCGCCAGCGCGTCTGGTCCTGGCGCTGGTGGATGGGCCAACGTCGTTCCCGGGAAAAACGGGAACGAAAGGAAGCCCCGTGAGATTCGTTGGGGCGGGCGGAAACGCTGGCCTGCTTTTTGACTTCGATCCGGGATGGCGGGATAATCACCTGTTTTATCTCAGGTCATGACCCTTCAGGGAGAAACTCCGTGGAATTTACACTCAAAGTAGCGCATCCGGCTTCAACCAAGACCGCCTGTGTCGTCATTCCGGTGACGGGAGGACGCTGTTTGACCCCCGCTGCCCAGGCTCTCGATCAGGCCAGCGAAGGTCGGTTGACGCAAATTCTCAAACGGGGAGATCTGGCCGCAGAGGCAGGAAAAACGCTCCTGTTGTCCGGACTCGAGGGCGTGACGGCGAGCCGGGTACTGCTGGTGGAAATGGGCGAGGATCCCCTCAAGGACAGCACGTTCCGAACCCTGGTAGGTTCCATGGAGCAGGCTCTGGCGAACACCGCCGTCAAGGAAGTGTTGTGTACCCTGACCGAGTTGGAAGTGCCGGGGCGAGACGGCGCCTGGGTGCTGGAACAGACTGTCCTGACCCTGAGGGAACAGCGTTACCGTATCCAGAAACAGACCCAGACTCCAAAACCGTCTTCTCCCTGGAAAAAAACCGCCCTTCTGGTGCCTCCCTCCCTGTCCCTCAAAAAAGCCCAGGGTTTCGTGGAACAGGCCCAGGCGGTGGCCAACGGAACCGATCTGACGCGGGACCTGGGTAACTTGCCGCCCAATCTGTGTACGCCGGTCCATCTGGCGGAAACGGCGCAGGCCGTGGGCAAGGACTGGGGGCTCAAGGTGCGCGTGCTGGATCGTGCCGATATGGAAAAACTGGGCATGGGCGCGTTGCTGGCCGTGGCGGCGGGCAGCCATCGTCCTCCCCAGTTCATCATCATGGAATACGCCGGAGGCAAGGCCCGGGCCAAGCCGGTGGTGCTGGTGGGCAAGGGCATCACCTTCGATACCGGCGGGATATCCTTGAAACCTGCGCCAGAGATGGATGAGATGAAGTTTGACATGTGTGGCGCAGCCAGTGTCCTGGGGACGATGCGTGCCCTGGCCGAGATGAAACTGCCTCTGAATGTCGTGGCGCTCATTCCCACCTGCGAGAACATGCCGGGAGGCGGGGCCACTCGTCCGGGCGATGTGGTCAAGAGTTTGTCCGGCCAGACCATCGAGATTCTCAATACCGATGCGGAAGGGCGCCTGATCCTGTGCGATGCCCTGACCTACGCTGAACGTTTCGAACCTGCCGTGGTGGTGGATGTGGCGACCCTGACCGGCGCCTGTGTCATTGCTCTGGGGCATGAGGCTGCAGGGTTGATGGCCAATGACGAACTTCTGCGCAATGAATTGCAGGCGGCGGGGGATTACAGTGGCGACCGCGCCTGGCCCCTGCCTTTGTGGGAAGAATATCAGGAAGGGCTGAAGAGTAACTTTGCGGACATGGCCAATGTGGCGGGTCGTCCCGCCGGAACCATCACGGCGGCGAGTTTTCTGGCGTATTACACCAAACGTTACCGCTGGGCTCATCTGGACATTGCTGGCGTCGCATGGCGCAGTGGCAAGGAAAAGGGGGCCACGGGCCGTCCTGTCCGGTTGTTTTGCCGTTTCCTGCAGCAGCGCTGCCAGGGGTCAGAGTGACACGCATCGACTTTTACACCCATGTGGCGGACAAGGTGCCGGTGGCCGTGCAGTTGACCTGCAAGGCATGGGCACAAGGATTGCCGGTATGGTTGCGGGTACCGGACGAAGCCATGGCCCAGCAACTGGACCAGCGGTTGTGGACCCATCCGCAGGCCGAATTTGTGCCCCATTGCCGGTCCGATCACGCATTGGCGGCCGAAACCCCCATCGTCATCGATGCCCTGGAAATGGAGCCGCGTTCGCACCGGGTGCTGATCAACCTGCGTTCGGATCCGCCGGTGTACTTTGCCCGTTTCGAACGTCTGGCGGAAATCGTCAGTCAGGTCGATCAGGACGCGGCGCAGGCACGGGAGCGTTTTCGTTTCTATCGTCAGCGGGGTTTTGAAGTGCAGGCCCATAATCTGGCGAACCATCGTTTTTGAACCCCAGGCTTCCACCCTTAGATTACGGGATTGTTTTTCATGAGTCTTGCCAAAATTTTTGACCCCCAGGCCATCGAGGCGCGCTGGTACCCCGTCTGGGAAGCGCGCGGTGATTTCAGGCCTTCCCTGGACCCCCAGGTGCCCGCGTACTGCATCCTGCTGCCGCCCCCCAATGTGACGGGGACACTGCATATGGGGCACGCCTTTCAGCATACCCTGATGGATGCCCTGATTCGTTACCACCGAATGAAGGGCGAGAACGTGCTGTGGCAGGCAGGGACGGATCATGCCGGGATTGCCACCCAGATGCTGGTGGAACGTCAACTGGAAGCCAGAGGCGAAGGGCGCGATACCCTGGGGCGGGAGGCATTCCTGGAACGGGTCTGGCAATGGAAGGAACAGTCCGGTTCCACCATTACCCGGCAGATGCGGCGTTTGGGCAGTTCCTGTGACTGGACCCGCGAGCGGTTCACCCTGGATGAGGGCCTCAGTCAGGCGGTCACCCAGGTGTTCGTCCGCCTCTATCGGGAAGGACTGATCTATCGCGGCCAGCGTCTGGTCAACTGGGACCCCCACCTGCAGACGGCGGTGTCCGACCTGGAGGTGGAGGCACACGAAGAATCGGGGCATCTTTGGCATATCCGCTATCCCCGCGTGGACGGCCAGGGCCATCTGGTGGTGGCCACCACCCGTCCCGAGACCTTGCTGGGCGATGTGGCGGTGGCGGTGCACCCTGCCGACGAGCGTTACCGAGATCTCATCGGACAGACGCTTCATCTGCCCCTGACGGACCGCACCATCCCGGTGATCGCCGATGAAACGGTGGATCCTGCTTTCGGCACGGGCTGTGTCAAGATCACCCCGGCCCATGATTTCAACGATTACCAGATGGGCAAGCGGCATGGATTGACGCCCCTCAACATCTTCACCCCGGATGCCCGCCTGAACGATCAGGTGCCTCCTGAATATCGCGGGCTGGAGCGTTTTCGTGCCCGTCAGCGCCTCATCGACGATTTGGCGGCCCGGAACCTGCTGGACGAAGTGAAACCGCATACCCTGATGATTCCACGCGGTGACCGCAGTGGTGCGGTGATCGAACCCATGCTTTCGGATCAATGGTTTCTCGATACCGAGCGCATGGGCCAGGAAGCCTTGCGCGTGGTACACGAGGGGCAGGTCCGGTTTGTGCCGGGTAACTGGATTCATACCTACGAACATTGGCTGGGCAATTTGCAACATTGGTGCATTTCCCGGCAACTGTGGTGGGGGCACCGGATTCCTGCCTGGTACGATGATGCGGGACAGGTCTATGTGGCCGAGAACCAGCAGGAGGCGGAACGACAGGCGGGGAAACCCCTGCGCCAGGACGACGACGTGCTCGATACCTGGTTCTCCTCGGCACTCTGGCCCTTTTCTACCCTGGGCTGGCCGGCGGATACGCCGGAACTGCGTCAGTTCCTGCCCAGCAGCGTACTGGTGACGGGCTTCGATATCATTTTCTTCTGGGTGGCCCGCATGGTCATGATGACCACCCATTTCACCGGTCAGGTACCTTTCCGGGAAGTTTTTGTCACCGGTCTGGTGCGCGATGCCCAGGGCCACAAGATGAGCAAGTCCCGGGGCAACGTGCTGGATCCCCTGGATCTGATCGATGGGATCGATCTGGAATCCCTGGTCGCCAAGCGCACCGCCCACCTCATGGATCCCCGTCAGGCAGAAAAGATCGAAAAGGCCACGCGGGCCGAATTCCCCCAGGGTATCCCGGCCTTTGGTACGGATGCCCTGCGTTTTACCTTTGCCAGCCTCGCCACGCACGGAAGAGATATCAAGTTCGATTTGCAACGTTGTGATGGCTATCGCAATTTTTGCAACAAGTTGTGGAATGCCACGCGCTTCGTTCTGATGCAGGAGGCACCGGAGGGGGCGGCTCGGGCACCGACGGTGGCAGACCGCTGGATCGGACAACGCCTCGATGCGACCATTCGGGCGGTCCACGAGCATTTTGCCCAGTACCGGTTCGATTTGGTGGCGCGTGCCCTGTACGAATTCATATGGGAAGACTTCTGTGACTGGTATGTGGAATTGGCCAAAACCCAGTTGGCCCAACCCGATACGGCGGTCACCACCCATGCCACATTGCGCTCGGTCCTGGAAACGGCCCTGCGCCTGACCCACCCCCTGATGCCTTTCATCACCGAGGAGCTGTGGCAGCAGGTGGCTCCTGCGGATGCCATGGGTTCGAGCATTGCCCTGCAACCCTTTCCGCAACCCGAGCTGGCTCCCGACCCGGCCGCCAGCGAGGCAATGGAACGTCTCAAGGCGTGGGTCAACGGTTGCCGTACCCTGCGTGGAGAAATGAACATCAGCCCGGCAGAGCGACTGCCCCTCAGGGTGGCGGGGGAAACGCAGGCGCTCCTCGGCATGGAGCATTACCTGATGCATCTGGCGCGCCTTACGGCGGTGGAAGTCAGTGCCGTTCCCCTGCTCTCGGTGGAGGCCCCGGTGGTGACGGTGGATCGCCTTCAGATGCAGTTGCAGGTGCAGGTGGATATTCCCGCAGAAATCGAACGTCTGACCAAACAACGGGACAAGACCAAAATCGAGGTGGCACGCTGTTGCGCCAAACTGGATAACCCCGGTTTCGTGGACCGTGCGCCAACTGCCGTGGTTGATCAGGAACGCGAACGCCTGGTTCGCTTCCGTCAGTCCCTGGCCGAGGTGGAAATCCAGTTGGCGCGCCTGGCTGCCCGTTGAAAAGGGGAGGGCGGGCCACCATCTTCGTGGGGTTCCGCGAAAACTGCTCCGCCTGGGGTATCATAAATACCATGAAACGATGGTTACTTTTTCTTTGTGCCGGCATGCTGTCCGTTCCTCTGACGGCCTACGAGTTGCCCGATCTGGGCGACAGTTCCTCCATGACTCTGTCGAGCAAGGACGAGATGGCGCTGGGGCGGCAGGTGATGCAGGAAATCCGCGCCGATCCCGCCTATTTCAACGATCCGGAGAGCGTGGATTTTGTCAGTTCGGTGGGGCACCGCCTGCTGGCAGTGAGCGATGATCTGGGCGATCAGCATCACTTCGAATTTTTCATCCTGGAAGATCCCACCCTCAATGCCTTTGCCCTGCCCGGCGGGTTCATCGGGGTACATACGGCCCTGATCGAGGCAGCGGACAACGAGTCTGAATTGGCTTCGGTGCTGGCCCACGAAATCTCTCACGTCACCCAGCATCACATTGCTCGGGCCATGGAGGACCAGAACAAGAATCTGCCGCTGTCCCTGGCGGCCATGGCGGCGGCCATCCTGGCGGCGCGCAGCAGCCCCGATGGAGCCATGGGCGGGGTGGTGGGCGCACAGGCTGGAATGGTCCAGGCCCAACTGAACTTTTCCCGGTCGAATGAACGGGAAGCCGATCGACTGGGTATTCGTCGCCTCCTCAAGACCGACTACGATCCTCGTGCCATGGCAACTTTCTTTACCAAACTGGGGCGTTATGGTCGCTTCTATGAAGGCGCTCCCGCTTTTCTCCAGACTCACCCTCTGACCACCGAGCGTCTGGCAGAAATCCAGGACAGACTGCAGAATGTTCCTTACCGTCAAGTTCAGGATGGTCCCGATTTCGCTCTGATCAAGGCCCGTATCCAGGCCCTGGTGGGAACTCCCCATGAAGCGCTGGAAAGTTTTCAGAACCACGACTACGATATCCATCGTCCCGAGGAAGTCCCTCTGATCTATGGCAAGGCGGTTGCGTTGTGGCGCAACCGCGATTATGGGGAGGCTCAGTCCCTGCTCGAGCAGGTACGTGCCGTTTCTCCGCCCAATGCTTTGTTCGACAGTCTGCGCGCCCAGATCACCCTGGATTCGGGACATGTGCATCAGGCCATTCTCCAGTTTCAACATGGACTGCAACGCTTTCCCGATGAGCGTGCGCTCAATTACGGTTATATCACTGCCCTGTTGACCGCTGGACTGCCTGAACAGGCGCTCAAGGTCATCAACGAACGCGTCGCACTCACCAGCAGCGATGAACGGTTGTACGAATTCCAGTCCCAGGCCTATGCTGCGCTGAACCAGCAGATGATGAGTCACGAAGCGCTGGCCCAGGCCTACCTGTTGCTGGACAATCCCAGTGCGGCCATGGATCAGCTCCAGATCGCCCTGGGGGCGGGCGACGGAGACTTTTATCAAAAGTCCCAGGTGGAAGCCACGATGCGCGAAATCAAGGCAGAACTGGCGGCGCGCAAGGGCAAGAAAAAGTAACCTGAGATCACCGATGAAAATACTTCTTACAGGTTGCGCCGGATTCATCGGCATGCAGGTTTCCCAGCGTCTGCTGGAGCGGGGAGACGAGGTGATCGGGGTGGACAACCTCAATGACTATTACGATGTCTCGCTCAAGGAAGCGCGCCTGGCCCGTCTCGCGCCCTATGGAAACTTTACTTTTCATCGGCTGGATATTGCCGATGGATCCGCCCTTCAAATACTCTTCGCCCGGGAAAAACCCCAGAGGGTCGTGAATCTGGCTGCCCAGGCGGGGGTGCGCTACTCACTGCAGAATCCCCAGGCGTACATCGACGCCAATATTCAGGGCTTCCTGAATATTCTGGAAGGTTGCCGCCACCATGCCGTCGAACATCTGGTCTATGCCAGCAGTTCCAGCGTCTATGGCGGCAACACCCGGTTGCCTTTTTCCGAGCACCACACCGTCGATCATCCCGTCAGTTTGTACGCTGCCACCAAAAAATCCAATGAACTGATGGCCCATACCTACAGCCATTTGTTCAATCTGCCCACCACGGGCCTCCGTTTCTTCACCGTCTATGGCCCCTGGGGGCGTCCGGACATGGCTTTGTTCAAATTCACCCGGGCCATCCTGGCCGGATCCCCCATCGATGTCTACAACGAGGGAAAGATGGTGCGTGACTTCACCTATATCGATGACATCGTGGAGGGTACCGTGAGAGTCCTGGACAAACCCGCCACCCCCAACGAAGGCTTTCAGGAGGCGCATCCCGACCCCGCCACCAGTTGGGCTCCCTATCGACTCTTCAACCTGGGCAACCAGCATCCCACTCCCCTGATGGATTATATTCAGGCCATCGAAGTTGCCACGGGTAGAAAAGCCATCCTGAACTTTCTTCCCATGCAGCCGGGCGATGTGATGGCGACGGCAGCCAATACCGAAGAACTGGAAAAATACTGCCAATTCACGTCCTATACTCCGGTGGCGGAGGGCGTGAAACGATTCGTCGAGTGGTACCGAACGTATACTGCGGCGCAGAATGGATAGGATTTTTTGTGCCGCCTGAATCGGTGGGCACGGCCGCTTATAACTCATCATCCATGGGCAGCAAAGTTAAAATATTGGCCTTGATTCTTTGCCAGTCACTTCTTGCCGGCTCCGTCGTATACTCGACGGTTTTCCCGTTTTTCTGAGTGCGCCACACCAGGCTCTGTCCCCCACCGTCTGGACGCAATACCAACTGGTAGGCATTGGCCGGCTGCACCATGGCATCAAAACGCGCGGCAATCTGTTGCGCAAGCACGGGCGAATCGATGATCAGACCGATCTCGGTATTGAGATGCATCGACCGTTGATCAAAGTTCATCGAGCCTATGAACAACTTCTGGCGGTCAAATACGAACAGTTTCGCGTGCAGCGAATAATTTCCATGGCGCGATATTGTCTTCGTTTCACCACTGCCGCGTGTGTTGCCCAGCAGCGAACGGATTTCATAAAGTTCCACGCCATCTTCAAGCAGTGGTATCCGATAACGCATGTAACCAGCCTGCGCCAGCAATACCATGGATGAATCCAGTGAGTTGGTCAGAATGCGAACACGTACGTTGCGTTTACGCAAGTCTTCGATCAATTGCATCCCTTCCTTCCCCGGTATCAAAAAGGGCGTCACCATCAGCAATTCAGACTTTACCCCGAGGGCTACATTGGCCACCGCGCGGTGCATCAATTTGCCCACCCTCTCGCCGTCTTCAACTTTTTTCTTGTCAGGGCTGTCATAAACCAACTGTGCATGCGCCCAAATCAGAGGCAAGTGACCGGAGATAATCCCATTAAATGGCTCGCCACTTGCAACCCGCTTCAAATAATCAACCCCGGTCGCTTTCATCTCCCGATTCTGCTGCTTCAATTCCACGCGACGCTCCCTCAAGGCGGCATGGGGCGATTTTTCACCTGAAAGCGCCTCGGCAGGAATTGACAGGTCGGAGTTCCAGAATTCGTCGAAGCTTGAAGAGAGTTTTTTAGTGATGGGGCCGGCCACAAAAACATCGTCATCGGCAAATTGGGAATCAGGATCGATCTGAAAGTATTGATCTCCGATATTCCGCCCTCCTATCAACGCGATGGCATTGTCCACGACAAGCAATTTGTTGTGCATCCTGTAGTCGAGCCGGGAGGCGTTGAGCGTGAATTCTGCAGTTCTGAGCAACTCACTATGACCGCGATATGCGAACGGATTGAATATTCGAACCTCGATGGAAGGATGTGCCGCCAGTTTGGTAATCTGTTCATCGCCAGTCACGGTGTCTCCATCGTCGAGCAGCACGCGCACGCGCACCCCGCGATCGGCTGCACGTAATACGGCACTGGTCAGCAACTGTCCCGTATCGTCGTCGCGAAAAATGTAATATTGAAGGTCAAGCGTGCGTTCTGCA
This sequence comes from Pseudomonadota bacterium, assembly GCA_021796835.1. Lineage (GTDB taxonomy): Bacteria > Pseudomonadota > Gammaproteobacteria > Burkholderiales > Ferrovaceae > Ferrovum. Next base: position 16,876 of record JAKABO010000016.1, on the reverse strand, counting down.
GCGTCGATCATTTGCATTCTGACCAGAAAACCGTTGGCTCCTACCGGTATGATGCGAAATCCTGAGTTGCCACCATGCTCTTGACCGGCATTTTCGAACTGACGGCCAAGCCTTGTCTCCTCAGGATTGACAAGTGCTGAGGATTTTATTTTTGCGAAATTTGAACCTGGAGGAAGCGACGCACATCCGGCCAAGACTGCGAGGATCATCATTGCAACAACAAGGGAAAAACGTCCGATCATTTTTGCGGTCATGGCAGATATGCCCTTTTTAACGGACCCGAGTTGGGGCATCAAGTTTTTGTCTCTTGCCCGATTTTGGCATGCTGCCTGGCTTCGCAGGTTTGCGCGTGAATGTCCTCATGGCGTCACCAATGACCTGAAACAACCTTTGCCGCCCCGCTTTGCCTCGTAAAGGGCAAGATCGGCATGTTTGAGAAGGTCCTGCGGATTCGTTCCATGCTCCGGATAAAATGCGATACCGATACTCGCGCTCAGCGTGACGGGATAGCCCTGCAGTTCCATCTCCTCCGAAAGTTTCTGCAGTATGGTTTTCGCCAGACTGTAGACTGGGTCCTTTTTTTCCAGTCCATCGAATACAACGATGAATTCGTCGCCTCCCGGCCTTGCCAGCAGATCCGATTCGCGGATTGAATCCCTGATGCGGCTTGCGGTCTTCACCAGGACCTCATCCCCTGCGAGATGCCCATAGGTGTCATTCACCTCCTTGAACCCGTCCAGGTCTATGCCCATCACTGCGATGATGCAACTCTGGCGCACGGCCTTTTTGCAGGCATCGTCGAGGGCGGCGTAAAGGCGATAACGGTTTGCAACCCCCGTCAGGGAGTCGGTCAGAGCGATCCGCTCGAGTTCCCTTTCAGCAGCCTTCCTGCTGCTGATGTCCAGAATCGCACCGGCCATGTAATTCTCGTCTGAAAAGGGAAAAACGGCTTTGTGAAAGATCACGTCGTGGACCGAGCCATCTGCATATTTGACCTTGGCCTCATACTGTTCCTCGCCACCTGCTCTGAAAAGTCTGTTGTCCGCTTCATGATAGACCTTCGCCAGTTCCGCATCCCAGAGATCGTATACGCCGCGACCCACGATCTCGTCGATCTTTTTCCCCACGTATTTTTCGAAGGGAACGTTGCAATACACGTAGATCCCCTTCGAATTCTTGACGAAGATCGGTATGGGAAGCGCATTGATGATCGACTGAATCAAAACGGATACGTCAGCACAACTCAAGTTACCGCCTGACTGATCATGCTCCACGGTCATGATTCTCCCAATTTTTGTTGTTTATGGTTCCGGGGCATCACGAATCGCCACTTTTTCTTTGACCCTATCAGCATAACCCCAAATCGTTCATCAGAGATTTTGGGTGATTTCCGGCGAACTGCCAAGGACATTGACTGTGATCAGTGGATTTGATGGTCTGATTCCAAGGTCGCTGATGGAAGGGGTGTCGGGTGGTTGGCAATGTGATTTGCCGGCAGGAAGTTCGTCAGGTTTCTATAGGAGGTCGCGCATCAAATCTTTCAGGGATTGGGGGATAGCGCCCTGGTCTGTCAGGGAGTTGCGCAGTTCAGGGGGGATGTCATGGGCGAGAGCAATATACTCGGCTCTCCAGCCACTGCCAGACGCTCGTCGGCCTAGTTGACCAATTCGCCAATGGGACGGAAGGCTACATCACGACCCAAGTGGGTAAGGCATTCCAGCATCTTGGCTTCAGAGATGCCGCGAAATTGCCCACGCAGCAAACCGGACAACTTCGGTTGTGTTACACCCAACAACTCTGCAGCCTGAACTTGTGTTAATTTGCGCCGCTTGATGATGTCTCCAATCTTGGCGGCCAGTTGCGCCTTGATATGCATTCCTTCCGCATTTGGCAAACCGAGATCGGCATATACGTTGATGCTCCCATGTTCGATGTTACTCATTTCTTCACTCCTTCCGCGTGATTCTGCGCCAATTTCAATCTATCACGAATCAGGTCGATGTCCTGCTTGGGTGTTTCGATACCCTTATGCGATTTCTTTTGAAAACAATGCAGAACATAGACCGCGTTGCCGAACCTGACTGTATAGACTGCACGGTAGGTCCTGCCGTCGTCATCCTCATAGGAATAATTGTCAACTTGCGGATTTCTACGATCACCCATTCAAGGGTTGCAAACTCCACGGCTTCCTTGGTTTTCTGGATGCCTTGAATCTGATCACCGACGAGAGAAACCGGGCGAACGCCAGCCTGGAAATGCTGTTCAGGGAAAAAGCCAAGTCCCTTCAAAGTCCCTTCAAAAGAAAAATGGGCTAGGCAAACATCACCTAACCCATTGATTCATTGGCGCGCCCGGCAGGATTCGAACCCACGACCCCTTGGTTCGTAGCCAAGTACTCTATCCAACTGAGCTACGGGCGCATCCGAAGGATTATAGCATTATTTGTTCAGACAGTGACAACAGGGACGCCGAGGGATTCGATTTTTTCTGCCAACGCCGCCAACCAGGTTTCCGGAATTGCGCTCAGACGCGTTCCGCCAGGTTGCAGGGAAAGACGCGCCAAAGTGTACAGCAGGATGCCCTTGATGGGAATCTCCGCATCTTTTATGTGATGAATGAAGTCCAGGTATCTCTGTACTTCCTCCATTGAAGGCATCGCACCATCCCGTGCCGTCATGCAGGTCTGAATCCAGGTGGGGCAATGCGGTGCGATGGTTGCCAGTCGATGTTGTATCAGTTGGAGGGACAGATGAATTTGATTGACCTGCCAGATATCTTCAGATGAACCACGGTCGATCTTGAACCAGAGTTCTCCGCCCCGTTTTGCGGAATTCTCCAGGGCATGGAGTACCGCAGGTTCCTGCACATGACTGCCGTTCGTGATGGTGATGATTTTGACTGAACGTAACAGTGGGCGTTGTTCCAGGGCTCGCAGGGCAATATCCATGGCCGCGGAAAACTGATCCGAACTGGTCGGCTCCCCGTTCCCTGAAAAGGCAATGTCTTTCAGATGGCGCAATTCAAGGGGGACATACGTCTCCAGAAACGTTTCCTGGGTTACGGCATCCAGCAGGAAATTCAATTCCCGTTCCAGTTGGTTCAGGTCGGTGGGGGCGGCTTTGCCGCGCACCAGACCCGGTACCTGACAATACTCGCAAGCCCAGTTGCAGGCATTGTTCTGGTTCAGGTTGATTCCCACGGATACCCCACCAGCACGACGGGAAACGACGGGATAGACCGTTTTCAGGCCGAAAAAGGGGCGGTTATGGTCTGTAAAACTCAATTGGATCTCTGTCATGGGGTCCTGAGCATGGCCGGTGTCTCAAGGCAACGATGTCGGCTTGAGATACCATCGTCTTGGGAATGGAGTGAGAGCATAATGGTGCGCATATGCTCCATTCTGCCAGTATCCATGATTTCCTGTAAAATTGTCCGCCAGCCCAACTGTTAGGTTGTCGTCATGGCATTGATTGTACAAAAATATGGAGGCACTTCCGTTGCCAATCCCGACCGCATCAGGAAAGTGGCGGAGCGGGTGGCCCGGTTTCATGCCCAGGGACACCAGATCGTGGTGGTTGTGTCTGCGATGAGTGGGGAAACGGACCGCCTCATTCGGTTGGCGAAGGAAATCAACCCTCGGCCCGATGGACGCGAATTGGATGTTCTGGTCTCCACCGGAGAACAGGTCACCATCGCCTTGATGGCCATGGCCATCAAGGAACTGGGGATTCCCGCGCGCAGTTATACCGGGGGACAAGTGCGCATCCTGACCGATGATGCCCATACCAAGGCCAGGATACTGGATATTCAGGCCGATCGTTTGCTAGCGGACATCGCTGCCGGAACTGTCCTCGTGGTCGCGGGCTTTCAGGGAGTGACAGAAGGAGGGGAGATCACGACCTTGGGGCGCGGAGGGTCGGATACGACCGGGGTGGCGATCGCGGCGGCCCTCAAGGCCGATGAGTGCCAAATCTATACGGATGTGGATGGGGTGTACACCACGGATCCGCGCATCGTGCCAGAGGCCCGTCGTTTGGCGACCATCACGTTCGAGGAAATGCTGGAGATGGCCAGTTTGGGATCGAAAGTGTTGCAAATCCGCTCTGTGGAATTTGCCGGGAAATACAAGGTCAAGTTGCGGGTGTTATCGAGTTTTTCGGAAAACGACAATGAAGGCACCTTGATTACCTTCGAGGATAATAGAACCATGGAACAACCCATTATTTCAGGTATTGCGTTCAACCGCGATGAGGCCAAACTCTCGTTGCTGGGCGTGCCTGATCGCCCAGGAATTGCCCATGCCATTTTATCGCCCGTGGGTGAAGCCCATGTCGATGTGGACATGATTATCCAGAATACGGGGGTGGATGGTTCCACGGACTTTTCTTTCACGGTGCATCGTAATGACTACCAGAAAACCCTGGATATTTTGACTCAGTCCATCAAACCCCAGACTGGAGCCCGGGAAGTTCAGGGTGATTGCAAGATTTGCAAGATTTCCATCGTGGGGGTAGGCATGCGGTCTCATGCGGGCGTGGCCAGCCTGATGTTCCGTACCCTGGCCGAGGAAGGCATCAATATTCAGATGATTTCCACTTCGGAAATCAAGATTTCTGTGGTGATCGACGAAAAATACATGGAACTGGCTGTCCGAACCCTTCATAAAGCCTTTGGCCTCGATAGCGCAAATTCTCCAATTGAGCGATAATGTCGCCTGAGTTAGATCGGAGAGATGGCCGAGTGGTCGAAGGCACTCCCCTGCTAAGGGAGCATGCGGTCAAAAACTGCATCGAGGGTTCGAATCCCTCTCTCTCCGCCAGATAGTGGCGGGTCGTGAAATATGCGCCTCTGCCCAGTAGCCAGGGTTATACGAACTGGCGAATAGGGGGTCAGATGGCGATCTGTCGTCCAATTTCGACCACACCGTCACTCGGTAGTCTGAAGAAGTCCGTGACGTGGACGGAATTTCTTTCCATCCAGGCAAAGACCGCTACCAGCCAGAGAGGTAGCCCTCTGCCGTCTTCCCTGCCAAGAATCGTTTCATGCCCGACATAGTAGACGACATCGTCTGCCTGAACGGGGCAACTTTGCTCGAGTGCGCGCCCAAGCACCTCAGGAATGTCCGGTCTCTCCATGAATCCATACCTTGCCGTTGCGCGCCAGAAATTGGGCTCAATTTCCGTCAATGACAGACGGCTGGAATTTTCGATCCATGGAACGGATTCCGACACGACGGTGAGAGCAACCAGATTTTCGTGTAACGCGCGGTTGCGCAGGACATGCCAAACCATGACCGGGGGAGTTTCGGACAATGTCCGGGTCAGAAAAACGGCGGTGCCGGGAACCCGGGGGATTTTGCGGGATACGACCGACTCCAGGAACTTTCTGACCGGGATGCCCCGCTCGCTGAGGGTTTGCACGACCGCCGTCGAACCGGTGTGCCAGACCCACATTATCCCGTAGATCAGGCTGGCGAGAAGCAGCGGTACATAACCGCCGTCAGCGATCTTCGTGAGGTTTGCAACGAAAAAACTGGCATCAATGCAAAGAAAGGCACCGGCAACTGAGCCACTCGCGAACAGACTCCAACCCCAAATCTCGCGCATGGCAATGAAAAGAAGTGCGGAGGTCATGAGCATGGTCAGCGAAACAGCAATTCCGTAGGCCGCAGCCAGGTTATCAGACTTCCCAAAGAACAGTGTCAGGCTGACCGTGGCAATCATGAGCAACCAATTGATGATTCCGACATAGATCTGTCCGTAACCTTCCGCGGAAGTCTGGGCGATCCGAACGCGCGGTAACCAGCCCAACTGGATTGCCTGACGGGTCATCGAGAATGCCCCCGTGATGATCGACTGGCTGGCAATGATGGTTGCGATCGTTGCCAGAACTATGAAGGGGATGAGAATGGGACCCGGACACAACTGATAAAAAATATTATCGGTCGTGGATGCACCGCCGAGTACGATGGCGGCCTGACCCGCATAATTCAGCGCCAGGCTGGGGAGTACGATGGCCGACCAGGAAAGTCTGATTGGACGGGGGCCGAAATGCCCCATGTCAGCATAGAGTGCCTCTGCACCCGTCACGCACAGGAAGACCCCGCCCAACACAAGAAAACTCGTGAACCCGTTTGAGAAAAGGAAACGAATGCCGTAAATCGGGTTCAGAGCAACCAGGACGGCCGGGTGCCGGGAAATCCCCCACAGGCCAAGGATTGCAATCGAGAAAAACCAGACCGCCATAATCGGGCCAAATGCCTTGCCAATTCGCTCTGTGCCAAGAGGCTGGATGGCGAAGAGTGCAACGAGAATTGCCACTGAGGCGGGCAGAACATAGGGGCCGAGGGACGGTGTGGCAATATTCAATCCTTCGAGCGCAGAAAGAACCGAAATGGCTGGCGTGATCGCTCCATCGCCATAAATCAGTGCGGCTCCAAATAATCCGATGGCAACGATCGTCGGCCTCCGGTGTTTCTTGACGGCCAGCAAGGACATCAGGGCAAGAACCCCGCCTTCCCCGTCATTGTCGATTCGCATCGCAAAGCCTATGTATTTCACTGAGGTGACGATGACGAGCGTCCATAGAATCAGTGAAAGTATTCCGAGGATGACGTCGGGTGCAGGCATGTTACCCGTCATGTTGAGAATGGTTTTGAAGGTATACAGCGGGCTCGTCCCGATATCGCCAAAAACGATTCCCAGTGCTGATAGTCCCATGACACCGAGACCTGGTTTGCTTTGCGTACGACTCATGATGGGCAATTCCTGAGTATCCAGTCAAATGCTGTGCTGTTGGAACGACGGGAATCCGGTGGCCAACCCGACCTTGTCCCCCCGGATTGTAGCAGCATCGCGGCCGTGGCATGGTCAAGGCGGGCGCGCAGTGCCGCAGACGTCTTCAGAACCGAAACTGTTGGAGGGGAGGGCCTTCTGACGGATTTTTTCATGGGACCGGCGGGGCCGTGAATTGGTTGTTGCCGAAACCGGATATTTCATGCGATAATTCTCGTTTAACCTTGTCCATACACTTTAATACGGGAGTTACAACATGGCACGCGTCTGCGCGGTCACCGGGAAAAAACCCATGGTTGGCCACAATGTGTCCCACGCCAATAACAAAACCAAACGGCGTTTTCTACCCAATCTGCAATATCGTCGTTTCTGGCTCGAAAGTCAGAACCGCTGGATCCGACTGCGCGTTTCCAATGCGGGACTTCGCCTGATCGACAAGAAAGGCATCGAGGTCGTTCTCGCCGAGTTGGGTGGAACGGCTCTGCAAGGCTAATTCCAAGGAGAATTCTCTACATGCGTGACAAGATCAAACTGGAATCGACCGCTGGTACCGGTCATTTCTACACCACCACCAAGAACAAGAAAACCATGCCCGGGAAGATGGAAATCAAGAAATTTGATCCCGTCGCCCGCAAGCATGTCCCCTACAAAGAAGCCAAGATCAAATAATCTCACCCGGAGAGGTGGATGAGCGGTTTAAGTCGCACGCCTGGAAAGCGTGTTTAGGGTAATACCCTAACGCGGGTTCGAATCCCGCCCTCTCCGCCAAAACCTACGCCAGTATTGGGTTTCAGACGATTTCAAGTTATCCACACCATCAATTTCGCATGTGGATAACGCCCGATTGCGAGGCGGCAGTGTCCTAGAATTGTCCTATTATTTCTCATACGTTCTCAAATTGTCTCGTTCTGATTGTCCTGGGATTGTCCTTTGCACGAAAATCGACCAACGGCCCCATCTTGGTCGGAATATTCCGACCAAGATGGTGACGATCATGAGTGGCGAAGTCCGGAAAAAACTCCAACCGGTTGTGCGGCAACTGTGGTGAACTCGTTGCGCCAAGGATGTTATCGACGCTGTATTCTTGTGATTTAAGACCAATACTGTTTAGATAACTCGTTTTCTGTCATCATCTCACCCATGTTACCAACAGGAGGTGTGACATGGCGAGAACGAAGGCGGAGTTGTCGACAGGAGCAAGGCTGGCAGATTATCTGACGGTAGGCTACCTGGCGTTGAATTGCCCGGTAGAAAAAGTGCGGGCGGTGCTGGTGGCGCACGGCGCGCAGAGCAAACGCAAGCGCGGGTTGCCCCACGAAGTGCTGGTGTATTTTGTGATGGCGATGGTGTTGTACGCCGACGTCGCCTACGAAGAAGTCCTGCGACTGGTGGTTGAAGGGCTGCGCCAGTTGCTGGGGGATGAAGGCGTTGCCAAGGCCACGGTCACCAAGGGCGCCATCTCGCAAGCCCGCGAGCAGGTGGGGGCGGCACCCTTGCGGGACCTGTACCAGGAGCAGGTGCGTCCGCACGGCCCGGCAGACATGCCGGGTGTGTGCTATCGCGGCTTGCGGCTGATGGCGATCGACGGCTCCACCCTGGACATGCCCGATGAAGCCGCCAACGCCGGCACCTTCGGTTACCCGGCCGCCTCGCGCGGGGAGTCCGCATTTCCGCAACTGCGCTTTGTCGCGCTCGCGGAATGTGGCACGCACACCTTGTGCTTCGCCAGCCACGGCCCCTATAAGACCGGCGAACTGACCTTGGCTGAAGCAGTCATCGATCAGGCGGATGCTTCCATGGTGGTCACCGCCGACCGCAACTTCTTCGGCTTCCCTTTCTGGCAGCGCGCCTGCAAGACCGGCGCCAAGTTGTTGTTCCGGGTCAAGAAGAACCTGCGCCTGCCCTGCGAACGCTCCCTCGCCGACGGCTCGTACCTGACCACCCTGTATCCCAGCGACACGGATCGTCGCCACCAGACCAACGGCACGGTGGTGCGGGTCGTCGAGTATCAACTTGACGGAATTCCCGACCCCGAACCTGCTTATCGCCTGATCACCAACTGGCTCGAAGCCGAGGCTGCGCCAGCGGTCGAACTGGCGGCGCTGTACCATCGCCGCTGGACGATCGAGCAGACATTCGACGAATTCAAGGTGCATCTGGCCGACCGTGCTGTCGTTTTGCGCAGCAAGCGCCCGGAATTGGTGGAACAGGAGTTCTATGCGCTGCTGATTGCTCATGCCGCCATTCGCCGCCTGATGACCGAGGCGGCTGCCAGAACCGCACAGAGTTCGGAGGACCTGTCGTTCATCCATGCGGTGCGCGTGCTCAAGCGCCGCCTTCCAGCCGCCAGCGCTATTCCCCCCTGAGCAGCGCAAATCCTGGCTCGACAGCGTCCTGCGCGAAATCGCCTCCGTTCGCGCCGTCACCAGCCGCGGCAAGCGCAATCCTCGAGGTGTCAAACGAAAAATGAGCAAATTCAATCTCCGAAAGCGAGGTGACGTATTGAACCAACCCTGCAATCCGACTCCGCGCATTGTGTTTATCTAAACAGTATTGGATTTAAGACAATCCCTATGCTTTATGGTAAAAAGCGGCAACGAAACCTGTGGCCACACCAATGATGCCGGTAATGCCAGTGAGCCATACGACCCATTTCGAGCGAAGATCGTGTCGCGCTATTAATTCACGACGAATCTCATCTCTCAATGCGGAAACACCAACGGCTGTTAGATACCATTGCCCGGTGTAACATCCTTCATACCAGTGTTCTGACTCAGTCTTGTCATCTTTGTATCTGTGAGGAACGGGTACGCGAAGTTGACGTGCTTTGGCGAGAAGGCTCTTAGTCAGGTATGCGTCCTCTTCCTCATCATGTAGGTCAATTTCAAACCGATGGTCTAGTTCCAAAGAGCGAACTTTGGCCTGATCTTTGAGTTTTCGTGCAGCGATTAGGTCCTTACCGTATGCGCGATTGAGCAGCGTGCGCTGCCATCCAAGGCGTACCCCTATCGGAACTGGTAATTTTGTAACCAACCGTAATAAGAACGCCATAATGTCATCCTCTTAACAATTTGTCAGTTGAATTTCCAATTCGGGCAATGACTGCACAATCCTCAAGGTCTCCAGACTGACGGTGATGATTCTCTGGAACAGTTCCAGAGGATACCGGGGATTACCCAAGGTTTCCACGGCCCAGTCATTGGCGTCGTTGACGATCCCGCTGTCCTTGTCGGTTTTGACGCACTGGCGTTCCACCACCCAGTCTAGTGCAGGCTTCCCGTTCACAATGTACTCGTAGGCTTCCAAGGGTATACCCGATACCGTGATCCGGTTGTTGTAGTGAACGGTGGTCAGGTCTTTTTCCTTCCCGGTCTTGCCGTAACGCATCTTCTCCACCCGGTAATCGGCATCGGTCAGAGGCGCATCCCCGTGAACCGTGATGGTCAGCGGGTACGGCTCCACGGTTTCATAGTTCAGGTGCAGGTCAGCCAACTTGCGCCCAGCCTGAGAAAACGCCCAGAAGTCAGCGGCAGTCTTCACGCAAGGGATGCGCGGCAGTTCCTTGGCAAGATTGTCAGCGTACCTTTCTCGGTAGTCCGGTGAGTGAAGCAAGCCATACACATAGTAGAAAACATCTTCTTTGCTGATGACTTCTCCAGGATAAGCCATCATGAAATGGCCAAGCCCCTCATTCGTTATGGCATCCCGGCGGGTGCGGGGTCGTGGTACGGGATTGGGGGAGTCACCAAACAGGCTCTCCATCCTGGACCCGACCGGCTCCTCGGTTCGTGCTTCATCATCGTATAGGTACAGCGGGAAGCATTGGCTTTTCTCGACAATATCAAGGCATGGCAACGCATTCGCCATCAACGCAGAAAACCCGCTCCTGGCTCCAATGCCCGACACACAAATCACCAGATTTTCCGCCTTTTCGTCTGGAAAAATCCGGGGCATCTGGTACACCATCTCGTTGAAGCGACGGTTGAAATATAACCATTGCTTGGTAAAAGGGCGGTACAGGCTGGGTGTCAGGCAATTTTCTTCAAAGACAAATCGGCGATCCTTGACCAAATCCTGCTTCAGAGCCCTTGTCCAACTGATCCGTGTCGGATCGGTATTGATAAACCCATCTACTCTGGCTTCTCGTGTGGACCTATCCAGACCGGCGCAGGATTCTGAAAACCTCTCGACTTCGCCGTTATAGGAACCAATCATGCGCTTCATATTGTTGATGACGCCAACTTTGGAGGCGTTGTAGCACCAGGAATCCCTACCCGTTGCTACGCCCCGTGAATAATTTTCAAACAACACCGCCGTGTTGGCATCTTTCTTGTCTCCAAGACTGATAAATGCGCTGAATCCGTCATCGCGCTGATTGAGCCAGTCACCGTGCTGGTCTGGTGTGATTGTCTGCCAGCCGTTGGCTGCGGTGATTCCGGCGATGCTGGCAAATTCGGTGATTTTCTCCAACTTGTCTTCGCGGGTCAGATCATCCCCGATGTCGTGGAAATAAATCTGACCATGTTGTGCCGCATTCGGATTTTTCGCAAACAGGGTAATGGCAATACCAGTCATGCTACCGCTGCCGAAAATGTTTTGGCCTTCCTTTGCCCGGCCTTTACTCAGCATGTTCTTTCGAATATCGCCGCGCAGGTTCAGCAAATGAATGTTGGAAAACTCTTCCGCCAGACACTTTCGCAAACCGTCCATGGCGGGTTTTTCCGCAAAACCCGAGCCAGACACAAACCCAATCACCCCACTATCCCCGATTCTGTCGCTGGCCCAACGGATGGCGCGAATATAACTGTCGTACAGGGCGTTTTTGTTGGTTGCCGTTGAACGGTCGGCATAGGTGCTGCGGATACGACTATCCAGGTGTGGGTATTCCACATTCTGGTTGTTGTCATTTGCACTTGATTGACCGGCGGAATACGGCGGGTTCCCAAAGATGACCCGTATATCCAGTTTCTTCTGGCGCTTACGGCGGGCGCTGTTATCGACCAGCAACTCATCGACCAGATCTTCCTTCTCGTAGAGCTGGAAAGTGTCCGTCAGGCAGATGCCCTCGAAGGGTTGGTAATCCCCGCCGACGATGCTGTGGTACACCGCCTCGATGTTGATGGCCGCGATGTAGTAGGCCAGCAACACGATTTCATTGGCATGGATTTCATGCTGATACTTGTAGGGCAGTTCTTCCAGGGTAATCAGTCCGCTCTGCAACAAACGAGTGATGAAGGTGCCGGTCCCAGTAAAGGGGTCCAGGATATGAACCCCCTGGCTTCCCAGGGTCTGGTTGAATTCGGTTTTCAGGATGTGGTTGACGCTGTGGATGATGAAGTCCACCACTTCCACCGGGGTATAGACGATGCCCAGCCGTTCCGTCATTCTCGGGAAGGCGTTGCGGAAGAACTTGTCGTACAGTTCCACCACGATCTTCTGCTTACCTGCCGCGTTCTCGATTCCATCAGCTCGCATCTTCACGCTGTCATAGAAGGCTTGCAGGGTATCGGCTTCCTTGCTGATCTGGTGAGCCTGCAAAATGTCCACCACCCTCTGCATGGCCTGAGAGATGGGGTTATGCTGGGCAAAACTGTAGCCCTCGAACAGGGCGTCAAAGACTGGCTTGGTTATCAGATGCTGGGCCAGCATTTCGATGATCTCATCATCACTGATGCTGTTGTTCAGATTGTTTCGTATTTCACTCGCAAAACTGGCGAAGGCTTCCTGTTCATGGGAATGGTCGGGGTTTTCCAGAATGGCGTGAATGCGGTCGATATGGGTGCGGGCGATCTTGGCGATGTCGTTGGCCCAGTCTTCCCAGTGGTGCCGATTCCCCACCTTCTGGACCAGTTTGGCGTAGATGGCGCGTTCGATCTCGCCAATTTCAAAGTGGAGTTCGGATTGGCGTTTATCGGCGTAGGCCGCTTGAACCGGTTCCCCAAGTCTATAGTTCCCTTTCCCAGCCGCACGGTTGGTTTTGCCCTTGGTGGGTTTCTCCTGTTTCTGCGGGATTTTGTCGGTGATGGCGATGACTTCCATCTTGCGCGGGTCACGACCAATCAGATCCAGTTTGTTGACCATGGCATCAAAACGGTCATCGTGGGAGCGCAAGGCTTGCAGCACCTGCCATACCACCGCATAGGTTTTGTTGTCGCTCAAGGCTTCATGGGGCTCCACACCTGCCGGGATCACCACGGGCAGGATCACATAGCCTCGTTTCTTGCCTGGGGAGTTCCGCATGACGCGGCCCACGGATTGCACCACGTCCACCTGTGAATTACGGGGTGTGAGGAACAGCACGGCATCCAGGGCGGGCACATCCACCCCTTCGGACAGGCAACGCACATTACTCAGAATCCGGCAGGTGTTGTCGGAAGAGGATTCCTTGAGCCAGACCAGTTTAGCCTCCTTCTCGCTGGCATTCATGCTCCCGTCCACATGCTCCGCTTCGCAGTTGAGGCGGGCAACCTGCTCGAATTCTTCGGTTTCCTGATAGGCATCCACCACTGCCTTGAACATGCCGGCAATCTGCCTGGAACTGACTTTGTGGGTTTTGGCTCCCTTCTGGATTTCGATCACCTGGCAGAAGGCCACCGCCCGGCGCATGGCCTCCCCGTCATCCCCCTGTTCAAAGAGTCCCTGTTTGGACAAAGCCTTCCAGCAACCAATGATCTTGGCGGCGTCATCCACCTTGAGTTGGTTGTTCTCGTCCTTCAGTAAGGATTGTAGTCGGCGGTTAATATGGGTTTCCTCAACGGCTAGCACGATCACCTTGTAGTCCACCAACAAACCCCGTTGTACCGCTTCAGAGAAGGTGATGACGAACAACTCTTTGCCATACAGGAATTCGTCGTCCATGGAGCAGAGCGTCACCTTGTCCTTTTCTGCGCTGGCCTTGGCATTGTCCCCATAAATCCGTGGGGTGGCCGTCATATAGACACGCTTGACCCCCTTAAGATAATCGTTATCATGAACCCGGACAAAAGCGCTTTCGTCCTCGCTTTCAAAGGTGGCTCCCGTGGTACGGTGGGCTTCGTCACAGATGATCAGGTCGAAAGCAGGCAGTCCATGTTCTTTCTGAGCCTTGTGAATGACCTCGATGGAATGATAGGTGCTAAAAATCACCGTCATCCCCTGATCATCCTGTCTTCGTGCAACGGCCAGAGCGAGACTCCTGGCATCCGTGGTGGCGGGGTAGCGTAGTTCATGGAGCAAGGTTTCGACCTTATCTTCCTCCTGATTCTTCCGCTTTGTCTTACCCACATCACTGTCCGAGCAGACGGCAAAACTGTGCAGAGGGGTATCGCTTTCCTGGGTCCATTCCGTCAGGCTTTGGGATAACAAAGATAGGCTGGGCACCAGAAACAGTACCTGTTTCCCTCGTCCGGCCAAAACTTCGGCAATCTTGAGACTGGTCAAGGTCTTGCCAGTCCCACAGGCCATGATGAGTTTGCCTCGGTCGGCATCTGCCAGTCCATGCTGAACGGCACGCAGGGCGGATTTTTGGTGATCCCGCAACGTCTTTTTGGGTTTCAGGACCGGGGCGTGATTCGGCTGATACTGTGCCCAGTCGATCTGGCTGTTCTCCAGATCGTATAAATCTACCCGGCTGACTGGAATGGCTTGGTCCTGTATCGCATCCTCGGCGTGGTGACTCCAATGCAGGCAGGTGCTGAAAACAAGCCGGTGAGTGAAAATGGTTTTGCCTGATACAGCCAGAAAACTATCGATATCCCCTTTTTGGAGTTTGTAATCCTCTGCGTAAAGTTTGCACTGGATGGCGTGAAACTCTCCCGTTCCCCGCGTCTGTGCGACCAGATCGATCCCGCTGTCCTGACCCGTCCGCCCTTGATGGTGCGCCCAGTCCTCATACATCCAGGCGTCTTGGTACAGGTCCCGATATTTGGGTTCTGTCTTTAAATAGCACAGGATCAACTTCTCGAAGTAGGTCCCTTTCTCCCGTTGGGTCTGGGCAATCTGGCGGTAAGAGGCGAGCAGGTCAGACAGGGAAGTCACAGATTATCCATTCGGTCTGGGTAAAAATTCGATGGTACCCCACCAGGGATTCATGTGGACAAAATGGCCATTATTTTTTTGTACGGTTGAATTCTCTGCTCCGAAATAAAAGCAACCCTGAGATACGGCGGGCCTTTCATGGGTGAAGAGCATGAGCGAATTCATCCCAAATAAAGAAGGATTCCAAGGGCGATAAATCAGATCGTTCCGGTGGTAGGATTCCCCTGTCGCATGGGGAACGCCAACCCCGGAACACCTGCCATTATTCGTGTTCTGGGGCGCCAACCTCAGACACGATGACATACTCCCCCGGATGGGGAATCCTGTGCCAACGGGATAGACTGCGGAAGCCGCATGCTCGTAATTGAGCTGGTGCGGCAAGCAACGGGGCGCTACGTTTTTTAACGTTTCGACTTCATTCCAGCCTGAAACAGGCTTGGGCGACACAGACAGGGCCTCATGGGGGATTTCCAGATTATTGGGAGAAACCAGAAAGGTTTGTTATTAAAGGATCGGAAGACAGGGCAGTTGGCCTGTCGTTAATACCGACCAGGGGCAGCGGATGACCGTTGAACCTGTGACCCACACCAGCACTTCTGAGGGTACGGGAAACCGTATCAGGGCCAATGAGCGAGAGTGGATTTGGCCGGTACCTTGTAGCGCAAGCTGCGGGGATCGTTGATAGCTCTGGTGTAATGAAACAGAGGCGTCCCAGCAGAGAAATCTGACTGATGCGATGCGTTGGGTGACTGGATATGCCTGTACCGTCCCGCAGGGATGGCAAGCTAAGTGTGTGATGATAGTTGCTTGGGGTAAGCGAACCGTCTTGGAATCCTGGGTCGCTGAAAACCTGACCGTTGCAGTTCGACGGTGGGTGAATGGGAAGATCCCATAGAAAATCTTGTAACTGGAGCCAGCAGGCTAAGGTCGTGACTTTGGTAACTAATGTGGGAACCGCTAAGGTTGTTGGACAGGGTGGCACCTGTTCAGGCTACGCGGGGGAGACTTGGCAACTAGTGCCAGACCAGAAAATCGGTTGAGGCAAACTTCATGTGCAGACTTGCTGCTGTGTGCATGAGGCGAAAGCCGGGAGCAGTCGAAAGTGTATGTTGAAACCCTTGGCAGGGTGTGTTGTAACTCACGGGGCCGTTGGCGCGGCTCCGTAATCCGGGTGGCACCGGATGTTGTTGAGATTTGCGATAGTTTGGAGCCTCTGGAACAGGCATTTTTTAACCATAACCCAACATATAGGGCTTTTGCCCATTGATCGACCGGCATGTCTTAAAACTGTCTGGCCAGGCTTTCCCTTTTTAGGGATTGCCTGGTTTTGTTTTTTCTAAAATTACACGTCACTGCAATCCAATACTTACGAACGCATTGTCCAGAATGCAGAGAGCAGATGCAGCCTATTGGCATGATGAACCCCGGATGATCTCCGGGGTTTTCTATTTTTCTTTGGCAAGGTATAATCCACATACAAACAGTATCTTATATATACTTGCAACAGTCGGTGGTGTGTCCGACTTGGAGAATAATTCCATGAGACACACCATTCCCATACACGACAAAAAAGAAGTTGCCATGCAACGCATTTCAGATGCGGCCACGCGGGGTTATCCGTTGTACTGTAACGGGTCAGTCAGTACGGAAAAGTTACCTCGGCTGATTGATAAGTTTTGCATCAACTATCAAGTTGATGCCGATAAAAATGCCCGAGCCTATCGACAACGCAAAGGGCTTGGCAACGCCAAACTAATCCTCTGGAAAAAATCAGACGATACCGTCCTGTGGTGGCTTCATGTAACCGAAAATGGGGAGCATGCAGCCCGCGATCTGGAATCGCTAAAAGATTCCCGAAAACATCGTGTCCGGTGTGAAGACTTTGAGCTTGTCCCATTGACCAAAAAGGGAGAAGCCAAGCCCCGGATGACATGGCGATTTAAAGTGGACCCCTCTGTCAAGACAGTTCCAGCGTGAGTTTAAGTTTTTCTTCTGACCTTGTTTCCACAGCTGGTCGGCGCTGTCCCGTTGACTTCTTTACTTTACGCTCATCCAGCGGTGCAGAC
>JAKABO010000015.1 GCA_021796835.1 Pseudomonadota bacterium | reverse complement strand
GCCCCAGAAATTGCTGGGGCAGATTGAAATCCACCAGCAACTGGTGTACGGTCTGCAAGGAGGCAATTTTATCGCCGGGGTTGAGGTACTGTCCGGGATTGACCGTGGTAATCCCCATTTGTCCCGCAAAAGGGGCCGTGACCTTTTTCCTGGCCAGCAGGGCCAGTGCCTGATCCCGCTGCGCCGTCCGGCTGACCACCTCGGCGCGATCCATCTCCAGTTGTGCCTGACTGATGGCGTGCACCGCATATTGAGCCTCGTCCCGTTTCAGCGTCAAACGGGCCAGGTCCAGTCCTGCTTCCTGCGTCTGAACGGCCGCCCGTTCCGCGTCATCCACCATTTCCACCAGAGTTTGTCCTGCCTGAACCTCATCCCCGGCCTTGAAAGCAACCCGACGCACCAGACCCGCCACTTCCACGCTGAGTTGGACCCCACGGGCCGCCCGCAGGGAACCGATGGTATCGAAGGAAGGTTGCCAATTCGTCCGTTGAACGACCTGGGCCGTCACCACCGGCGGAGGGTGGGCTGCGCCGCCCGCCAGATATTTTTGCATCATGGCGCGCTTGAACAGATTGAACCCCACCAGTCCGCCCACCAGCAGCGTCATCAGCGCGCCCATGAGGATCAGGCGTTTTTTCAGGGAAGGGGAAGATTGGTCCGTCATGAAATCACCGTGCCTCTGAAGGGGCGGATTGCCCCGATGATGAAGAAGGGGAACCCGAGGTTGCCTGCGCCACGGCTGCGGGGTCGACTTCTCCCCCCAGAGCCAGATAAAAGGCAGCCGTATCGGCCAAACGGGTTCCCTGGGCCTGGGCAATCCCCATGCGGGCCTGGGCATCCTGAACGCGCGCCGCGAGCAGCGCAGGGTAACTGATGCCGCCCAACTGGTACTGTTGATCCGCCAGGCCCAAACTTTGCTGCCGCGCTTCCATGATCGACCGTTCAGCCTCCAGCGTGGCCGCATCATGGGTCAAGGCGCGCAAGACATCAGCCACGGAACGGAAGGCCTGAACCACGGTGTTGCGGTACTGCGCCGCCGCACTCTGGACTGCCGCTTCCGCTGCCCGTTTGGCTGCACTCAAGGCCCCCCCATGAAAAATCGGTTGAACCACTCCAGCCCCAAACGACCAAACCGATGAAGCGGGGCTGAACAGGGCGCCCGGACTCAACGCCATCGCCCCCATACTGCCCGTGAGGGTCAGATTGGGATAAGCCCCGGCGATGGTCACCCCCAGATTGGCGGTGGCCTGGTGCCATTGCGCTTCGCTGGCCCGGATATCCGGACGCTGGCGCAACAACGCCGAAGGAACGGCCTGAGGAAGAAATTGGGGCAGGTGCAGATCCTCCAGATGAAATTCGGGCAGGGGGTTTTGCGCCGGGTATTGCCCCAGATACGCCGCCAGTTGATGGCGGATCTGATCCAGTTGCAACGCGAGGGCCTCGCGATTGGCACGGCTCTGGGCCAATTCGGCCTGAGGCTCTGCCACTTCATTGAGGGACAGGGCACCCATCCCCTGCCGTTGCCGCGTCAGGTCCAGCAATTCACCCTGCGCCTGGAGCAGCGCGTTGGTGGCATCGAGTTGGGCACGCAGACTGGCTTCCCGCACCACGGTGGTCACCACGTTGGCAATCAGGGTTTCCCGTGCAGCCTGCCACAGGTGGGCCTGCATTTCGTGTTGGGCTTGCAGGGCCTCGACCTGACGACGGTTGCCCCCAAAGACGTCCAGGGGATAGGACACGTTGACCGACGCATTGGTCAGATTGAACAGATAGGCCTGCCCACCCGGTAAACCAAAAGCCGCCGTGGAGAAACGCTGGCGGGTTTGCGCCAACTGGGCATCGACGGTGGGCAGGGTCAGATTGTCCTGGATCGCGGTGGCGTTCTCCCCCGCCTGCACCAGAGTGGCACGCGCAGCTTCCACGGTGGGGTTTTGATCGAGGGCGATCTGTACCAGCCGATCGAGTTCCGCGCATCGGTAGGTTTTCCACCAATCCTGGCTTCCGGTCTGGCCCGCCACAAAATGTTGGTCATCCGCCCCGGCCACCGTCCCCTGAGCGGGCGAATCCGGCAACACGGACACGCCCCTGGTCAAGGTGGGGGACTTGAAATCCGGGCCGACCGTCGTACATCCGGCCACCATCGCCAAAAGGAGACCGCGCACCCAGACCGGTGCGCCCCATCCACGCCGGACATGGAAAAAAAGGGAGCCGAAAGGAACCGGTTCGTCTTGGCTGGAGCGATCGACACCCGACACTGGATTTACTCCAATTCTAAAACAGAAGTATTGTACGCATCCGTATCATTTAAAGCAAACCGCCCTCCGGCGGACTCAGGACTTCACGGTTTCATTGCCTAACTGCGGGATGCCCGCTTGCGATCATTCTCCAGCAGATGGCGTTTGCGGATACGCAGGGTTTGGGGCGTGATCTCCACCAATTCGTCATCGGCAATGAATTCAATGGCGGATTCCAGAGTCAGAACCACCGGCGACATCAGGACCACGGCTTCGTCCTTGCCCGCTGCCCGGATATTGGTCAATTGCTTGGTCTTCACCGGGTTGACCACCAGGTCATTGTCCCGGCTGTGAATCCCGATCACCATACCCTCGTAGACACGGTCTCCCGGGACCACGAACATACGGCCTCGTTCCTGCAATTTCCACAGGGCATAAGCCACGGCCTCGCCCTGTTCCGCGGAAATCAGGACCCCGTTGCGACGCGCCGGGATTTCCGGTTTCATGGGGCCATAATCATCGAAGACGTGGCTCATCAGCCCGGTTCCCCGGGTCAGGGTCAGAAATTCGGACTGAAACCCGATCAGACCGCGCGCCGGAATGCGGTAGTCGAGGCGCACCCGTCCCTGACTGTCGGATTGCATGTCCTGCAAGTCACCCCGTCGTTCTCCCAGCGCCTGCATGACCGCTCCCTGATGGGCTTCTTCCACATCCAGCGTCAGCGCTTCAAAGGGTTCGCAGCGCACCCCATCGATCTCCTTCAACAGGACACGGGGACGGGACACCGCCAATTCGTAGCCTTCCCGACGCATGTTCTCGAGCAGGATGGTCAGATGCAACTCGCCTCGTCCAGACACCAGAAAAACGTCCGTATCGTCGGTTTCCTGGACACGCAGGGCCACGTTGCTGAGCAATTCACGCTCCAGCCGTTCGCGGACCTGGCGACTGGTGACGAACTTGCCTTCCTGACCGGCAAAGGGCGAGGTATTCACCTGGAAATTCATGGTCAGGGTCGGCTCATCCACCGCCAGCATCGGAAGCGCCTCGGGCTTGTCCACCTCGGTCAGGGTCACTCCGATCCCCAGATCCTCGATGCCCGTGACCAGAACGATGTCTCCGGCTTCCGCCGTTTCAAAGGGAACCCGTTCCAGCCCCTTGAACCCCAGGATCTGATTGACGCGTCCGCGCTTCAAAGGCGAGTCCGGGCCCCGCAATATGGCCACTTCCTGACCCGTGCGGATACGCCCACGGTGGACCCGTCCAATCCCGATCCGCCCGACGAAACTGGAATAATCCAGGGATACGATCTGCAATTGCAGCGGACCCTCCGCATCCCCCACCCGCTCCGGGACATACTTCAGGACTGCTTCGAAAAGAGGGCGCAGATCCGTCCCCGGTTGCTGGGGGTCGAGAGTGGCATACCCCTGCAAGGCTGAAGCGTAGACCACCGGGAAATCCAGTTGTTCTTCCGTGGCCCCCAACTTGTCGAAAAGGTCGAAGGTCTGATTGACCACCCAGTCCGGACGAGCCCCCGGACGATCGATCTTGTTCACCACCACCACCGGCTTGAGCCCCTGGGCCAGGGCCTTGCGCGTGACGAAGCGGGTCTGGGGCATGGGCCCTTCCACCGCATCCACCAGCAACAGAACGCCGTCCACCATGGACAGCACGCGCTCTACTTCGCCGCCGAAATCGGCGTGTCCGGGGGTATCCACGATGTTGATGTGGGTCCCCTCATAATCCACGGCGCAATTCTTGGCCAGAATGGTGATGCCCCGTTCCTTTTCCAGGTCGTTGCTGTCCATGACCCGTTCCGTCACGTGCTGATGGGCGGCGAAGGTCCCGGACTGCTGGAGCAGTTTGTCCACCAGCGTGGTCTTGCCGTGGTCCACGTGCGCGATGATGGCGATGTTGCGTAAATGACGAGCCATGAAAATTCAACCGATAATTTAGAAAGACCGCTATTCTACCAGCAAGGGGGGCTTGCCGAGTAACGAAAAAGTGTCCATAGTCTCGCCCATGCGACTACTGGCCCTGAAAGTGGATGTGGACACCCTGCGCGGAACCCGCGAGGGGGTACCGGCGCTGGTCGAACTGTTACGCGCCGAACAGGCCCAGGCCACCTTCCTGTTCAGCCTGGGCCCTGACCATACGGGGCGCGCCCTCAAGCGTGTCTTCCGCCCCGGCTTTCTGGGCAAGGTCAAACGCACCTCCGTGCTGGAGCATTACGGTCTGCGCACCCTGCTTTACGGCACCCTGCTCCCCGGTCCCGACATCGGCCTCGAAGCCGCGCCCACGTTGCGCGCCGTGGCGGCTGCAGGATTCGAGGTGGGAATCCACACCTGGGACCATACGGCCTGGCAGGACAACCTGCACCGTCGTCCATCGACCTGGGGACGCACCCAACTCCGCCTGGCCTGCGAACGCTTCAAGAAGATTTTCGGGGAGGCGCCCCATGTCCATGGTGCCGCCGGCTGGCAGATGACCGAGGATGCCCTGCGCTGGCTCGACGAACAGCATTTCAAGTGGGCATCGGACGGGCGCGGGCGAGGCCCCTTTCGCCCCCTGCTGGGGGATCGCCCGGCGCACTGCCTGCAACTGCCCACCACCCTCCCCACCCTTGACGAACTGATCGGCCTGGAGGGGGTGGACGTCTCCACGGTCGCCCAGACCCTGCTGGCCCTCACCCGGGAGGACCCACCCCAGGGACACGTTTTCACCCTGCACGCCGAACTTGAAGGTCAGCGTTTACGCCCGGTATTCCGGGAATTACTCCAGGGCTGGAAGACCCAGGGCTACCAGTTGGTCTCCCTGGCCCAGTTGGCCTCGGCGGTGGCGTCCGACCCCCTGCCCTCGTGTCCCATGATCCAGGGCTCGCTCCCCGGTCGTTCAGGCACCTTGGCCCTGCAAGGCACAGCGCGCTGAACCATAGGCTATACTTGCACCATCACTGATCTGTTTTGGAGAAACCATGGAGAAAATGGAGTTGGTGCCGGACTTCCGGTTGGCGTCCACTGCCGGACCACATTTTCAACTGAGCGACCAGCGGGGCGCGCCCCTGGTTTTGTATTTCTACCCCAGAGACGATACCCCGGGATGTACCGACGAAGGGCTCCAGTTCACCCAGTTGTTCTCCGAGTTCGAGGCCCTGCGTTGCCCGGTCTGGGGCATTTCGCGGGACAGCCTGTCCAGCCACGAAAAATTCCGGGCCAAGATGGGTTTCCCCTTTCACCTCCTGAGCGATCCCGATGAACTGGCCTGTACCCTGTTTGGCGTCATGAAGATGAAGAACATGTATGGCAAGCAGGTCCGCGGCATCGAACGCAGCACCTTCCTGATCGATTCGGAAGGCCGTCTGGCGGAAGCCTGGCGCGGGGTCAAAGTTCCCGGCCACGCGCAATACGTCCTGGAAACCCTCCGCACACTGCCCTGACCACTTTCTCCCCGGAGCCCGCCCCCCATGGTTGCCCATCCAGCCCCCAAACTGTTCGTCCTCGATACCAATGTGTTGCTGCACGATCCCACCTGCCTTTTCCAATTTCAGGAACACGACGTGTTCCTGCCCATGATGACCATCGAGGAACTGGATCACAACAAGAAAGGCATGACCGAGGTGGCGCGGAATGCCCGGCAGGTCAGCCGTTTCCTCGATGAAATCATCACCCGCGCGGGCAAAGTCGATATCAGCCAGGGCATTTCCCTTGCACGCGCCCAAAATCCCGGCCCGTCGGGTACCCTGTTCTTGCAGACCCTGAAGAAGGCTCAGCCCACCACCCTGCTGGCCGATGAAAAGCCCGACAACCAGATCCTGGCCGTTGCCCTCGAACTCCAGCGCAGCCAACCCAAGCGCGCTGTCATCCTGGTCAGCAAGGACATCAACATGCGCATCAAGGCCCGCGCATTGGGCGTCGATGCGGAGGATTATTTCAACGACAAAGTCCTGGAAGACACCGATCTGCTGTATACCGGTGTTCGTGAACTGCCGGACGATTTCTGGGAAACCCACGGCAAGGATATGCAATCCTGGCAGGAACAGGGACGCACCCTGTACAAGGTGGAAGGCCCCCTGGTCCCCAGTTTCTACCTGAATGAATTCGTCTATCAGGAACAGGGGGAAAACCCCTTCTATGCTCGCGTCAAGGAACGGATCGGCTCCAGTGCCGTCCTCGAAGTATTGCGCGACTACACCTCCCAGCGGCATAACACGTGGGGAATCGTGGCAGCCAACCGGGAACAGAATTTTGCCCTGAACCTGCTCATGAACCCCGACCTCGATTTCATCACCCTGCTTGGTCAGGCGGGGACGGGGAAAACCCTGCTGACCCTGGCCGCAGGGTTGATGCAAACCATCGAACACAAACTGTATTCAGAGATCATCATGACCCGGGTCACGGTTCCCGTGGGCGAAGACATCGGCTTCCTGCCCGGAACGGAGGAAGAGAAAATGACGCCCTGGATGGGTGCGCTGGAGGACAATCTGGACGTTCTCAACAAGGGGGACGAAGAGGCCGGAGACTGGGGACGGGCGGCCACGCGCGACCTGATTCGCTCGCGCATCAAGATCAAGTCCCTGAATTTCATGCGTGGGCGGACTTTTCTCAACAAGTATCTGATCATCGACGAAGCCCAGAACCTGACCCCCAAACAGATGAAAACCCTGATCACGCGCGCCGGTCCGGGAACCAAGGTGATCTGCCTGGGAAACATCGCCCAGATCGACACCCCCTACCTCACGGAAGGCAGTTCCGGGCTCACCTACGTGGTGGACCGTTTCAAGGGTTGGGTACACAGCGGACACGTCACCCTGCAACGGGGAGAACGTTCCCGTCTCGCCGATTACGCAGCCGAAGTGCTGTAACTCCGGGCCGTTCATGGAGTTAGGGTTCTACATCATCCTGCTGGCGCAATTTCTTTCTGCGTTGGCTGACAATGCCTTGTTGTTTGCGGCCATCGCCCTGCTCAAAACGATCTCGGCTCCCCCCGAATACGTCCCTTTCCTGCAACAATTTTTTGTGCTGTCCTACATCTTCCTGGCCCCGTTCGTGGGCGCCTTTTCCGATGCCCTGCCCAAGGGACGCGTCATGTTCCTCAGCAACATCATCAAACTGCTGGGCTGTCTGGCCATGCTGGTGGGGGTCAACCCACTCTTTGCCTACGGCCTGGTGGGATTGGGGGCCGCAGCCTATTCGCCGGCCAAATACGGCATTCTGACGGAGTGCCTCCCCACCGGAAAATTGGTGGTCGCCAATAGCTGGATGGAGGCCCTGACCGTCATCGCCATCATTTTCGGGGCCGTATTGGGCGGCTGGATACTCAAACCCGACCTGCCCCTCTACCAACTTTTTGTCACCTTCAGCACCCCCTTGATCGGACATACCCTGAATGCCCCACGCTTTTCCATCCTCGTCATCCTGCTGCTCTACGTTGGTGCCGCCGTGGTGAACCTGTATATCCCACACGTCCTGCCCGATCACGTCCCCCCGCGCAGGACCCCCTGGTTTCTGGTGCAGGATTTCTGGCGCTCGTTTCTCCAACTGTGGCGGGATCCGTTGGGGCAGGTTTCCCTGGCGGTAACCACCATTTTCTGGGGGGTCGGTTCTTCTCTCCGTCTGATCGTACTGGTCTGGGCCACCCTCCAGTTGCATTTCAACCTGGAGCAGGCCACCCAACTCACCGCCGTTTCGGCCGTGGGAATCGCCCTGGGTTCCATCGCGGCAGCCCGGTGGGTACGCCTGGAAAGCGCCATCAAGGTGCTGCCGGTGGGCGTGGCCATGGGATTCGCCATCCTGGGCATGCTGGTGGTGCGGGACTGGGCCGTGGCCGTGGTCCTGCTGGTGGCGGCAGGCGCCATGGCCGGTTTTTTCGTGGTCCCGATGAATGCCCTCCTGCAACATCGCGGTCATCAGATCATGGGCGCAGGGCACAGCATCGCGGTCCAGAATTTCAATGAAAACATCAGTATTCTGGCCCTGCTCGGAATTTATGCCGGGGTCATCCGGGCCGACCTGCCCCTGCGTCACCTCTTTCAGGACCTGGGCTTCGAAACCCTGCGCGGACAGGCCCTGAGGCCGACGGAAGCGGCCTTTTACGTGAGTGTCCTGCTGCTGGCCATTTTCATCAGCAGCCTGATGTTCTGGCTTTATCGCCGTTATCGTCATGTGGAGTACGTGGATTGAACACCGGCCCTCTCCTCGCCCTGGAATTTTCCACCGAGCGTGCGTCCGTCGCCCTGTGGCAGGAGGGACGGATCCTGGCCTCTCGGGAGGATGAGGGAGCCGCCCCTTCCGGGCGCGTCTGGTCCCTGCTGGACTCTGTCCTGGCCGAGGCCCAACGAACCTGGGACGATCTGGGAGGAATCGCCTACGGGGCAGGGCCGGGCGGTTTCACCGGGGTCCGGCTGGCCTGCGGCATCGCGCAAGGTCTGGGATTGGGCCTGGGGATTCCCCTTTTCCCCGTCTCTACGCTCGAATGCCTGACTGAAGTCGCCCCCCATCCCCGCATCGTCGTGGCGCTGGATGCGCGCATGAATCAGGTCTACCTCGCCGCCTATGAGCGTCAGGACTCAGGATGGCAGGAGTGCTTGCCGCCCCGGTTGTGCAGTCCGGGCGATCTGTCCGGCCTACCCGACCTGCCTGCCGGAGACTGGTGGGGAGCGGGTTCCGGAGCGGTCGCCTGGAATACCCTGCTCACCTTACGCTGGGCATCCCAGTGGCAGGGCACGATCCCGGGACTCTCTCCGCACGCCACGCATATCGCTGCCCTGGCAGGCCAGGCCAGGAAACGCACGACCGGGGTCAGTCCTGCCGCCGCCCAACCCATCTATCTGCGCCAGCGGGTTGCCCTGACCCGCGCAGAACGTGGGCTATGAACACCGTTTCCCTGCGTCCGCTCACCCTTCAGGATGTGGATGCGCTTTGTGCCATCGAAAAGCGGAATTTTTCCGCGCCCTGGACCGGACGTCAACTTCTGGAATCCTTGTCCCAGCACCAGGGCTTGGGCCTGGTGGCGCCCTCGGGAACGCTGTTCGGGTATACTTTTTTCATGGTTGTTTTTCAGGAAACCCATCTGCTCAACCTGGTCATCGACCAGCCCTGGCAACGCCAGGGCTGGGGGCGCGTGCTGCTCGATGAAGTCATCACCCAGGCCAGCGCACAGGGCGCGGAATGCCTGCTGCTCGAAGTGCGCCCCTCCAACGAGGCCGCCCTGCATTTGTACCGCTCGGCCAACTTCCAGCTCATCGGAACCCGCCGGGGTTATTACGCGACCCCGACGGGGGATCGTGAAGACGCCCTCGTGCTGCAGCGCAGCCTGATGTCCTGAAACCGGATATCGTCGACATGCATGTACAGGAAGCCTACTGGAGAGAGTTGGGACTGTGGCCCCTCTGGGTTCCCCGGGAAAATCCGTCACCTGCCCCCCCCGAAGCGCTTTCCCCCTCCCGTGCGGACGGAAAAAATCAGGAAATTTCCGCGCCCCCGCCAGCGCTTCCCGACTTGCCGGTAACGGGCGATCTGCGCCGGCAGGTCGCTTCCTGCACCCGCTGCGCGCTACACGAACAACGCAAGCAGGCGGTTTTTGGACTGATTCACCCCGGCAGCCCCTGGATGTTCATCGGAGAAGGACCTGGCGCAGAAGAAGATGCGCGCGGGCTGCCCTTCGTCGGACCTGCCGGACGCCTGCTGGACGGCATGCTCACGGCCCTGGGACTGGAACGGGGCCCTCAGGTCTCCATTGCCAATGTGGTGAAATGCCGCCCTCCCCATAACCGCACCCCCAGCGACCATGAGTGTGCCACCTGCCTGCCCTTCCTCCGTCAGCAAATCGCACAGGTCCAACCGCGCATTCTGGTCCTGCTGGGCAAGGTTGCTGCCCATACCCTGCTGGACACCTCTCTGCCCATGGCCCAACTGCGCTCCAGAACCCATCTCTTCGAAGGCATCCCCACCGTCGTCACCTGGCACCCTGCCTACCTCCTGCGCACCCCGGCAGAAAAGGCGGGAACCTGGGCAGACCTCTGTCGTGCGCGCCATCTGCTCACGGAACCCACCTGATCCAGACCTCCTTCCAACCGCGGAGACGAGTAGTTTACAAATCGATACAATTTTTTTTCCAGTTATTACACTATCATGCGCTCATGAATACTCCACGCCCCCGCATCATCGTCCTGGATGACGATCTTCGACTACGCGAATTACTTCAGCGTTACCTTTCCCAACAAGGCTTCAGTGTGACGGCCGTCCCCGACACCCTCGCACTCGATCAGGCCCTGGCAAAATCACCCCATGATCTGCTGGTCCTGGATCTGATGCTCCCCGGCGAGGATGGTCTGGCGCTGTGCCGCCGGCTGCGCGCCCAGAACAACCCCATTCCCATCATCATGCTGACGGCCAAGGGCAATGACTCGGATCGGATTCTGGGGCTCAACACGGGGGCCGATGACTATCTCTCCAAGCCCTTCAACCCCAAGGAGTTGCTGGCCCGGATTCAGGCTGTCCTGCGGCGCCAGTCCTGGGACACGCCCATGGCCGACGACCATCATGCCCAGGATCTGGTGACGTTCGGGGAATTCAGTTTCCACCTGCTTCAGCGTACCCTGCACAAAAACGGGGAACTGGTTTCCCTCTCCAGCAGTGAATTTTCTCTCCTGCGGGCGCTGGTCACGCACCCCCACGAACCCCTCTCCCGGGAAAAACTCACGGATCTGGTGCGGGGCCGGGAACGGGAGGTGTTCGACCGCAGCATCGATGTCCAGATTTCGCGCCTGCGTCGCCTGCTCGAGGAAGACCCGGGACATCCCCGCCACATCCGTACCGTCTGGGGCATCGGATACGTCTTTGTCCCCGAGATCACCGCGCCGGAATGATCATTGCCCGATCGCTGCTGGGACGAACCCTTCTCGTCACGGTGCTGACGGTACTGGTGACCCACGTCGCCACGCTCTTCGTATTCCAGCGCTTCTATGTCGCGCCTCTGCTGGAACATACCATCCAGGATCGGGCCAACCATATTTTTTCCCTGATCACGGCGCTGGAATATCTCTCTCCTCCCGCTCAATCGGCATTCATCCGGGAATTTGACGACAGCGAGGGCGGCGTGATTCAATCCACCGCCCCCGATCCCCTGAAGATTCGCAGCCCCACACCGTCCAGCCGGGTATTCCTGCTGCAGCAGCGACTCCGTTCCCGTTATCCCACGACCCGCCTCTGGGTCACCACCCAGGGTCAGTTGCCTGCCGTCTGGATCCCTTTGCATACCACCCACGGAGATTTCTGGTACATCACCCAGCGCCAGCGCTTCGATGCGGATTTCCCGGAAAAATGGGCCCTGTTACTGGCCCTTGTGATCCTGCTCGGATTTTCCAGCGTGTACTGGGCGGTCTATCGCATCAACCGTCCCCTGCGGGATTTGACCCAGGCCGCCCACTGCATTGCAGCGGGGCAACCCAGCCTCCTGAAAATCACCCCGGACATTCCCAGTGAAATTCGCGAGGTCAGTGAAGCCTTCCACACCATGCAACATGCGCTCAAAACCCTGGAAACCAATCGAACCATCATGCTGGCGGGGGTTTCTCACGACCTGCGCACCCCCCTGTCACGACTGCGTCTGGCGCTGGAAATGCTCCAGTCACCTGCGCCCCCACCGCTCGACCCCCTGATTCAGGATCTGGAAGAAATCGACCGGATCATCGACCAGTTCCTGGATTTTGCCCGGGATCGTCCTCATTATCCCCTGCATCTCCGGGCCCTTGCCCCCCTCGCCGTAGCCTGTCAGGAGCGCTTTGTCAGCCGGGGTGTTCCCGTCACCCTGGACATGAGCCCCAATCTGCCCCGGGTATGCTTCAATGAACTGGCTCTGGAACGGATCCTCAACAATCTGCTGGAAAACGCGGTTCGTTATGGCAAACCGCCCTTCCACCTGAGTCTGTATCAGGAGGGGAAATCCGTCTGTCTGGCCGTACGCGATCACGGCGAGGGGATTCCTGCCGATGAGATCCCTCACCTCCTCCAGCCGTTCACACGACGCGAAAGTTCGCGGGGAGGCCCGCCGGGATCCGGGCTGGGATTGGCCATCGTGGCGCGCATCGTAAACCTGCACCACGGTACCCTGGAATTACGCAGCCCCCCGGAGGGCGGACTGGAAGTCGTGGTCCGCTTGCCCATCCCCGGGCAAACCGGCTCTGACGACCCCACCAACCGGACCGTGTGATCGACTGCCCGGAACGCGTCCGATATCTTGAAACCGCCGATGCGGTCACAGGTGGCGCGGAGCATCCATACGGTCATGCAGGATACGAACGACTGCTATTCCGTAAACTGTGATGCGAAAGTAAATCGTGTGCCGCTCAACACTTCGGCGACGATAGCCGGCCCGTATGTGGTCACATGCCGGGGCTATCTTGGGCGACTGCGCCAACTCGGCAAAGGCCGCCGTCAAGACGTCGATGTAGCGATTGGCCTGCCCTATGCCCCATTTCTGAAGGGTATGATTCCAGATCGTTTCAAGGTCACGTTCGGCGGCGGGGGTAAGGCGATATTCAGCCATGAGCGGTCAGCATTTTCTGCTTGAACGCGTCAGCATTGAAGTGTCCTGGTTCCCCGCTGGCTTCACCTTCAATCAGCGCAGCGCGGACGGCTTCGGTCTCGGAGTTACGTTCTTGTTCGCGGCGGATAAGGTCGCGGATATACTCGCTGTCGTTGGTGTAGTGGCCAGCGTCAATCTGTGCCCTAATCCAACTGTCTTGCTTGTCGGTCAAAGTGATGGTTTTGCGCACGGTTCCCATGGTGTGTTCTCCAAAGCATCAATAGTATGATAAATTCAGTACTATCGGTGTATTGTCGCGCAAGATCGTGTGCTTTTCCAGTTCAATTTTGCCAAATGGTGCCGTTTGCGTGAAAACCTTGTCCCGGTGGCTACACGGCCCAGAGTGCCTTTGCGCCGCGCTGCAATCCACCAGCGCAGCCTCCACGAAACCAGGGGAACGGTGATTCAATATCCCGAACTCAGGATTCTGGGGGAGCGGGACGCTGGAAGAAGCGACAGGCCACGGCCAATTCCCTCGTCCGTGCCATGGGGGGCAAACTCTGCCAGATTTTTGTGCCGTAGGATTTTTCCAGGATACGGCGATCCCCGATCATCAAGACCCCGCGATCCTGTTCGTCGCGGATCAACCGTCCGGCTCCCTGCTTGAGTTGGAGGATGGCGCGGGGTAACTGATAGTCCATGAAGCCATTGCGACCTGCCCGGTTGATTTCCTCGATGCGCGCGGCCTCGACGGGATCGTCCGGGGGCGCAAAGGGCAATTTGTCGATCACCACCACGGAAAGGGCTTCGCCCTTGATATCCACACCCTCCCAGAAGGAGGACGTTCCGAGCAGGACCGCATGTTTCGTGCGGCGGAAACGTTTGAGCAGATCACTTCGCGTACGCTGCCCCTGAACCAGCACCGGATAGGACCAATGCCCTTCCTGCTTCCAGACCTCCAGGATGCGCTGTGCTTCCTGCAGCGCCCGGTAAGTCGTAAAGAGCAGGAAAGCCCGTCCCTGACTGGCCTCCAGCAGGGGGCGAGCCCGTTCCAGAAGGGTCCGGGTATGAGTCGGCTCCTGGGGCAGAGGCAGATCCTGCGGCACGTACAGCAGTGCCTGATGAAAATAGTCGAAGGGACTTTCCCAACTGAGGGCGCGGGCTCGCGGCAACCCCATGGCCTCCAGATAATGGGCAAAGTCTCCCTTCACCGACAGGGTGGCCGAAGTGAAGATCCAGGCCCGCTGGGTATCCTGCCAGTAAGGTCCGAGCAATTCCCCCAGGCCGAGGGGGGTGGCATTGAAATGGAGGGTTTGGGGGAAACATTCCACCCAGCGCACCTGTCCGGGCAACTCTGTTTCTTGCCAGCGCATGGCCAGATCACGGCACTCTTGCGCCTCCCTGGCCAGTTCCTGCAAGGCTTCGGCGCGCTCGCCGTGGGCGGTCAGGTGCGCCACGAACTGTTCCAGCGCCTGTATGAAGTCTGCCCATGCCGCAGCAAACGCGGGTTCGCGGTGGACCTGATCCAGGGTCAGACGCCCTTCCCGCATCGTGAGGGAATGCCGCAAGGGGAGGATGCTTTTTTCCAGATGGCGGGCACTCTGGCTCAGTTCGTCCTGCTCGATGCCAAGGCCGGGCAAAAGGGCATGGAGAGTTTCCGTGAGTTCAACGACTTTGAATGTGGACAGGGATTGCCCGAAAAAATGGGTGGCGATGGCCGGTAACTGATGGGCCTCATCAAAGATCACGGCATCGGCCAGGGGCAGCAATTCCCCTGCTCCTTCGTCGCGCAATACCAGATCGGCAAAGAACAGATGGTGATTGATGACCACCAGATCCGCCTGAAGCGCCTGCTTGCGCGCAGCCAGCACGAAACAGTTGGCAAGGTGGGCGCATTCCTGTCCCAGACAGTTTTCCCGCGTGGAGGTTACCTTGCGCCAGATGGCCGACTGTTCCGGGACTTCCCCCAGTTCGGCAATATCCCCGCTGGTGGTTCGCTGAGCGAACGCCTGTACCAGGTGCAGATGGGCCACTTCCGCACGATCAAAAAGTACACCCTGACGGAGCGTCTCCTCCAGGTGATGGGGGCAAAGATAGTTGGCCCGACCCTTGAGCAGGGCGACAGACACGGGGATTTTCAGCACGTCCCGCAGGGCCGGGATATCGCGCTGGAACAGTTGGTCCTGCAAGGTCTTCGAGGCGGTGGACAAGACCACCCGGGCCCCGGACAAAAGCGCGGGAACCAGGTAGGCGAAGGTCTTGCCGGTTCCTGTCCCGGCTTCCACGACCAGGGCCGAACGTTCCTCCAGCGCCTGCACCACGGCTTGTGCCATTTCCACCTGTGCCGGACGGAGCCGATAGGTCGCCACGCCCTGAGCAAGAGGACCGCTGCTTGAAAATGCAGGTTCGATATCCAGCATGGGCGCGTTTCCCTTCCCCCTCTCAATTCAATCCGTAACGGCGGATGAACCACGTTTTGATGACGTGCGCCAGCGTCAGATACCCCAGCAATATGGCCACCAGATAAGGCCAGAAGCGAATGGGCAAGGGCGTGAACCCCAGAGCATGGGCAAAGGACGAATACGGCAACCAGATGGCAACCGTGCAGATGGTCAGACTCGTCAGGGTCATGGGCAAACTGGCCCGACTCTGCAGAAAGGGAATCCGTCCCGTACGAATGATATGGATGATCAGGGTCTGGGACAGCAGGGATTCCACGAACCACGCCGTCTGAAACATCGATTCGCCCGCCATCGTATTGGCCTTGAAGACATAATACATCAAGGCAAAGGTCAGATAGTCGAAAATGGAACTGATGGGCCCCATCATGAGCATGAAGCGCGTGATGTTGGCGATGTCCCAGCGCCGGGGTTGGGCAATGTATTCTTCATCCACGTGGTCCGTGGGAATGGCCGTCTGGGAAAAATCATAGAGCAGGTTGTTGGTCAGCACCTGAATGGCCTGCATGGGCAGAAAGGGCAGCCAGGCGCTGGCACCCAGTACGCTGAACATGTTGCCGAAGTTGGAACTGGCGCCCATCTTGATGTATTTGACGATATTGCCAAAGACCTTGCGCCCTTCGATAACCCCTTCCTCGAGCACCATCAGACTTTTTTCCAGCAGGATGATATCGGCAGATTCCTTGGCGATATCCACGGCCGTATCCACCGAAATGCCGACATCGGCCGCCTTCAGGGCCGGACCATCGTTGATTCCGTCCCCCATGAAACCCACCACGTGACCGCGCAGATGCAATGCCTTGATGACCCGCGCCTTTTGCGCCGGAGACAATTTGGCAAACACCACGATGCGTTCTGCGGCTTCCGCCAATTCCTCATCCGAAAGGGTTTCCATGACGGAACCCAGCAGGATCTCATCGACCTTGAGCCCCACTTCATGACAGACCTTGCGGGTGACCACGTCATTATCCCCAGTCAGGATCTTGACTTGCACGCCATGCCGATGGAGCGCTGCGATGGCTTCCCGTGCGCTGTCCTTGGGCGGATCCAGGAAGGCGATATAGCCCACCAGCACCAGATCGCTCTCGTCCTTCAAGCCATAGGCGCCCCCCCGGGAAGCCGTTTCCTTGTAGGCAATGGCGATGACCCGGAACCCGTCTTCATTGAGTTCCCGGGTCACCTGCAGAAGTTGTCCCAGATAGGAGGGTTCGAGAGCCTCCACGCACCCGTTGACCTCGGCATGAGTGCAACAGGAAAAAACTTCTTCCACCGCACCCTTGCAGATCAGAAGGTGGCGACCCTTGCCTTCCACCACCACGGACATGCGCCGACGCTGGAAGTCAAAAGGGATTTCATCGATCTTGCGGTACTGCACCCCGGCCTTGATCCGTTCCGTCAGTCCAGCGTATTCCAGGACTGCCACATCCAGAAGGTTCTTGAGTCCGGACTGGTGATAACTGTTGAGATAGGCGTATTCCAGTACGTCCTCATTCTCATGACCGTAGATATCCACGTGTTTTTCCAGGATGATCTTGTCCTGGGTAAGCGTTCCGGTCTTGTCCGTGCACAGCACGTCCATGGCCCCGAAATTCTGGATGGAATTGAGGCGCTTGACGATCACCTTCTTGCGCGACATGGCCAGGGCGCCCTTGCCCAGATTGACCGTGACGATCATGGGCAACATTTCCGGAGTCAGGCCCACCGCAACCGCCATGGCAAACAGGAAGGCCTCCATCCAGTCGCCCTTGGTAAACCCGTTGATCAGGAAGACCAGCGGTGTCATGACGAAAATGAAACGGATCATGAGCCAGGTGAACTGGCGGATGCCCCGATCGAAACTGGTCAGGTTCTGTTCGCCCGTGACCAACTGGGCCAGACGCCCGAAGTAGGTCAGCGCGCCGGTATGCACGATCACTGCCGTCGCGGTGCCGCTGACCACATTGGTCCCCATGAAGCAGACATTGTTGAGTTGGAGGGGGGCGTGTGTCGCATCGGTTTCGGCTGCAAAAAACTTTTCCACGGGCAAGGCTTCACCCGTCAGGGAGGACTGATTGATGAACAAATCCTTGGCCGTCAGCAGCCGTACATCGGCCGGGATCATATCCCCGGCCGAGAGTTGAATCACATCTCCAGGCACCAGTTCCTCGATGGGGACCTCGCGCCGCTGGGGACCATGGGGATGCAGATGAATGTTGAAATGACGATTGACCTCGTCGGGAACCCCGCTCCGTCGATCCTTGCGCAATACCGTCGCGGTGGTGCTCACCATTTCGCGCAACCGCTCGGCGGCATTGGTGGACCGGTACTCCTGCACGAACGTCAGGGTAATGCTGATGACCACCATCAGGGCAATGATGGTGGCCGCCTCCCGGTCCCCCAGATAAAGGGACAGGGCTGCCAGGGCAATCAGCAACAGGTTGAGCGGATTTTTGAAATAGGAAAAAATTTGCCGGAGTGGGCTCACCCGAGCCTCTTGGGCCACGGTATTGGTGCCATACACGCCCAGACGGTCTTCCGCTTCCCGGTCGAGCAAGCCTTCGAGGGAACTGTCCAGCCGGCGCAGGGCCAACTCGGGCTCGCAGCGGGAAACCTCCAGCAACAAACCCGTCTCGACCGGGCCTGGGGGGGCGGGGGAACGAACTGAAGCGTTCCGTCTGAAAATGCTAAGAAAATCTGCCATAAAACCTCCTGACCGGTCATCCCGGTATTCAGTCATGGTCAGATTAAGAGATTATGACGGGAACCCTTGGGAAAACCGTTGTTCATTCAACGGGCGTAAACTGGAACACTCCAAGATGGGACTCCAACGTCATGCGAAGTCGCGATTCTCTGACAAAACAGGGGAGGCTGTCAATGGCACTTATGATTTTTCTCCGCACCCACCTGCCTGCGCAACGGGACCTGTCGCGCACGGACGCCAAATGTCCGCCGCATCACCTTGATATTCCTCCTCCTGTGCCCCATGTACGGCTCAGGACCCACAATGATTCAGGAGCGCACCATGCGATTTGACAAACTGACCACCAAATTTCAGGAAGCCTTTGCCGATGCGCAGAGTTTGGCGCTGCGTCATGACCATGCCAACATCGAGCCGGTACATCTGTTGCAGGCCCTTCTGGACCAACAGGATGGAACCACGGCCGCATTGCTGGCCCGTGCCGATATTCAGGTACAACCCCTGAAACAGGGGCTGACCCCCTTGCTGGAGCGGGTCGCCCGTCTTCCCGCCCCGAGCGGAGAGGTCAGCGTCTCCCGAGATCTCAATGCCCTGCTCAATCTGACGGAGCGGGAAGCCCAGAAACGCCAGGATCCTTTCATCGCCTCCGAACTTTTTCTGCTGGCCCTGTGCGACGACAAGGGCGAGGTGGGACGCCTGTTCCGCCAGCATGGCGCTCAGCGCCCCCGTCTGGAAAAGGCGATCGAAGCCCTGCGCGGCGGGGCCGGAGTCACCAGCCAGGACAGCGAAGGAACGCGCGAAGCGCTCAAGAAATACACCCTGGATCTCACCGAACGGGCTCGGCTCGGCAAACTGGACCCGGTCATCGGACGGGATGATGAAATCCGCCGGGTCATCCAGATCCTGCAACGCCGAACCAAGAACAACCCGGTGTTGATCGGCGAACCCGGCGTCGGAAAAACCGCCATCGTCGAAGGACTGGCCCAGCGGATCGTCAACGACGAGGTGCCCGACAGTCTGCGCCACAAGAGCGTACTGGCTCTGGACATGGCGGCCCTGCTGGCTGGCGCCAAATATCGGGGCGAATTCGAGGAACGCCTCAAGGCCGTGCTCAAGGAGTTGGCTCAGGACGAGGGGCAGACCATCGTCTTCATCGATGAACTTCATACCATGGTGGGGGCAGGCAAGGCAGAGGGGGCCATGGATGCGGGCAACATGCTCAAGCCAGCCCTGGCGCGCGGAGAGTTGCACTGCGTGGGGGCCACGACTCTGGACGAATACCGCAAATACGTGGAAAAGGATGCCGCCCTTGAACGACGTTTCCAGAAGGTGCTGGTGGGCGAACCCACGGTGGAGGACACCATTGCCATTCTGCGCGGCCTGCAGGAAAAGTACGAACTCCATCATGGCGTGGACATCACGGACCCGGCCATCGTGGCGGCGGCCGAACTGTCCCAGCGCTACATCACCGACCGCTTCCTGCCCGACAAGGCCATCGATCTGATCGATGAAGCGGCGGCGCGGCTCAAGATGGAAATCGATTCCAAACCCGAAGCCATGGACAAATTGTTTCGGCGCCTGATCCAACTCAAGATCGAACGCGAGGCAGTACGGCGCGAGACGGACGAGGCATCCCAGAAACGCCTGGCCTTGCTGGAAGAGGAAATTCACAAACTGGAACAGGAATACGCGGATCTGGAAGAAGTCTGGAAGGCCGAAAAGGCCCAGGTACAGGGTTCCCAGCACGTCAAGGAAGCCCTTGACCGGGCTCGTGCGGAAATGGAAACGGCCCAGCGTCAGGGCGACTTGCAGAAAGCATCGGAACTCAAATACGCACGAATTCCCCAACTGGAAGCCCAGTTACGTCAAACCACCGAAACCAGCGGCAAGCCCCAACCCCTCCGATTGTTGCGCACCCAGGTGGGCGCGGAGGAAATTGCCGAAGTGGTGTCGCGCGCCACGGGCATTCCGGTGTCCAAAATGATGCAGGGAGAACGGGAAAAGTTGCTGCACATGGAAGATTACCTGCATCAGCGCGTGGTCGGGCAGGACGAAGCCGTACGACTGGTCTCCGACGCCATTCGGCGCTCCCGTTCCGGTCTGTCAGACCCCAACCGGCCCTATGGTTCCTTCCTGTTTCTGGGCCCCACGGGAGTGGGAAAAACCGAGTTATGCAAAACCCTGGCCAACTTCCTGTTCGACTCGGAGGACCACCTGATTCGCATCGACATGTCGGAATACATGGAAAAACATTCCGTTGCCCGGCTCCTCGGTGCCCCACCCGGCTATGTGGGCTTTGAAGAGGGCGGCTATTTGACAGAAGCCGTGCGGCGCAAACCTTATGCCGTCATCCTGCTGGATGAAGTGGAGAAAGCGCACCCCGACGTCTTCAATGTCCTGCTCCAGGTCCTGGATGATGGACGCATGACCGATGGACAGGGACGGACGGTGGATTTCCGCAACACGGTCGTGGTCATGACTTCCAACCTGGGCTCGCAGATGATCCAGCAAATGGCCGAAGACGATCAAGCCGTGATCAAATTGGCGGTCATGGCCGAAGTCAAGACCCATTTCCGCCCCGAGTTCGTCAATCGCATCGACGAAATCGTGGTCTTCCATGCCCTGGGAGAGGCCCAGGTCCGTTCCATCGCCCGTATCCAGATGGCTCAATTGATCCGTCGACTGGAAAAAATGGAACTGACTCTGGAAGTGAGCGATACCGCCCTCGATCAACTGGCCGCCGTGGGTTTCGACCCGGTTTACGGGGCCCGCCCCCTCAAACGGGCGATTCAGAGCGAATTGGAGAACCCTTTGGCCCGTCGCATCCTGGAAGGCGCCTTCCTGCCCGGCAGCACGATCCGGGCGGACTGGAAAGGAGGGCAGTTCCTGTTCAAAACCGCTTGAAACCAAAGCGCTGAAAACTGTTCACTCCAGCGGGAACATCCTGCCTCGTTCCCCTTCGGACCAAGAATGATCGCAGGCATCCCCCCAACCGAAGGCCGGGGGGATGCCTGCGGCGCCCTTGTGTTTGATCCCCGTTTCACATTGAACCCCCATCCAGATCAGACCTCAATGCATCAAGTTTAGGGATGCATTCGACTTCACTCGCCGTTGAACGGCGCTACCAGACAAGCAATCCAGATCGACCATTTTTTCAAAATCATAAAATTTTTCAGCAGGTTGCCAAATACACCCCATTGGCACAGGATCGCTTTACAGTAAATTAATATAAAAGATAATAATAAATACAATTAACTTTTATTAATTTAATGGTTTGACCATAATGAAATCTGGACATCGCTCATTGTGCGCGTCGACGAATCCCATTGAGAGGATCTCAGCCATGTTATACACGGAGATTGTCATGCTTGAACCATCAAACCTGAATTTCATTATCCTTGCGCTCATCTCTGCGGTACCGCTGCTGCTCTGGGTGATGGGAATTTTCGGGAGCGTCCTGACTGGCGAACATGCCCGACTTGTGGCCCGTCTGAGTAACGGCATCTCAGGAACGTCCTTTATCTGTTCAGCCCTTGCCGCACTGCTGTACGCGACCGGCGGAAAATCCCTGACAGCAACCCCATTCTCCCTTGCATTGCCCGGAGACATGGGGGCATTGGCCCTGAGCCTCTATATCAATGCAGTCACGGTAGTGATGCTCTCGCTGGTTTCTTTCATCGGGTTCGTGGTCTCCCGCTACGCGCGCAACTATCTCCAGGGTGAAAAACGTCAGGGGCGGTTTTATACCTGGCTCAATCTCACGACCGCTTCCATTCTGACCTTGATCGTTTCCGGCAACATGCTGATGTTCGTCTGTGTATGGATGGCCACCAGCCTTTGCCTGCATCACCTCCTGATGTTCTATCCGGAACGGTCAGGGGCCGTACTTGCAGCGCGCAAAAAAATCATTATCAGCCGGGTAGGCGAAATTAGCCTGCTGATCGCTGTAATGCTCATCGGTTCCACCCTGCACACCATGGAATTTGAAGAGGTTTTTCATACCATGGCGGCAATGACCGGGCCGCTTCCGGTCGCACTCCAATGGGCTAGCGGGCTCATTGTACTGGCCGCAGCACTTAAAACGGCCCAATTTCCCCTGCAGGGCTGGCTGATTCAGGTGATGGAGGCACCTACCCCTGTGTCAGCCCTGTTGCATGCGGGTATTGTCAACGGAGGCGCATTCCTGATCATTCGCATGAGCCCGGTCATGTCACAGGCCATCACGGCCTCCAATGTTCTGGCCATGATCGGTCTCGTGACGATTGCCACTGCCGGTTTGATCATGCTGACCCAAACCAGCATCAAGGTGTTTCTGGCCTGGACGACCACTGCCCAGATGGGCTTCATGCTGCTGGAATGTGGTCTTGGGTTGTACAGTCTGGCGATGTTGCATCTGGTGACGCACTCCCTGTACAAGGCGCATGCCTTTTTATCCTCGGGTAGCGGCGTGGACATTTTTCGTGCGCCAGCCGTGCGCCCCGCCCAATCCACGCCAACCTTCGGGCAATGGCTCATCGTGCTCGCCTTCGCGGGCCTGATGACCTTCGGGATCGGTGCTGCCTTTGGCGTTGCCCCGAAAAGTCAGCCTGCCCTCCTGGCATTGGGCGCAGTCGTCGCGGTGGCAGTGACTCAACTTCTGCTCCAGTCTTTCAAGGCAGGCATGGGGGCTGCATTCGTCCTGCGTACAGCCGGCCTCAGCGCTGTGGTCTGTACTGCCTATTTCAGTCTTCATACCGCATTCCATTTCATGCTGGCGACGAGCCTTCCGGCTGCACAAATGGCCAACAGTCCGACTCAACTCGCCCTTATCGGGCTGGTAGTGCTCACTTTTTTTACCATTCTCCTGATCCAGCAGAACCTGCCAAACCTGGTCCAATACCCGATCATGCGTAGAGCCTATGTGCACCTCTATAACGGACTGTATGTCGACATCCCGTTCTCGCGGCTGTTGCAACGATTTTGGCCAATACAAACTGCGCCTGTGCAACCAAAAGGAGTCTGATCATGAACCTCACGACAAGCCTCTCTTCCAAATCCTTTGTCAGAAACATGGATTTCGTTGCCAACGATATGGATTCAACCCGCAAGGCCGGTGCTGCCTATGATGCCGCTACGCTTAAAACCATGGTGGAATCGGCATGCCAGCGAATCGTACCCCTCTGGCCACTCAACGCCTTCGTCGCGGTCAACCCTTATTTTGGCCTGCGCCACCAGGATTTTGAACATGCCAGCGAAACCCTCGCCAAAGTGGCTGGCTCCCCCCTGGTCATGCCGCGATCTTACTATCGGGAGCAAATCTCGACGGGACGCATTGCGCGCGCCGACCTGGAACAGTCGCTACGGCAACATGGCCTTGCGCTCGACGCCGCCGCATTGGAAAAGGCCATCGCCAGCGATTCCTCCCCTTCCACGGACCCAATCGCCCTGGTTTCGAGCGTCCTCGAAGATCTGGACGGTACGCCATGGAGCGGATTTGTCATAGAACGAATCAGTCAGTTCTCTGCCGCTTATTTCGATCGAGGCCAGGCCATCTGGCCGATGCCCTGGCGAAAGGAATCCCTCTACGAAGCATGGCGCCATTTTTCGGAAATCGACCTGGGCCCGGGGATGATGGGCTTGCAGGATGTCAGGCAGGCAGTCGCCGCGTTACCCCATCTGCCGATGGACACGATTGCTTTGGCTCTGCGGGAACTCGCCATTCCCGCCGATCGGGTAGAAGATTATCTCCATGCCGTCTTGTTGAATATCGGCGGCTGGGCGGCCTGGACACGTTACCTCCGCTGGGAACAGGAATTGGTGGGCGGACAGGAGGATTCCATCGTCGATCTGTTGGCCATCCGGCTCGCCTGGGAACTGATCCTGTTCAATGCGCGGCGGGCTTCAAAGTTGGGGGATGCATGGCGGCAGAAAGTACAAGCCCCTGCACGCCGCATGCAGGCTCATGCGCAAATGGACTTTGTGCTGCAAACGGCTTTTGAACTCGGTTACCAGAAAAAAATCATTGCGGAACTTGCCAATCCTGCCCGGCGGACGGTGCCGAACTCTGACCCTGTCCGCCCACCCGTGCAAGCCGCATTCTGCATCGATGTGCGCTCAGAAGTGTTTCGCAGAGCTCTGGAAACAGTTGCCCCCACCGTGCAAACCGTGGGATTTGCCGGGTTCTTTGGCGCTTTCATGGAATATGTGCCCTTGGGAGCCTCTGATGCACGGATGCACATGCCTGTATTGCTGACGCCCGGCTACCGGGTCCACGAACATCTTCGTGATGGCAGCAACCAGGAAATGGAGGAAGCCATCAACCGCCGCCGCCAATCTCTTCATGGTTCAAATACCTGGAAGGCCTTCAAGAGTTCGCCCTCCTCCTGTTTTTCATTCGTGGAATCGGCGGGTCTGCTTTATGGTCCAAAATTGCTCGGCGACAGTTTTGGATGGAGCCGTACCGTGCCCCACCCGGAAACCAAGGGGATAGCCCCCGAATTACGCGACCGTCTTGCGCCAACGCTGTCTGCAGTATCTCATGGTCATGAGATAACCCAAACCCGACAGAAATCAGCCCCGACAGTCGGCATCCCCATGGAAAATCGCGCTGCCTCGGCGGAAATGATTTTAAAAGCCATGTCGATGACCAGTAATTTCGCACGCCTGATTTTGCTGATCGGTCACGGAAGCAGCACAGTCAACAACCCCCACGCTACCGGACTCGATTGCGGGGCCTGTGCAGGTCAAACCGGTGAAGCCAGCGCCCGGGTCATTGCGGCTTTGTTGAATGATTCCAAAGTGCGCGAAAAACTTGCGCAAAAGGGCATTCATATTCCGGCGGATTCCCGGTTTGTGCCAGCCTTGCATGACACGACACTCGACGAAATCACCTTGTTCGATATCGACGAATTGGCATCGACACATGCGCCCGACCTGAAGCAGTTACGCAAGTGGCTGATCCAGGCTGGGCGACTGGCCCGCATGGAACGTTCCAATCTGCTCGGCATCTCGAATCTGGCACCCGAGATTGTCGATGCACTGATTCAGGAACGCAGCCGGGACTGGTCGCAGGTTTTTCCGGAATGGGGTCTTGCCGGGAATGCCGCATTTATTGCCGCCCCCCGTTCCAGAACCACAGGCATCGACCTTTCCGGAAGAGCATTTTTGCATGACTACGAGTGGCGCAAGGATGAAGGCTTCGGAGTTCTGGAACTCATCATGACCGCACCGATGGTGGTCGCCAACTGGATCAACATGCAGTATTACGGGTCCGTGGTTGACAACCAGAGATTCGGAAGCGGCAATAAAGTACTGCACAACATCGTGGCTGGATCCATCGGCGTATTCGAGGGGAATGGGGGCGACTTGCGCATCGGTCTCCCGCTGCAATCACTCCATGATGGAAACCGTTGGGTGCATGAACCCTTGCGATTGAACGTATTTCTCGAAGCACCGAGACAGGAGATCGATCGGATCATCGCCAAACACGAACTCGTGCGCGAACTCGTCGAAAATCGATGGCTATTCCTTTATCAAATCGACGACGAGCACGAGAGCATCCACCAACGCCTTACGGACGGGCAATGGCAACAAATGTCACCCGCTTGCTGAGGACCGGGGCCAACTGCTCGGCATGTGACATGCGAACGTCATGAAGTCAGGAAAATCCGTCTACGACGGCTCAACCGTGGCACTGCTCACCCAGCATGGCAAGGAGCGGGTGATCGCGCCGGTATTGAATGCCGCCCTGGGTTGTCGGGTCGTGCGGGTGGGTGGCTTCGATACCGATACGCTGGGCACCTTCACCCGCGAGATCCCGCGTCCAGGCACCCAGTTGGAGACGGCGCGACGGAAGGCGCGCATCGGCATGGAATTGTCGGGCCTGCCGCTGGGGCTGGCGAGCGAGGGGAGTTTCGGGCCAGATCCCTTCGCCGGACTATTCTC
This sequence comes from Pseudomonadota bacterium, assembly GCA_021796835.1. Taxonomy (GTDB): domain Bacteria; phylum Pseudomonadota; class Gammaproteobacteria; order Burkholderiales; family Ferrovaceae; genus Ferrovum. The sequence continues at coordinate 22,889 of JAKABO010000015.1, read as the reverse complement.
CTGGAACCTGGAAATGATCCTCTGGATCGATGATACGCTGGGTATCGAAGTGGTCGGTTCGGCCTCGGGGGCGACCAATTTTTCCCATCTGCTCGCTGCCGAATGGGAGGAGGTCGAACGGTTCGGCCGTCAGGCCGGATTCCCCGAACATCGTCTGGTGGTACGCCCGCAAGGGGAGGAAGATCCGCGCTGCCGCAAGGATATCACCACCTGGGCGGAACTCGAGGCCGTCTTTTTCCGGGCGCTCGCAGAATCAACCAATGGACGGGCATTCATCGAAACCGATGTGCGCGCCCACGCCAATCCCACGCGCATGGAAAGAATCGGCCAAGCCGCCCGGGACCTCACGTGCAAACTTTGCACCCTCTGCCCCACCTGTGATGCGCCCGGCTTCCAGATCACGGCGCACATCCCAGGCCTGCCCTGTGAGGATTGCGGTGCACCGACCCAAGAGCCCCGGGCAGACATTCACCGTTGCACCAGATGCGGTCATCAGAGGACGGTGGAACGCCCGGAGAAGGCGGCACAGGCAGGCCGCTGCAACTTCTGCAACCCGTGAGACTGAAACACATGAGAATGGAACTCATGCATGACGGACATTGGGCCTACCTCTGCCGACAGACGATTTTCAGGAGGCGCCTACGGCAGGGTGGTCGGACATATTGAGCCGGAAGACACCGCCAAGGCTCGAGACAGAGCGAGCCAATGCGCGGGCGCGGTAGCGAACAGGTATTCCAGGAATGCCCTGGCGACCGGGGTAAGTTGTTTTCCGACCGGATAGACCGCGTACCATTTTCGCTCCAGCGGAAAACCTTGCACGTCGAGTAGCGCCAGTTCTCCAGTGGCGAGTTCCGCACCGATCGTGCTGGCGGACAGCACCGCCACACCCAAACCGCTCGCCACCACCTGCTTGACGGCCTCGTTGCTACCAAATTCCATGCGTGTCTTGAGGGCGACACTGTGCCGCTCGAAAAATTCCTCGGTGGCCAGGCGCGTCCCCGAACCCGGCTCACGCAGAATAAATGGAACATCCCGTAGGCGCGAGGGATCGATATTCTTTTCCGAAACCAGGGGATGGTCTGGCCGGGCCAGCACCACCAGAGGATTGTCAGAGAAGGGTTCGGCAATGACATTCATGTGGGCAGGGGGCTGGCCCAGGATGTAGAGATCGTCCTGGTTACGCGCGAGCCGTTCCAGCAAAATCCCCCGGTTACCGACGAACAAGGAGGTTTCGACGCCATGATGTTTCGCGCAGAAGTCGCCCAGCAGGCGAGGAATGAAGTATTTGGCCGTGGAAAGAGTGGCAAGTTTCAGTCTGCCTTTCTCCAGTCCCTGGAGTGCGGCCAGTTCCTGAGCAAGGCGCTCCAGCCGGTCGAGTATATCCTGACTGGCCGACATCAGGGCCTCCCCGGCCGGGGTCAGATAAATCTTTTTGCCGATCTGGTCGAAAACGGGCTGACCGATGGCATCAGCAAGTTGCTTGACCTGGATGGACAGTGCGGGCGGTGTCAGGTGAAGTTCTTCGGCGGCACGGGCAAAACTCATGTGCCGGGCCACGGCATCGAAGATCTTGAACTGGTGTAGGGTAGCGTAGCGGATCGGCATGGTTATATTAAACCAGAGTAAAACATGATTGTAAATATATTTAACTTTTATTACCTATTGAAATTCTTCATACTTTCCGAAGCCCCCCCGGCCGCCTGAGCAATTCTTGCGGCCGGGATCGCCCCATGTCCCCGGATGCCCAGCGCCACCGCTCCTGACAGGTACCGTTTCGGAGGGTCTGGCCACATGACCTGATCAGGGTCAGCGAAGAGTCGACCCGCATCAATTTTCCGAACCAATATTAAATTAAATTAAAGATAATCGTAAATATAATTAACTTTAATTAATTCATCAAATCTTTCACAATACAACTCAACCAACGGAACTCACATCAGGGTTCCAGGCGCGAATTTGTCAACTATCCTACGAGGAGAGCAAGTATGGCCGTTAAAAAATATGAGGCCGGTGTAAAGGAATACCGGCAGACCTATTGGGCGCCAGAATATGTGCCGTTAGACTCGGATATCCTGGCCTGTTTCAAGATCACCCCGCAACCCGGGGTGGATCGGGAAGAAGCTGCGGCAGCCGTTGCGGCCGAATCCTCTACCGGAACCTGGACCACGGTCTGGACCGACTTGCTGACCGATCTGGACTACTACAAGGGTCGTTCCTACCGTATCGAGGATGTCCCTGGCGACGACACCAGTTTCTATGCGTTTGTGGCCTACCCGATCGATCTGTTTGAAGAAGGTTCCGTGGTGAACGTGTTCACCTCCCTGGTTGGTAACGTATTCGGCTTCAAGGCCATCCGCGCCTTGCGCCTGGAGGACGTACGCTTTCCGCTCGCCTACGTCAAGACCTGCAACGGCCCCCCCCATGGCATCCAGGTCGAGCGTGACAAGATGAACAAGTATGGCCGTCCCTTGCTGGGTTGCACCATCAAGCCAAAACTGGGTCTGTCGGCCAAGAATTACGGACGCGCCGTATACGAATGCCTGCGTGGTGGCCTGGACTTCACAAAAGACGATGAAAACGTCAACTCCCAGCCCTTCATGCGCTGGCGCGACCGCTTCCTGTTTGTTCAGGATGCCATCGAAAATGCTCAGGCCGAAACCGGCGAGCGCAAGGGACACTACCTGAACGTAACCGCTCCGTCTCCCGAGGAAATGTATGAGCGGGCCGAGTTTGCCAAGGAGATCGGCTCGCCCATCATCATGCACGACTACCTCACCGGCGGTCTCTGCGCGAATACTGGTCTGGCGCGGTGGTGCCGCAAGAACGGCATGCTGCTGCACATTCATCGCGCCATGCACGCCGTACTCGATCGCAACCCGCACCATGGCATCCACTTTCGTGTGCTGACCAAAGCGCTACGCCTGTCCGGCGGCGACCATCTGCACTCCGGCACCGTGGTGGGAAAGCTTGAAGGCGATCGCGGCGCAACCTTGGGCTGGGTTGACTTGATGCGGGAATCCTTCATCCCCGAAGATCGCTCGCGCGGCATCATGTTCGACCAGGATTGGGGCTCCATGCCAGGCGTGTTCCCTGTCGCCTCTGGCGGTATTCACGTTTGGCACATGCCGGCGCTGGTCAATATCTTTGGCGACGACTCGGTATTGCAATTTGGTGGCGGCACCCTGGGCCATCCGTGGGGCAATGCCGCTGGCGCCGCCGCCAACCGCGTTGCGCTGGAAGCATGCGTCGAAGCGCGTAATGAAGGGCGAGAACTGGAGCGCGAGGGAAAAGACATCCTCACCAACGCCGCCAAGGACAGTCCGGAGTTGAAGATTGCGATGGAAACCTGGAAAGAGATCAAGTTCGAATTCGACACCGTGGACAAACTGGACGTGGTGAACCGTTAAATAAAAGGAAAGAAAATGGCCGACATTCAAGATTACAACTCGACCCCCAAGTACGAAACCTTCTCATATTTGCCAGCGATGTCGCCGGAAAAAATGCGTCGCCAGATTGCCTATATCGTAAGTCAAGGCTGGAACCCCGGCATCGAACACGTGGAACCGGCGCGCGCATTCAACTACTACTGGTACATGTGGAAACTGCCCATGTTCGGCGAACAATCGGTGGACGCCATCCTTGCCGAACTGGAAGCCTGCCATCGCGCGCATCCAAACCACCACGTGCGTCTGATCGGCTATGACAACTACTCCCAGAGTCAGGGCAGTTCCTTCGTGGTGTTCCGTAGTCGGTAATCGGGGGGCGGGGGATCCGAACACAGGGTCGCCCACGGAAACGATTGAAATTGGAAGGATAAAAGCATGAGCGACGACGCTAAGACAGAGATCAAGGAAGCCATACCCAACACCGCGAATGGGCGCATGCTCTCACGGGCACGCCGTCAGGCAATGTCGCATAGCGGCAAGGCAGGTTTGGGACAGGTGCGCAAAACCGAACCGGTGCGCGCTGTGGTGTATGCTGCGCCACCCAGTTCTGACAGTGACGATAAACAGGGTACGGGCGACTGCGGTTGTGGTCATTCCACCGAGCAGAAAACGCTGGGAGCAGCAGCGGCAGTCGGGTTGAGCGGCGGTCGTGCCATTGCGCAGGCGCGCCGCGCAGCCCTATGCCTGAACGGTCGTGGCAATGATCCGGCCTGTCGTCCTTCCGGGCGAGTGCGCTCTCGGTCGGTTCCGGTCAAAGTCGAGATTGGCACCACATTGAGCGGCACTCTGGTCAGCGGCACCCAGGTCGAGCGCAGCAGCAAGGTCACCGGAACCGAATCAGGCAGTTGCCGAGCAGTCACCGGCACCGAGTATATCGGCGCCGAACAGTATGAGAAGTTATGTACTTCCACTCCGCCAGCCGCACCTGCCAAGGTCAGTGTCAGCAACACCAGCCGTAACCAGCGTGTGAGCGGTGTCGAACTTGGTCGCAGCGCAAAGGTGACGGGGGATGAATACGGTGCCTGCAAAACAGTGACCGGGACCGAATATCTCAGCGCCGACCAATTCGAATCCTTCTGCACCACCAGGTCGCCAACTTCGCCCACCAAGGTGAGCGTGATGAGCACGGTTCGCGAGCGCCCGGTGACCGGCACCGATATCGCAGCGGGCAAATCAGTCACTGGCAGCGAGTACGGCGGATGCCAGCCGATTTCCGGCACCGAATACATGGGGCCGGACCACTATAGCGCGTTTTGCGACGCAGAACGCCAGGCCGCCTCGCGTGCCCTGATGGCAAGCCGCGGCGCCCGGGCGGGCGCTGTGCCGAGCGGAACCCGCATCGGATCGGGTGACAAGGTGACAGGCGTGGAGCGTGGCGAGGATCTGGTTCTGAGCGGGACACCCTACTCCGGCCCCCATCAGCGCGTGTCGCAGAGAGGCGCCAATAGCAACCCGCACCCGCTCACGCGCGGACCTGCAGATGCGCCGCATGAAACAGTCCCTACGCCGCCGCAGGCACCCATGGTGCAGGGCAATTTCAGCATCACCCCGCCAGCACGCCAGAACAGCGGCCTGAGTCGCATTACCGGCACCGCTTCCGGCGCGCAGGACCGTATCACCGGACCCGTCAATTTGGCTACCGGGCTTGTTTCGGGCACACCGGAGTTTCGCTACCGGGACGAGATCTACGACCCGGCCTCCGTAAAGATGGAACAACGTCAGGTGCCTGAAGCGCAGCGCAGCCGCCTCACCGGAGACGGACGCGAGGGGGGTTTCGCCATCACGGGCGCCGCCTGGCGACGTAACGAAAGCATTACCGGGACCGAAGGGACCTCTGCGACACGGCGCAACCCGACCCAGCGTGGCAATCAACGCAGCATGGCAATGCAGGTTCCTGCACTGAAGGATCGCGAACATCTGCAAGTACCGCTGAGTAAAGTCACCGGCAGCAGCGGCAGTTCCGCCACTGGCTCAACCATCACTTACTCCGGCGGAGCGCGTGGCTAACCCATGAATACTCGAAATCGCCCTGGCCGTCACAGCAGCCCGCAACCGACCACAATTCCCCCACCCAACGGACTGAGGGGAATGCCCGGTGGCGCGCCCCAAGGTCGACAACCGGAAATTCGGGTTACCGCCCCGGCCGTGAAACCCAATCCGGCATGCACGATGCAAAATGGGCGTTTGTGTCGTCATCCGTTAACCAATGAGGTGGAAAACCGACGACTGCTGCACCATGAGGAAAACATCAAGGGGCGCTTCGCCAATATCGTTCCCGTGTTGAAGCGTATCGCCGGATTGCAGCATGAACCGGATTTTGTCGAACAGGCGCAGGCCGTCGCAAACCAGGAACTCGGCTTTGACTTGCCGTCGCACATACTGGCGGATGCATGGGTATCCAATCTGGATATGCGCGCTCTGTATGGCGAAAGCGTGATGCGCACACTGCGCCTGCTGGCTGAGCAGGTTCGCGCAGCCAATCCACCGGAAGTGGTCGATGCGGATGAGGCGATGTCGTTTCTGCTGGATTGCGGCTACCATGCGGTCGACATCTCACCCTGCTCGGACGGTCGTTTGAAGGGTTTGGTGCGCTACATTCTGCGCATGCCTGCCGGAGCGGTGCGCAGCCGTCAGTCCTACGCCGGAGCGATGTTCGATGTGGACGCCAATGTCAAGCGTTGGATCGAAACCGAGTTGATGCGCTTTCGCGAAGGCCGTCCGGTAACGGCCGATGCAGGGACGCGTTACCTGAAGATGGTGGTGTACCACACCAGCAGTTCCGATCCTGCGCACGAAGGCTGCGCCGCCCACGGCAGTAATGCAACGCTGGCATCGGAGAAAGGACTGGCGCGGTTGCGCGAGTTTCGCCAGGCCATCGAAAACAGTTTCTGTTGCGGTGCTTCGGTCGACACCTTGCTGGTCGGCGTGGATACGGATACCGACGCAATCAGGGTACATGTGCCCGATGCGGATGGCGAAATGAGTTTGTATCGTACCGTGGATAATCTTGACCTGTACCGCCAGACCCTCGAGGACGATGAAAATACGGCCCGGCTCAAGGTCTACCAGGCGATTCAGACGGCCAGCGCCCAGGATGGATGGGGGCGCGGCAACGGCGAGCCACATGACGGCATGCGACGTCTGATTGCAACGCTGTTGATCAACAACTTGTCGCAGATCGAATATGTCTGTGGAAACTGGGGCGGTCGTTACCCGGATATCGGCCATAACGAGCGCTTCATCAGTGTTGGGGACGGGTTCGAAGAGTTTCAGTTACGCAATCTGGCCTATTTTGCCCACCTGCATACGGTTGAGGAAGGTGCGCCCGATTTGGACGTGGGGATCATGATCTTCAGGAAATTGAATGTCCGTCACGGCTTGCCGATTCCGCTGGCGATTCACTTCCGTTATGACAGCCGCGTGCCCGGCTGCCGCGAACGCAAGGCAGAAAATTGCCGTCGGGTCAAGGCGGCCATCGAGTCACGCTACACCGACCTGGCCCAGCAGGGCCTGCTGGCTTGCGGCATGACAATCCAGGACAAGCGACCCGGCAGTCCGATCGAACCAATCGAGCCGAGTGGGGCTTAAGGCTTCACGGAGAATGAAATGAAAATTTGTCAGGTGGAAAAAACCCTGGTTTCGACTAACCGGATCAAGGAGATGGGGCATCGCCCGCTGCTGGTGGTAAAGGAAAAAGGGGGTTCACGCAGCATTGCGGTAGATGCAGTGGGCTGCATCCCGGGAGACTGGGTGATGTGTGTGGGGTCTTCTGCTGCACGTGAGGCCGCAGGCAGCAAAGATTTTCCAAGCGACCTCACCATCGTCGGCATCATCGACCATTGGGCAGAAGATTGAAATGGAAATCATGGAAGTCGTCTCCGACCTTGTATCCACGCGTCGCATTCCTGGGTTGTACAACATTTCGCTCCGGGTGGTCCGCGATTTCAAGGGCCGGCTCAGTGTAGCGTCCGATCCAGTGGGCGTACCGCCGGGTAAATGGGTATTTACCGTGAGCGGTTCAGCGGCGCGCTACGCCACGGGGGATTACAGGGTTCTCACCGATTTGACCATCGGCGGCATCATCGATGGTTGGAACCCCGATGCGGATCAGTCCGGCAAGTAAACAGTTTTATTAACGCAAAAGGAGTACTGAAAATGGCAAACGTAAGCGGTATTGCATTGGGCATGATCGAAACACGCGGCCTGGTGCCGGCAATCGAAGCAGCCGACGCCATGACCAAGGCGGCAGAAGTTCGCCTGGTGGGGCGCCAGTTCGTCGGCGGCGGCTATGTCACCGTCCTGGTACGGGGTGAAACCGGCGCGGTGAACGCGGCAGTGCGCGCCGGTGCGGATGCCTGCGAACGGGTGGGAGACGGTCTTGTCGCCGCGCACATCATCGCACGCGTGCACAGCGAGGTGGAAAACATTCTGCCGAACCAACCCGAAGAAAAATAACGGGTTCTGTCTTAACAACTTGACGAAAAAAGGGAATACATCATGGCAAACAGAGTGAGTGGTATCGCATTGGGCATGATCGAAACACGCGGCCTGGTGCCGGCAATCGAAGCAGCCGACGCCATGACCAAGGCGGCAGAAGTTCGCCTGGTGGGGCGTCAGTTCGTCGGCGGTGGCTACGTCACCGTCCTGGTACGGGGTGAAACCGGCGCAGTAAACGCGGCAGTGCGCGCCGGTGCGGATGCGTGCGAACGGGTGGGAGACGGTCTGGTCGCCGCGCACATCATCGCACGCGTGCACAGCGAGGTGGAAAACATTCTGCCGAACCAGCCTGAAGCGTGACGGGTTTTTTGTTTCAACAACTTGACGAGGGAAGGGAATACATCATGGCAAACATAGTGAGCGGTATTGCATTGGGCATGATCGAAACACGCGGCCTGGTGCCGGCAATCGAAGCAGCCGACGCCATGACCAAGGCGGCAGAAGTTCGCCTGGTGGGGCGCCAGTTCGTCGGCGGCGGCTATGTCACCGTCCTGGTACGGGGTGAAACCGGCGCGGTGAACGCGGCAGTGCGCGCCGGTGCGGATGCCTGCGAACGGGTGGGAGATGGTCTGGTCGCCGCGCACATCATCGCACGCGTGCACAGCGAGGTGGAAAACATTCTGCCGACGAACCCCGATACAAACCCCGGTGGGCGTGACATAGAGGTCAGCCGGGCCGGCGCCTGAGTTGGGTGGATAAAGACGTGAACATGCAGAGAGACCCGCGTTTGAGTGGCTACCTGTCGCGCGCGCTCAACCACGAGATGGCGGCGGTGCAGCAATATCTGATGCAGTCCAGATTGACCGCCCTGTGGGGACTGTCCGCTCAAAGCGCGCAATTCCGCCTGGACGTCAAGGAGGAACTGGTACATGCCGAACGCCTGATGGAACGCATGTTGGTCCTGGGTATTCCATGCAATGCGACCCAACTACCCCCCATCCGCCCAGGCAGAACGCTCATGGAAATGCTGCAAATCGACCGCAAACTGGAGATCGATGCGATTCATCTCTACGAAGAAGCAGCACTCTATTGCGCGAAACGTCAGGATGGGGAAACGCACGCACTGATGCGTGCCCTCATGGAAGATGAGTTGGGTCATCTCAAGGAATTGGATTTGCAATTGTCCGAGTTACAGGGAGAGTGAAGCCATGACGCAAGCCAGGGATGCAGACACGGATATCGACACGCCAGCGGCGCGCAAGCCGGTATTGAACCAGCGCTTTGATTTTGGAACCTATATCGAGACGAAGCGCTTCCTGGATAAACTGATCGGATTGTCCCGGCGCGAGAACTACTATCCGAATTTGAGTTTCGGAAAAACTTACGTCATCGTCAGCATCGATGCAGAGGGTTGGGCCGCGCTGGCCGGACGAGGGGCCGAATTTACCCGCGAGATGGAAGCACTGGCCGCACCGAACAAGGTCTAGCGGGTTGGCGTTGCGTGGCTCAACCCGTCTGGTGGATGCCGACCACCAACGGTCCATCAGCCAGTGGGTCGGGCGCGCTCAAACCGCAGAGGCAGATATCGAAGCGATCATCGAGGAAGTTTTATGTCTGTGAAGAAAAGGGGAACCAAACTTGCACAAGGGGTACACCAGGTCAAAGTTCGACAGGATGAAGTACCGCTGGGCATGGAACCGGTCAATCCGGTCGCCCAAGCGGAACCGGTACGGGAGGCAGTCAAACCTGTACCCGCCAAGGCAGGCAATCGCGTGTTGCACCCGAATCGCGTCTGGCCTGACTGAGGAACATCGTGCCCTTCCACCTTTGCCGCCCATTCAAAAGGAGTCGCCATGAATGACGTGATCAGCCAGTACCGTATTGAAAAAGCGCCCTACTATCATACCGTTTCCGACGAGGTCGAACTTTACGAAGCCGCCTACGGCGTGCGCATGCCGATGATGCTCAAGGGTCCGACAGGATGCGGCAAGACCCGCTTTGTCGAGTACATGGCGTGGAAATTGGGCAAACCCCTGATCACCGTGGCTTGTAACGAGGATATGACCGCTTCCGATCTGGTCGGACGCTTTCTGCTGGACGCCAACGGCACCCGGTGGCAGGATGGGCCGCTCGCCATCGCTGCCCGGCTTGGGGCGATCTGTTACCTTGATGAGGTGGTGGAAGCCCGTCAGGATACCACGGTGGTGATTCATCCCCTGACGGACAATCGCAGGGTACTACCCCTGGAAAAGAAGGGGGAGTTGGTCCATGCCCACCCCGACTTTCAGATCGTGATTTCCTACAATCCGGGCTATCAGAGCCTGATGAAGGATCTGAAGCAGTCCACCAAGCAACGCTTCGGTGCGCTCGACTTCAACTATCCCGAGCATGCGATCGAGGCGGAGATCGTCTCGCACGAGACGGGCGTACCCAACGAGGTTTCCGGCAAACTGGTTTCGATTGCAGAACGGGCAAGAAACCTCAAAGGGCATGGCCTGGACGAAGGTATCTCGACCCGGATGCTGGTGTATGCAGGCAGTCTGATCGCCAAGGGGGTCGATCCCCGGAAGGCCTGCCGCGTCACCCTGATTCGCCCGATCACCGACGACCCCGACATGCGCGATGCGCTCGATGCGGCAGTGACGACTTTTTTCTGAACACCAGCCGTACGACAAAGTTTGCCGGAGTAAAAAGATGGCGATAGCGCTTGAAAAATATCAGGACATACTGGATGAACTCGGCGAGCATGCGGGTGAAGTGATGCGTGCCTCCTGGGGCGAAGCGGCACGGGTGTTCAGCGCGCGCGGCCTGGAAGCTTACCTGCACGGCGCAACCGGTCTGAAATCATTGGGCCGTGGCACTGATCTGGTCGTGTCCTTCGTCCAGAGTGCGCCAGCAGTGGCACGCGAACTGGGCGAAGATGCGGTGAGCGATTTGCTCGCAGCCGCCATCAGGATGTATTCCAAGACCAGTGCCACGGTGATCTCCCTGATTTTTTCCTCCAGTCCGATCGCTGCCTCCCGCCTGGGCGACCCGGAACTGTTCCGCGCCTATCTGCACCTGATCGATACTCTGCTCGCCCAAGCGCCGCGTGGGGTACGCCCGATGCTGGACCACCTCGGCACCCTGCTTGGCCAACTGACCCTCGGCGGCCTGCGCCGTTGGGCGCTATGGGGCGCCCAGGCGCACAAGACCGATTTCGACGCCCAGACCCGATACTTCGGCCTGGAAAGCCCGGAATCTCTGGGTGTGCTGCAAAAGGAGCGCAAAGGCACCTTGTTCATCGATGTGCAACGACGCATCGGCATGTACCTGCGTGCCTTGTGGGGACGGGATTTCTTCATGCGCCCCACCAGTGGGGACTTCGAACAGCGCGAAGGTTATCGGCCCTATATCGAAGGCTACCTCATCCATCTCCCCGATGCCTATGACGACCTTGAGAGTCCCTCCGGCAGGACCGATGGCGTGGAACTGTATCGGGCAGCCTGTGCCCATGCCGCCGCCCATCAAATGTATACCAAAGAACCCCTTTCTGCCGAGGCGCTCACACCGCTGCAAATGATGGTCATCGGCGTCGTCGAGGACGCGCGCGTGGAACAGATGGCGATCCACAGTTTCCCCGGCCTTGCACCCTTGTGGCGCAAACTCCATCACGCCACACCCGACCAGAACGCGAGCGTCGGCGATTATCTCAACCGCATCGCCCGCGCCCTGCTGGACCCGGACTACGCAGACCCCGATCCGCTGATTGCCAAGGCAAGATCGCTCTTTGCCGAGCAGGCGAACCGGCTCTCGAGCAATCAGCTCGCGTGGGAAATTGGCGTGACACTTGCCCACGACCTGATGCAGATGCAGTTGCCCTTCGTGCATACCGAGGTACTCAGCGCCCTCTATCGTGACGACAATCGTTATCTTTGGGACTTCAAAGAGGAGTCGGATTTTGCGCAGGGGGGAGCGCCATGGCAGGACAAGCAAGTGCGCAAACACGTCAGTGTCATGGAGTTCGCCAATGAAGTCGAGGTCGAGACCGCAGGGGACGATGCCCAGGAAATCTGGGTATTGTCCAGCGAACTTTTTCCCTACGAAGATCTTGGCAAGAGTTATAACGAACTGGAGGGCAAGGAACCTCCTCCTCAGCCCCACCCCTACCCGGAGTGGGACTACCAGATGCAACTGGAGCGTCCCGCCTGGTGTACCGTACTGGAAAAGCGGCCCAAACAGGGCGAGGTGAAAGTCGTCGACGAGATTGTGGTCAAGCACAAACCCATCATCGGCAGGCTCAGACACCTGATCGAAGCCATGCAACCACAGGGCGTGCAGCGCCTGCGCAAGCAGGAGGACGGCGACGAGATCGACCTGAATGCTGCAGTGCACGCCATGGTTGAAATGCGCATGGGCGAACAACCCGACCCACGCATCATGATCCGCAACGTACGCAAGGTGCGCGATCTTTCTGTACTGCTGCTGATCGACCTGTCCGAATCCACCAACGATCCCCTGCCGGACTCGGACAACACGGTACTGCAGTTGGCACGCGAAGCCACCGTACTGCTGGCCGATGCCCTGGACAAGATCGGCGACCCCTTCGCCATCCACGGCTTCGATTCCAATGGCCGCCACGACGTGGAGTATTTTCGCTTCAAGGATTTTGACATGCCCCACAACGACCTGACCAAGTCCCGACTAGCAGGCATGCACGGCCAGTTATCCACGCGTATGGGCGCAGCAATGCGCCATGCCGGCTCGATCCTGAAGCGCCAGCCCAGCCACAAGAAACTGCTGCTGCTGATCACCGATGGGGAACCCGCCGATAACGATGTGCGCGACCCGCAATATCTGCGCTTTGACGCCAAAAAAGCGGTGGAAGAGTTGACTCGAACCGGCATCACCACCTACTGCTTGAGTCTGGATCCCAGGGCCGACCAGTATGTCTCACGCATTTTTGGCGCCAGGAACTACATGGTGATGGACCACGTGCAAAGGCTTCCCGAAAAATTGCCGCTCCTGTACATGGGTCTCACGCGGTGACGCACAGGCAGCACCGCCCCAGAAGTCTGGTGATGCGGGCGCTGCAGGGGGCTGTGGAGACCCTGCGAAGCGGGGGACTCGTCGCTTTCCCAACCGAAACCGTCTATGGCCTCGGAGCGGACGCTGAAAATTCCACAGCCGTAGCCCACATCTTTGCCACGAAGGGCAGGCCCGCCGACCATCCGCTGATCGTCCATATCGCGAACCCCGACCAGATTCCCCACTGGGCCAGGGACATCCCGCCTGAGGCCTGGCGCCTCGCGAGGCGCTATTGGCCCGGACCGCTCACGCTGATCCTGCACCGCACTGGCCGGGTGCCCGATATCGTCACCGGTGGCCAGGACACCGTAGGACTGCGCGTTCCCGACCATCCTCTCGCCCTGGCTCTGCTCGAAGCCTTCGGCGGCGGCATTGCCGCCCCTTCTGCCAACCGCTTCGGCCGGGTAAGTCCCACCACCGTAGCGCACGTGCGCGAAGAACTGGGGGATGACATAGACTTGATCCTGGACGGTGGACCCTGCCGTGTAGGCATCGAGTCCACCATCCTCGATTTGAGCGGACATCAACCCCGCTTGCTGCGTCCAGGTACGATTACCCTTGCCGAGATCGAAACGGTCCTTCAGAAACCAATCGCCCAACCGGGAAACGATGCGCCACGGGCGCCGGGCATGTTGCGCGCCCATTACGCCCCGCGAACCCCCCTCTGTCTGGTGCCAACCGCGAATCTGGAAGCCGAAGCGCGTTGGCATCTCGAACAAGGGCAACGCATCGCAATACTGTCCATGACGGCCACTCCTCTACCGGAGGCTTGCCTCCGACAGGGCATGCCGGCCCACCCGGGCGGGTGGGCCAGAGAACTGTACGCGCGACTGCACGCCCTGGATGTACAATGTTTCGACTGCATTCTGATCGAGGATCCCCCCTCCAGTGCAGACTGGCAGGCAGTGCGCGACCGACTGGAACGCGCTGCTTCGGCGCAGGGAGGGCCGTTCAGGACTCCTGAAGATCGGTGATTCCGTTCTCACTCATCATCGGGTAAGGGTGGGGGGTGTCCGTCATAGATCAGGTTGCGCCGTTTCTGCAGATAGGCGTCGCGCATGAAGGCATAGGGATCCAGAGCGGCGGTATCCAGGACATTGGTGGCCGCCAGAAGGTTGGTACGGGTATTCAGCACATCCACCGACGCGATTTCGACTTGCTTGGTCCAGGTCGTATTCAGGTAAGGATAGATCGTCCAGGGATATTCGCCCACCAACCCCAGAGAATCGCGTACGGTACTGGGGCCCAGGATCGGGATGACGAAGTAACTGCTGTTCTCCCATCCCCAGACCGCCATCGTCTGACCAAAGTCCTCGTGATGACGCTCCAACCCCACCGGGGTTGCCACATCGAAAAAGCCAAAGATACCCACCGTGGTATCAAGAAAAAAACGCCCGCCATCGGCGCCACCCTGACGAATTTTCCCTTGCAGGAAATCATTGACCGTTGTACTCAGATCGGAAAGGTTCGCAAAGAAGTTGGTCACCCCCGCGCGCACAAAATCCGGAGCCACCGCACGGTAGCCCTCAGCCACCGGCTTGATGACATGCCGGTCCAGCGTATCGTTGATGCCGAACATGGTGCGGTTATAACTTTGCAGGGGGTCTTCTGCCGTACTGCTTCCCTCGGGGACGCTGGCGCATCCGCCCAGGCCCAGTATCATTAACATTGGCAATAACGTCTTCCACCGCCTCATGCTCTCTCTCCTTGCACACATCTCAATACCCCATGGGGACGGAGGAAGATTATAAACGGAAACATTTCCCAGAATGTTACAGGAATTTCCCGATCAATTCCGCAATGGGGCCCTTTTCAGCGGCCACTCCATGAGTCGGCTGGCTTTGGGCAATGGCAGTGTCCGGATCTTTCAGACCATGCCCGGTCAGGGTCGCCACGATCGTCGAACCCGCCCGGATGCGCCCTGCCTTCAGATCCTTGAACAATCCAGCCAGGGACGTGGCGGAAGAAGGCTCACAAAAAATCCCTTCCGTACGGGCCAGGAGCGCCTGAGCCGCCAGAATTTCCGCATCGGTACATTCGTCAAACCAACCACCGGATTCCCGCACCGCCGCCCAGGCCAGTGACCAGGACATGGGATTGCCAATGCGAATGGCCGTCGCGATGGTTTCCGGATGAGCCACCGGCCCCCCGCGCATGAAGGGCGCAGATCCGGCGGCCTGATAGCCCACCATGACGGGTCGATGGGTCGTCAGAGGTGCCGGGCCGTGGTAAGGACACCGGCCCTGGCAATGACCGCAAGCCGCCGTCTGTACCCCGCTGGCTTCGCAATAACCGCTCCAGTGTGCGCTGATGTTGCCCGCATTGCCCACCGGCAGTACATGGTAGTCGGGGGCCGTCCCGAGGGCTTCGACAATTTCAAACGCCACGGTCTTTTGTCCCTGCAAACGGTAAGGATTGACCGAATTGACCAGGGCGACGGGCATTTCCGCCGAGATTTCCTGTACCAGACGCATGCCGTCGTCGAAATTGCCCTGGATTTGCAGCACCACGGCTCCATGCATCATGGCCTGCGCCAGTTTGCCCAGGGCGATCTTGCCCTCCGGAATGAGCACGAAGGAAGTCATGCCGGCCCGTGCTGCATAGGCCGCCGCCGCCGCCGAGGTATTCCCCGTGGAGGCGCAGATGATGGCCCGCGACCCGGCTTCCAGCGCCTTGGTGACGGCCAGGGTCATCCCGCGATCCTTGAAGGATCCGGTGGGGTTCAACCCCTCGAACTTCACCAGGATCCTTCCGTCGAAGCCCAACGTGCGGGGCAGGCGCTGCAATTCGATGAGTGGGGTGTTGCCCTCGTTGAGGGTGACGATGGGGGTCTGCTCGGAAACCGGCAAACGGTCCCGGTAGCGGTGAATCAAACCTTGATAGTGAGCCATGGCAATCGTCTCGGTCATTTAAAAATCAGGAAGAAAGGGTTTCGAGGCGCAAACGCACCACGGGGGCGGCGATGCTTTCCAGGCCCTCGATTTCTGCAATGGCCGCATCGATGGCCCGTTCCTGCGTGACATGCGTCAACATGATCACGTCCACCCGTTCTTCCCCTGCCCCCGGTTCCTTCTGAAGCATGGCTTCGATGGAAATCTCCTGCTGCGCCAGGATGCGCGTGACCTCGGCCAACACGCCCGGTCGATCGGTCGCACGCAGGCGCAGATAGTAGGCCGTTTCTATCTCGGACACCGGCAGCACCACTTCGTCACGCACCTGATCGGGCTGAAAAGCCAGATGGGGTACCCGATGCCCGGGATCGGAACCGGTCATGCGCGCAATGTCCACCAGATCTGCCACCACCGCCGAACCGGTGGGTTCGGCGCCGGCCCCGGCCCCGTAGTAAAGGGTGGAGCCCACGGCATCCCCGTTGACCAGCACGGCATTCATGACGCCGTCCACATTGGCGATCAAACGGCGCTCGGGAATCAGGGTCGGATGTACGCGCAACTCGATGCCTCGTGCCGTGCGCTTGGCAATTCCCAACAGTTTGATGCGGTAACCCAACTCCTCGGCATAACGGATGTCCTCTGCCGTCAGTTTCGTGATTCCTTCCACATGGGCACGCTCGAATTGAACGGGGATTCCGAACGCAATGGCGGCCAGCAAACTCAGTTTGTGCGCCGCATCGATCCCTTCCACGTCGAAAGTGGGATCGGCTTCGGCATAACCCAGGGCCTGGGCCTGTTGCAAGGCCTCCGTAAAGCCCATGCCCTGGTCACGCATCTGGGTCAGGATGAAATTGCTGGTCCCGTTGATGATCCCGGCCAACCACTGGATGCGGTTGGCCGTCAGTCCTTCGCGCAGGGCTTTGATGATGGGAATGCCCCCCGCCACCGCCGCCTCGAACCCCACCATCACTCCGCACTGCAGCGCGGCCGCAAAAATCTCGTTGCCATGCAGGGCAAGCAGCGCCTTGTTCGCGGTCACCACCGGTTTGCCAAGCGCAAGCGCTTGCAGCACCAGGGTCTTGGCGGGCTCGTACCCCCCCATGAGCTCGACCACCACATCCACATCCCCGGCCTCCACCACCTCCACCGGATCCGTACTCAGTTGAATTCGCCCAGCAGTCCTCAGGGCCGCCCGTTCCAGATCCTGGGGCCGCACGGCGGCGCGCGTCACCACGATTTCCCGGCCCGCCCGACGGGCGATTTCCTCACGATTTCGTTCCAGGATCTGCCACGTCCCTCCCCCGACAATGCCCAGGCCCAGCAATCCTACCCGAATGGGTGTCATAACAATCCGTCCTTACGAAACATATCCCGAATTCCCCGCATGGCCTGACGGGTACGTGCTTCATTCTCGATCAGGGAAAACCGCACATGACCATCCCCCAACTCTCCAAACCCGATGCCGGGCGACACGGCCGTATGGGCATCCTGAAGCAATTTCTTGGCAAACTCCAGCGATCCCGATTTGCGATAGAGTTCGGGGATCTCTGCCCAGACATACATGGTCGCCTTGGGATTGGCCACATTCCAGCCGATCTGGCGCAACCCCTGCACCATCACATCACGCCGACGCTGATAGGTGGCACGAATGGTCTCCACGCAATCCTGAGGCCCTTCCAGAGCCACGATGGAAGCCACCTGAATGGGCGTGAAGGTCCCGTAGTCATGGTAACTTTTCATGCGCCCCAGGGCCGCCACCAGGTCCCGGTTCCCCACCATGAAGCCGACCCGCCACCCTGCCATGCTGTAACTTTTGGACAGGGTAAAAAACTCCACGGCCACATCCTTGGCTCCGGGCACCTGCAGGATGGAAGGTGCCTGATAGCCGTCATACACGATGTCGGCATAGGCCAGGTCATGCACCACATAGATGCCGTATTCCTTGGCCAGGGCCACCACCCGCTCGAAAAAAGGCAGGTCCACGCACTGGGTCGTGGGATTGCTGGGGAAGTTGAGGATCAGCATCTTGGGTCGGGGCCAGGAGCCGCGCAACCCTTCTTCCAGTTCCTCGAAAAAATCCACGCCGGGGGTCATGCTGACATGACGGATGTCTGCGCCTGCAATCACGGGTCCGTAGATGTGAATGGGATAACTGGGATTGGGTACCAGCACCATGTCTCCCGTGTCCAGGACTGCCAGCATGAGGTGCGCGATCCCTTCCTTGGAACCGATGGTAAAAATGGCCTCGGTTTCCGGATCCAGTTCCACCCCGAAACGACGTTGATACCAATGGCAAATGGCCTTGCGTACCCGCGGAATCCCTTTCGACAGGGAATAGCCGTGGGTGTCGTTGCGCTGGGCCGCTTCCACCAGTTTATCCACGATGTGCTGGGGGGTGGGTTGATCCGGATTGCCCATCCCGAAGTCGACGATGTCCTCGCCCCGGCGCCGGGCGGCGGCTTTCAGTTCTCCCGTGATGTTGAATACATAGGGAGGCAATCGTTGGATACGGGGAAATTCGGGCATGATCCGTTGCGTCAGCGAATAAGCAAAGGGTATCATTTTACCCTAACCCCTCACTCTGATGAAGCCCTCCCATGAAACTCGTTCACCATCGTGCGGACACCCCCCTGACTTTGACCGGTCACGGTCCCGGTTTCGTGCTGATCGATCAGGTCAAATACACCGAAAGCCTGGTGCTCGGCCCGGAACGCCTGCAACCCGGCTGGGTCCCCCATCTGGAACTGCTGGAGGAACGACATTTTACCGAATTGCTCGACCATGACCCCGAACTGGTCCTGTTGGGCAGCGGGAACCGTTTCCGCTTTCCGGATTGGCAGTTGACGCGCCCCTTGCTGGAACGCGGCATTGGACTGGAAGTCATGGACACGGCTGCGGCCTGCCGTACTTATGCCATCCTGTCCGGCGAAGGGCGGCGCGTGGTGGCTGCCCTGATCATCGAGCCGGCGTCTTGAAATCCGTCGTCTTGCCCGCATAGAACGCCAGCGGGTTGAGCGGTTTTCCTCCGTGACGAATCTCGAAGTGCCAAGGTTTGTCCTTTTTTCCCTTCACACCGGTTTCGGCAATTTTCTGCCCGCGCGTCACTACCTGCCCCTGGTGCACCACCACCTTGCCGTTATGGGCATAGACACTGACATAATCATTGGGATGCTTGAGGATCACCATCAGACCGTAACTGGAAATCCCCTCGCCAACGTAACTGACCACGCCGTCAGCCGCCGCCAATACCGGTTGGCTCTGACGTGTCGAAATGTCGATCCCCATGCCATTGGGCGTGCCGCCTTTCTGACTGAGCGGCCACCCCCAGACGGTGCCGTCCACCGTCACGGAATGCGCGATTTTTTCGGGGGAAGCGGGGATTCCGGCCGACGGTTTCTCCGCTGACGGAGGGACCGATCCGTGGGGATGGGATTCCTGGATGGGCGCGGGCACTTCGGTGGCACATCCCGCCAGGCCGAAGAGCACCACCACGCCCAGCACGCCCAGTCCACGCTGTGTCATGAATCGGAAATCATAATAGGGCAGTGGCATCGCAAACTCCTTGCACGGTTAACTCAGATTGGTCAGGAGAGGGACGAAACGCACGGGATCGAGAACGGTTTCGCGCACCTCTTCCTCCAGTTTCTCCACCAGAACCAGATGTTGGACATGGGTCCCCACCGGCACGATCAACCGCCCGCCGGGTGCCAATTGTTCCACCAACGCAGGGGGAATCCGGGGCGCAGCCGCCGCCACGATGATTGCGTCGAACGGGGCAGCCTCCGGCAGCCCCTGAAAACCATCGGTATGCTTGAGACGCAGATTCTGGATCCGCAGGGACCACAGACGGGCGCGGGTTTTTTCCAGAAGGGCCCCGATCCGCTCAACCGAGTACACCTCGGGGACCAACCGGGCCAGCACCACGGCCTGATACCCGCACCCCGTGCCCACTTCCAGGACCTTCCTGGGCGGGGTCCCGGCGCAGATCAATTCCACCATGCGCGCCACCATGTAAGGGGCAGAAATCGTCTGGCCAAAACCGATGGGCAGGGCTGAATCCTCGTATGCGCGACTGGACAAGGCCTCATCCACGAACAGGTGGCGCGGAACGCTGGCCAAAGCCGCCAGCACGGTTTCATTCTTGATCCCCTGTGCCCGCAAGCGCTCCACCATGCGCACACGGGTACGCTCCGAGGTCATGCCGCTTCCCAGAGCCGTTGGGGGATTTCTCACGATGACACCCACGACCGCAAGGCATCCATTTTGGGATAGTGCGTCAAATCCACCTGCAAAGGCGTGAGTGAAACCCACCCCGCTGCCACTGCATGAAAATCGGTCCCCTCCCCGGCATCGGCCACTGGCCCTGCCGGCCCTACCCAATAGATGGTTTCTCCGCGCGGATTGGTGGACCGGATCACTGGTTCCGCCTTGTGCCGTCGGCCCAGGCGCGTCACTTTCAGACCCCTGAGGGCTTCATAGGGCAGGTCGGGCACATTTACGTTGATCAGGGAAGGTCCCTCGAAAGGACGGTGCTGCCACCGTCGCACCAGATCGGCAGCCACCCGGGCCGCCGTGGAAAAATACAGGGGCTGACTCCGGTCACGTTCGGGCGTGGCACCCGCTCCTCCGCCCTCGGCCCCATAGGCCAGCGAGATGGCCAGGGAGGGGATCCCCAGCAGATAGCCTTCGGTGGCCGCCGCCACGGTTCCGGAATAGAGGGTGTCATCGCCCATGTTGGCCCCGTGATTGATACCGGATACCACCACATCCGGCTCCCATTCCAGCAATCCGGTCACAGCCATGTGGACGCAATCCGTGGGCGTTCCATTGATCCGGTAAAACCCGTTGGGCGCCCGCCGCACCATCAAGGGACGGTCCAGGGTCAGGGAGTTGCTGGCCCCGCTGCGCTCCGTATCGGGCGCCACGACGGTCACTTCCCCCAGAGGCGTGAGGGCATCCACCAATGCCGCCAACCCCGCCGAAAAGTACCCGTCATCATTGCTCACCAGTATTTTCATGAGGTCGACCTTTGGCGCAGGGGAGGCAAATCGGTGCAAACCCCTTCATACAATTCTGCCGCCAACCCCACCGTTTCACCCAGCGTCGGATGGGGATGGATGGTGCGCCCCAAATCGGTGGCGTCCGCCCCCATTTCCACCGCCAGAGACAATTCACCGATCAGGTCCCCCGCCGCCGTACCCACGATTCCCCCGCCCAACACGCGGTGGGTGGTCTCGTCAAACAAAATCTTGGTAAAGCCTTCCGCGCGTCCATTGGCCAAAGCCCGTCCACTGGCCCCCCAGGGGAAAACCGCCTTGCCGTAGGAAACGCCCTGGGCCTGGGCTGTGCTTTCCGTGAGACCGGTCCAGGCCACTTCCGGATCGGTATAGGCCACGGCAGGAATCTGGCGGATATCCAGTCCACGCGGCAAACCTGCCGCCGCTTCTGCAGCCACATGCCCTTCATGGGTGGCCTTATGGGCCAGCATGGGCTGTCCCACCACATCCCCAATGGCGAAGATATGGGGCTGAACCGTCCGTTGCTGACGATCCACCGGGATGAAGCCTTGTTCATTCACCTTCACGCCCAGGGCATCCAACCCCAGATCGCGGCTGTTGGGCGTACGCCCCACCGCCACCAGAAGCGCGTCATAAGGCGTGGCCTCCCCTTCCCGACCCTGGGCATCCACCCATTTGACCCACAGGGCATCGGGACGAGCATCCACGGCAGTCACGCGGGTGCCAAGCTGCACCTTGCCCAAACGGGGCGCATTATGTTTCTCCCAGACCTTGACCAGATCCCGGTCTGCCCCGCCCATCAAACTGCCGGACATTTCCACCACATCGATCCGGGCGCCCAGGGAAGCATAGACCGTAGCCATTTCCAGGCCGATGATTCCCCCGCCCACCACCAGCAGGCGAGCAGGCACCGAAGTCAAGGCCAGTGCCCCGGTGGAATCCAGAATGCGCGGATCCTGCGGCAGAAAGGGCAAGGTCACCGGTGCCGAACCCGTGGCGATGATAGCCTGCTGAAACCGGACCGAACGGAGCGTCCCCGCATCATCCTGCACTTCCAGGGTATGGGGCTGCGTGAAACGTGCCCTGCCGTGCCATACCTCCACCTTGCGCACTTTGGCCATGCGCACCAGGCCGCCCGTCAATTTTTCCACCACCTGGTCTTTCCAGGCACGCAGGGCATCCAGGTCCACTTGCGGTGGCGCAAAGTGGACTCCCTGAGCCCCCAGGGCCAAAGCCGCATCCTTGAGCGCCGCCACATGCAGGAGCGCCTTGGAAGGAATGCACCCCACATTCAGACAAACCCCGCCCAGGGTCGTGGCGCGTTCAACCAGCAAGGTCCGCCGCCCCAAGTCCGCACTGCGAAATGCCGCAGCGTAGCCACCCGGGCCGGCCCCGATCACCACGACCTCAAAATCCGTTTCCACTTCCTGACTCATCATCCGTCACTCTACCCTAAACCAAAATGCGGCGGATATCCGCCAGAATCTGGCACAACGCTTCATTGAAACGGGCTGCGCCTGCGCCATCGATCACCCGGTGGTCGTAGGACAGCGACAGAGGCAACATCCAGCGCCCCACCACGGACCCCGCACGCCAGACCGGTTTCTGAAGCGCCCGCCCCAGTCCCAGAATGGCCACTTCCGGCGCATTGATGATGGGCGTAAAAAATGACCCTCCAATCCCGCCCAGACTGGACACGGAAAACGTTCCCCCCTGCATTTCGTCCGGAGTCAGCTGGCCTTCCCGGGCCCGGACCGCCAAGGCCGCCACCTCGGTGGCAATGGCGCGGATTCCCTTGGACGGTACGTCACGAACCACCGGCACCATCAGCCCCGAAGAGGTATCTGCGGCAAAACCCAGGTGGATATAATGCTTCAGAACCAGGGCATCCCCTTGCAGGGACGCGTTGAATTCCGGAAAATCCGGCAATACCGCCGCCAGGGCCTTGAGCACCAGGGTCAACAGGGTGATTCGGGGGAATTCCGGTCCCGCCTCACGATTCAAGTCCTGACGGAATTCTTCCAATTCCG